>CBIFVW010000088.1:0-13279 GCA_966186155.1 uncultured Sphingomonas sp.
TTCCCATTTCCGGTAGGCCGCCAGCGCCTTCGCCGGGCCGGCGTTGAACCAGCTATAGCCGTTGCGCCGCTCGAGGCTCAGCGCGTTGACGTCGTCATGGATGCTCTTGTCTCGATCGCCGAAGATCGGGCGGAAGGTGCGGATGTCGTAATAGCGCGACCAGATCGGCTTGGCGCCCGGATCGGCGAGCAGGAGGCGCCCCTCGGCCGGGGAGACGTTCTTCCACGCATAGCCGCGGATCTCGCGCGCCTCGAGCCAGGCGATGCCGTCGCGCACCGCGGCGACGATCTCGGGCGAGGGATCGGGCTGGCGCATCAGGAAGATCAGCAGGTCGGCGCTTTCGTCGGAGGAAAGCGCAGCGGGCTCGAAATTGCGCGCGCCGACGGGCGCGAGCGTCAGCGCGTCGTGCTGCTGGCCCCATATCGTGCGCTTGCCGCCGACGATCACCTGGGTCTTCAGGATGACCGCGATCGCCCGGTCGCAGGCCGCCTTGGCCGCGTCGGCCAGCGCCTGGGGCACGAACGCATAGTCGCCCTGCCGCTGCGCCACTTGCGAGAGCAGCGTCACGACCAGCCCGACGGCATTGTCGTTATAGGTCAGCGCGTCGTGATAGCCGCCCTGCAGCGGATAGACCTGCGGCCAGCCGCCATTGGGGAATTGCGCCCCGAGCAGGTAGCGCACGCCCTTGAGGAACGCCGCGCGATAGGGCTCGCCCTCGGCGCCCGGAAGCTGCGCCTGGACGCGCGCGAGGAAGCGCAGCTCGGACGTGGTCGCGTTGTTGTCGATCGTCCCGACATAGTTCCAGTCCTCGCTCGCCTGGATGTCGCCCTTGGCATAGGCCGGCAGATGCTCGACCGGGACATAATGCTGGCCGCGCAGCCGTGCCGGTTCGCGGCGATCGACATTCTTGCCCCAGCCGCCCGCCGGGGTCTGGAAGCTCACGATATTGTCCGCGACGCGCCGCGCCTCGGGCGAGGCGTACCAGGCGGCGGAGCGATCGACCGGCATGCCGGCCCCGCCCGAGGGCCCGGTGGGCGGCGACGGCGGCACCACGGCCAGGCCCTTGCGCTCGGCGGCGAGCGCGGCCTTGTCGGCGGCCAGCAGCGCGCGCGACCGCGCGAGATAGGCGAGCCAGGCGGCGCGCTCCCCTTCGGGCAGGGTGGCGATGCGCGCCTCGGTGATCGGCTCGGCCGGTGTCATGTGGCCGATCACTTCTGCCGCCACGCCGCCGGGAACCGCGCAGAGTGCCGCCAGTGCGAGAATTCCTATCCGCATCCTCTTCCTCACTTGCCCGAAGCCAGCCACCGCACCGCGTTCTCGAGGAATCGGCGCTGCAACGGCGCTACCATGTCGGGCATGCGGTGGACCAGCGCCCGCATGCCCGCCTTCCGTGCGATCAGCGTCGCCGCGCCGTTCCTGCGGTCATGGTCGCGGCTATAGGCGGCGATGATCTCCACCCCCTCCCCGTCGACCAGCAGTCCGTTCGAGGGCTGCCCCTCGACTTGGTGGAGCACGCTCGTCGCGGTGTCGGCGGGGATGCCCTCGAACAGGGGATGCGCGCGCAGATAGTTCCAATTGCCCATCCAGGGCGCGCGGAGATTGCCCACCTGCCCTTCATAGCGGAACAGGCCGAGCCCGGAGAGCTGCCGGGCGACGCCGTCGGCGAGTCCGTCCTCCGGCACCAGCGCGAGCAGAGGCACACCCGACCCGACCGCGGCCAGCACCTCGGCGGGCAGCGCGCCCGGCACCAGCCGGGGCTTGTCGCCCGGCCTGGGCTGCGCCTCGAGCCCGGTCTGCTCGCCGATCTGGCGCCGCGCGATCTCGTCCGCCGCGAGGCCGGAGGCGATGATCCCGTCGTAGCGGGTGCCCGGCCGGAAATCCTCGAAGCCGGTATCGGACATCGCCAGCAGCTCGCGGCGCAGCGACTGGGCGATGCCCGAAAGCGCGATGCGCGGCCGGCGCCGCGTCTCCTGCGCCGGGCTCACCACCCATAATTCGCGCTCGAAACCGGCCTCCGGCAGCGCCGAATGCACGAGACGGACACGATGGGGGCCCGGCGATGCGAAAGGCGGCACCCCGACCCCCTCGGCGACCAGGTGGCAGAAGATGTCGGGCGCTTGCGGAGGCACCGGATAGGTGCCGAGCCACTGCTCGCGTCCGTCGGGCGTGACGAGCGACAGCCGAAGCGCGCCGGGCGCGGGCCGGCCGGTGTCGTTGAACAGATAGAGGTCGAGCGAGGCGGTGTCGCCCACCGCATGCACCAGCCCGCGCTGCTTGGCGCAGGGCCGGACCGGCAGCAGCGCGCGCCGCACGATCTCCGGATCGGCCTTGAAGTGGCGCAGATTGTCGACGATCCCCGAATGATTCTCGATCGCCGTGGTCTCCCAGCCGCTGACGCAGGCGATGTCGACGCCGTCGCCGATGCGGATATTCTCGAAATAATTCTCCCAGGCGTCATAAGCCTTGCGCCCGATCGACAGGAACAGGCTCTCCGCGGTCGGAAAGGCCCTGCGGAACCCCCATTTGTCGAGAAAGGCCTCGGTCGCGCGCAGCACCGCGCGATGGTCCTCGAGGTCATAGGACTTGCCGCCGCGCGCCTCGATGTCGGCGACCATCCCCGCATGGTTGTCCGCCACCGCGCAGCCCTGCATCTCGCCGAACTCGACGATGAAGGGCTTGCCCGTCTGCCGGTGGATATAATTCTCCTTCGACTGGTAGAACCGGTCGTACCATTGATCGCCGGCGCCTTGGTGGTTGACCCACCAGCCGCCCCATTTCTCGGCGTCCGAGCGATAGTAGTGATCGTCGTACGGCAGATACATCGCCTGCGCCGCGCCGCGCTCGACAAAGCCGTCGTTGAGGATCACCGCGCGGCTCGGATCGGTGTCGTGGATCGCCTTCAGCACCGCCTGGACGTCGGGATTGGCGAGGTTGGCGGCGATCTCGTTCTGCAGCGTGTAGTGGACGAGGCTCGGATGCGAGCGGAAGGTCTTCGCCATCGCCACGCATTTCCGCACCATGAAGTCGCGGCTGAAGCGGTCGGCTTCGGATAGCGCTTCGCCCGGCTTCAGGTCCCGCCCGATCGCGTGGCGCCCGCCGCCGGGCTCCATAACGCGCAGCAATCCCATCGCGTCCTGCGCGGCGAGCACTTCCTCCTTGCCGACATTGCGGTGGAAATGGAGGCAGTTCAGCCCCAGCGCCTTCGCCGACGTGACTTCGCGGCGCGCGAGCTCGGGCGTCGGCCACAGGCCGTTATAGCCCCAATAGCCCCAGGAGATCGCCGAATAGAGCTTGATCCGCCGCCCGTTGAGCCGGAGCAGCGCGTCGGTGCCGATGCCCTCTGGCGCGAACCAGCGGAAGCCGAACCGGACCTGGCGCAAATCCTCGCCCCAGCCGAAGCGGAGCGTGTAGAGGTGCGGCGTCTCGAGGTCCCAGAGCTTCGCGTCGGGCGCGCGCAGGCGGAAGACCGCGGTGGCCAATGTGCCTTCGACCCTGAGATCCTCCAGCGTCGCCGCCGCCTTCTCCCCGACCAGCGCCAGCGAAGCCTTGCCGCGCAACCTCGCGATGTCGCGCGGCGGCTCGGCGAAGCGGACCTGCATGTGCGCGGTCACCACGTGCGGATCGGGGGTGTTGAGCACCCAGGCGTCCTCGATGTGCGCGTCGAGCGGATGCGCGCTCAGCGTCATGCCGCGGTCGACCCCGCCGAAACCGTGCGATGCGAACAGCTTGGCCGCGCCCCACATCATCGTGGTCGAATCGCGCCAGTCGTAGCGGCCGCCGGGATTGGTGATGCGGATCGCCAGCCGATTCGCCTCGCCGGGCCGCATCGCCGCGGTCAGGTCGCAATGGATCGGCAGCTCGGACATGATCGAATAACCGACCAGCCGCTCGTTGAGGAATATCTCCGCGCGGAGCCGCGCGCCGCGGATGTGCAGCATCACGCGCCTGCCCGCCGCGGAGGCGGGGACGTCGATCTCGCGATACCACCAGGAGACGCCGCGATAGGCGCCGTTCCGCGGTACCGGGTCGTCCTCGGCATAACGATATTCGTCGGCCGTGTACGGCCGCTCGCCGAACGCGCCCCAGAAATGCTCCTCCACCGTGGTCGGCAGCGTCACGCGGAGCGCATCGGCCTTCCACAGCGCGTCCCAGCCGCCGGTCGGCGGGTTGCGCGGCAGTGCGGCGAGATCGGCTTCGCCGGGCAAATGGATGCGGTCCTCGCGCCAGGCCGCGTCGCGGTCGATCCACAGGCGCCAGCCTTCGTCCGGCACCTCGGCGAGCACCGGCGCGGCGTGCGTCGAAGGGACGAAGCACGCCGCGGCCCCCGCTCCCGCCGCGCCGAGAAAGCCGCGGCGGCTGAGGCCGGCGCCGGGCATCAGTCCTTCCCGATGCGGTAGATGCGCGCGGCGTTGCCGCCGAAGACGGCATCCTTCTCCGCGGGCGAAAGCGCCGGCAGGAGCCTCTCGGCGGTCGCGAGCCAGCCGGCATAGTCGCCGGCGAGCAGCAGCACCGGCCAGTCGCTTCCCCATAGGAGGCGCTCCGGCCCGAAGCAGGCCATGAGGTGCCGGGCATAGAAGAGCAGGTCCGCGTCGGACCAGCCGGCACGCGCCTCGGTGGCGAGGCCGGAGAGCTTGCAGGCGATGTTGGAGAACCGCGCCGCCGCAGCGATGTCCGTGGCCCAGGGTTCGCGCAGCCCCGCCGCGATCGCGGGCTTGGCGCCATGATCGATGACGATGCGGAGCGCGGGATAGGCTTCGGCCAGGCGCGTGATCGCGGGAAGATGCTGCGGCCGGATCAGCGCGTCGAACACCAGCGCCTGCGCCTCCATCGCCGCGAGCGCCGGGGCCGCGGCGGGATCGAGGATCCAGTCCGGGGCGAGGTCCTGCAGCATCGGGCGCAGGCCCCGGAGCTTGGCATGGCCGGCGAGTGCGGCGATCCGTCCGGCTGCGCCGGGCGCGCGAAAATCGGCCCAGCCGACCACCGCGCCGATCGACGGCGTCGCGGCGGCGAGCGCGAGCAGCCAGTCGGTGTCGGCATCGCTAGGCTGCGACTGGACGAGCACGGTCGACGCGATGCCGCAGCGCGCGCGTTCCGGGTCGAGGTCTTCGGGCAGGAAGTCGCGGTGGATCGCGGGCAGGTCGGGAGTCGGCCATTCGTGCCCGTGCATGCCGATCCGCCAATAATGCTGATGGGCATCGACGCGCATCCGGTTAGACCTCCACGATCGCCTTGATGACACCGGACTCGGGCGCCATCCAGCCGGTAAAGGCGGCGGGCAGCTCGTCCAGGCGCGCGCTGTGCGTGTGCATCGCCGCCACCGGCACCTGGCCGTCGCGGATCGCGGCGATCACTGCCTCGAAATCGTCCCTTGTCGCATTGCGGCTGGCGAGCAACGCCATCTCGCGCTTGTGGAATTCGGGGTCGCTGAAGCGGATATCGGCGGAGACCACCGAGACAAGGACATAGCAGCCGCCATGCGCGACATGGGCGAAGCCCGCTTCCATCGCGGCCGGGTTGCCGGTGGCGTCGAACACCGCGTCGAACCCCTCGCCGCCGCTCAGCGCCCGGACGTCGTCCTCCGGTGTCGCGGCGGCCGCGGCGCCCAGGCGATCGAGGCAGAAGCGAGTGCGCCCGGCATTGGTGTCGACCACGGTCACCGCCGCGCCGCGCAGCCTCGCGAACAGCGTCACGGCCATGCCGATCGGTCCGGCGCCGACGACCAGCGCGCGCTGCCCCGCGGCGATCCGCGCGCGCTCGACGGCGTGGCGGCCGATCGCGAGGAACTCGACCATCGCCGCCGCCTCGAGCGAGAGCCCGCTCGCGTCGATCACGAAGCGCGCGTCGAGCGCCAGATATTCGGCGAGGCCGCCGTCGCGGTGCACGCCGAGCACTTCGATGTCGGTGCAGCAATTGGTCTTGCCCGCGCGGCAGGCGATGCAGGCGCCGCACGAGAGATAGGGCATCACGCACACATTCTGCCCGGGCGCGAAGCGGCCCGCCTCGTCGGCTTCGACCACTTCGCCGGCCAGCTCGTGCCCCATCACGCGCGGATAGGCGAGATAGGGCTGGGTGCCGCGGAAGATGTGGTAGTCGGTCCCGCACATGCCGACCCGGCGGACTCGGATCAGCACTTCGCCGGGGCCGCGCTCCGGGTGCGCGCGACTGCCCAGCGCGAGCTCGCCCGGGCGGGGACAGACCACCACCCGCATGGTCATGCCGCGGCGGGCCGGCGCGCGCTCAGCGCGAAGCTCAGGATCACGGCGAAGGCGGCCGCGGGCACGAGCATCGCCGCCGCGATGCTGGTCCGGTCGGACACCCAGCCCATCAGCCCGGTGAGCGCCGCGCCGCCGATGATCGCCATGACGATCAGCGACGCGCCCCATTTGCGCAGCGGCCCGAGTCCCTCCACCCCCAGCGCGAAGATCGTCGGGAACTGGATCGACATGAAGAAGCTCGTCGCCACCAGCGCATAGAGCCCCGCCTCGCCGCCCGCGATCCCGGCGAAGCCGGCGAGCAGCAGCGCGGCGATCGAGAAGCCGGCCAGCAGCATGGCGGGCGCTATGCGGGTCATCAGCGCGGTGCCGGCGAAACGCCCTGCCGCGAACAGCACCAGCGACACGAACAGCATGTCCGCCGCGGCCTTCTCGCCGATGCCGGGCACGTTGGCCTGGGCATAGCGGATGGTGAAGCTCCACACGCCGACCTGCGCGCCGACATAGAAGAATTGCGCCAGCGCCGCGAACCGCAGCCGGGGACGTGCGAAGATCTCCGAGAAGCGGCGGCCCTGCGTATCCTCGGCATGGTGGATCTCGCCGGTCGGGAAGCGGATCAGCATCGCCGCCACCGCGAAGCCGAGCACGATCACGCCGAGCAGCAGATACGGCCCCTGCACCGCCAGCGTCTCCATCCGGTAATAGTCCAGCCGCTGCGCCTCGGACATGGCGGCGAGCGCGGCCTCGTCGTGATGGATGCCGGAAAGGATGAAGTTTCGGCCGATCAGGATGCCGGTGATCGCGCCGAGCGGGTTGGCGGCCTGCGCCCAGTTGATCCGCCGCGCCGCGCCGGCGGGATCGCCGAGCTCGGTCATCAGCGGGTTGGCCGAGGTCTCGAGAAAGGCAAGGCCCGAGGCGATCACGAACAAGGCGACGAGGAACAAGCCGTACTGGCTCGCCGCCGCGGCGGGATAGAAGAGCAGCGCGCCGGCGCCGTAGAGCAGCAGCC
Organism: uncultured Sphingomonas sp.; assembly: GCA_966186155.1. Taxonomy (GTDB): domain Bacteria; phylum Pseudomonadota; class Alphaproteobacteria; order Sphingomonadales; family Sphingomonadaceae; genus Sphingomonas. The sequence continues at coordinate 7,222 of CBIFVW010000088.1, forward strand.
CGGTGACGATCGCCGCCTTGTATCCCTTGGCGCGCATCACGAACGAAGCCGGGATCGCGAGCAGGAAATAGCCGAGATAGAAGACCTGCTGGACGAAGCTGGTCCCGAAGTCCGACAGGACGAACGCCTTCTTGAACTGCGCGATCAGGATGTCGTTGAGATTGTTCGCGACTCCCCAGAGGAAGAACAGGCTAACCGTGAGCGCGATCGCCGGCGCGTAGGAAACGCGCCTCTCTCCATTCCCCATTTCCAACCTCTCCCATCTCTTGTTCTTTTCGTCAGTCGAGCGCGCGATCGAGATGCGTATAGCCTCCGTCGACGAACACCCATTGCCCGGTCGTGTGGCCGGCGCGGGGCGACAGGAGGAACACCACCGTGTCGGCGATCTCGCGCGGCTCGGTCATGCGGTGGCCGAGCGGGATGCGGCCGCGGATCTTCGCCAGCGCCGCATCGGGATCGGGGAAGCGCGCGAGATAGCGCTCGTACGACGCCGTCATCACTTCGGCGGGCACCACGGCATTGACGCGGATCCCGTCCCTGGCGAGCGCCGCCGCCCATTCGCGGGTGAGGCCGAGCACGCCGCCCTTCGCCGCGACATAGCCGCTGGTGCCGCCCTGGCCGGTCACGGCGGTCTTGGACGCGATGCCCACGATCGCGCCGCGCGCGCGCCTCAGATGCGGCAGGCAGTGATGCGCCATCGCATAATGGTGGACGAGATTGCGTCGCACCGATTCGAGGAAGGCCGGCGTGCCCGCCTCGAGATCGACGCCGTCATTGCCGCCGGCATTGTTCACCAGCCCGTCGATCCGCCCGAACCGCCGGGCGACCTGGTCGATCGCGTCGGCCGATGCCGCGTCGTCGCTGACGTCGAGCTCGTACGAGACCGCGGCGGTCGCGGCCTCGAGCTCGCGCGCCACGGGATCGCGATCGAAGATGACCGGAACCGCGCCCTCCTCGGCGAGCACGGTGGCGATCGCCGCGCCGATGCCGCTCGCGCCGCCAGTGACGATCACGACCTTGCCGTCGAGGCCCAGGTTCATGCCGCATGCTCCAGCGCGCGGTGCCGGTAGCGCTCGATCGATTCGGGCTTCATCTCGATCGAGAAGCCCGGCCGGGCCGGCGGCACATAGGCCGCGCCGCGGATCACGCAGGGATCGACGAAATGCTCGTGGAGATGGTCGACATATTCGATCACGCGTCCCTCCCGGGTGCCGGAGATCGCGACATAGTCGATCATCGACAGATGCTGCACATATTCGCACAATCCGACCCCGCCCGCATGCGGACAGACCGGCAGGTCGTATTTCGCCGCCATCAGCAGCACCGCGAGGATCTCGTTGACGCCGCCCAGTCGGCAGGCGTCGATCTGCACCACGTCGATCGCGCCGGTCATGATGAACTGCTTGAACAGGATGCGGTTCTGGCACATCTCGCCGGTGGCGACCTTGACCGGGTGCACGCCGTCCCGGATCGCGCGGTGCCCCAGCACGTCGTCGGGGCTGGTCGGCTCCTCGATGAACCAGGGCCGGGCGAACGCCAGCGCCTTCACCCATTCGATCGCCTGGTCGACTTCCCAGATCTGGTTGGCGTCGATCATCAGCTCGACGTCGGGGCCCACCGCCTCGCGCGCGATGGTCAGGCGGCGGATGTCGTCCTCGAGATCGCGGCCGACCTTGAGCTTGACGTGCCGGAAGCCGTCCGCGACCGCCTGGCGCGCCAGTGCGCGCAGCTTGTCGTCCGAATAGCCGAGCCAGCCCGCCGAAGTGGTGTAGCAGGGATAGCCCTCGGCCTCGAGCGTGGCGATCCGCGCGGCCTTGCCCGGCGCCTTGTCGCGCAGCAGCGCGAGCGCCTCGTCCGGGGTGATGCAGTCGGTCAAGTAACGGAAGTCGACCGCGCGGACGATCTCCTCGGGCGACATGTCGGCGATCAGCCGCCACAGCGGCTTGCCCGCGCTCTTCGCCCACAGGTCCCAGACCGCGTTCACCACCGCGCCCGTGGCGAGGTGGATCGCGCCCTTGTCGGGCCCGATCCAGCGCAGCTGGCTGTCGGAGGTCACGTGCCGCCAGAAGCGCGCCGGATCGGCCTGGATCCAGGCGAGGTCGAGCCCGACGACGAGATGCCGCATCGCCTCGATCGCGGCGATGCAGATCTCGTTGCCGCGCCCGATCGTGAAGGTGAGGCCATGCCCCTCCAGCCCCGTGTCGGTCTCGAGGACGACATAGGCGGCCGAATAATCGGGATCGGGGTTCATCGCGTCCGAGCCGTGCCGCTCGAGGCTGGTCGGAAAGCGGATGTCGGCGGTGCGGAGGCCGGTGATGCGCGTCATAGCACCGTCCACCCGCCGTCGATCACCGCCGTGGTGCCGGTGGTGAAGGCGCTTTCGTCGGAAGCGAGATGGACCGCGAGCGCGGCGATCTCCGCGGGCAGACCGAGCCGCTTCACCGGCTGGCGCTCGGCGAAGGCGCGGTACGTCTCCTCATAGCCCTTCCCTTCGCGCTCGGCCTGGGCGCGCACGCGATCGAGCAGCGACGGCGTCTCGACCGTGCCCGGGCAGATCGCGTTGCAGCGTATCCCCTGCGCCACGAAATCCGCGGCGACCGACTTGGTGAGGCCGATCACCGCCCCCTTGGACGCCCCATAGGCGAAGCGGCCCGGTACGCCGATCAGCGACGAGGCGACCGAGGCGATGTTGACGATCGATCCCCCGCCGCGCGCGATCATGCCCGGCAGATAGGCCTGGATCGCGACGAACATCGCACTCACGTTGAGCTCGAACGCGGCGTCCCATTCCGCCTCGGTGCAGCGCAGGATGTCGCCCGCGTGCACGATGCCGGCGGCGTTGACGAGGATGTCGATCGCGCCGGTGCGCTCGGGCAGCTTCGCCAGCGCCGCGCGATCGGTGAGGTCGAGCGCGACGCCGTCCGACAGCCCCGCGATCAGCGCCGCGTCGCGATCCACCGCGATCACGCTCGCGCCCTCGCGCACGAACGCGTCGTGGATCGCACGCCCGATCCCCTGCCCCGCCGCCGTCACCAGCGCGCGCTTTCCCGCCAATCGCGTCAAGCGCGGTCCTCCGTTGCTCGATACGCCTGCCGCATCCGTCACTAACCCTGCACTAATGAGATTGATTTTTATATTTGGAATTTAACGACAGCACCGCATCGAGACAAGCCCAATCCTGCGCGTTGCGCTCGATCCGCCGCATGGGTACATCGCCGGCATGGACGCCACCAAAGACAGCGTCGGCACCGGCGAGAACGGCCGCACCCGCTCCTACTCCGCGCCGGCGCTGGAAAAGGGCATCGACATATTGGAGCTGCTCGCCTCGGCGCCGACGGGGCTCACCATCAGCGAGATCGCGCAGCGCCTGGGCCGGTCGATCAGCGAGATATTCCGCGTCGTCATCGTCATGGAGAACCGCCGCTGGCTGCGCAAGGAGCCGGGCAGCGACCGCTACAGCGTGACCTACCGCATGCTCGACGTCGCGTTCCGCGCCACGCCCGCGCAGGAGCTGAGCCATGTCGCGGCGCCGATCATGCACGATCTCTCGGTCGAGACGAACCAGTCCTGCCATCTCGTCGTCCGCGGCGAAGGGCGCGGCATGGTGGTGCAGCGGCAGGAGAATACGGGCCCGGTCGGCTTCGGCATGCGGCTCGGCGTCAATGTCGACCTCGCGACCAGCTGCTCGGGGCACGTGCTCCTCGCCTTCATGGCCGCCGATCGGCGCGAGGCGCTGCTCGCCACGCTCCCCCGCCCCGCCGCCATGTCGCTCGACCGGCTCCGGCAGCGGCTCGAGGTGGTGCGGATGCAGGGCTATGAGATGCAGCCCAGCGCGCGCACCGCTGGCGTCACCGACATCAGCTATCCCGTCTTCGGCTTCGACGGCCATGTCGCGGCGGCGCTCACCATTCCGTTCCTGGTGGTGATCGACGGGTCGCAGCGCCTCGACGTCGAGGAGACGCGGCTGGTGCTGCGCGACGCGGCCGATCGGATCTCGGCGCGGCTCGGCTGGACGCCGGAGCAACAGCCGGGCGCCTAGCCGAACGCCGCCGCCGTCAGCCGCACCTCGCGGCCCGGCACGATGCGCACCGCGCGCTTGCGGCCCGCCCAATGGACCGTCCGGGTGCCGGGAAGCGTCCCCTGGATCCGCGCCCATTCGAGCCGCCCCTCACGCCAGGCGAGATCGACCGTGCAGCCGCCGCGCGTGCGGATGCCCGTGATCGATCCCGTCGGCCAGGCCGAAGGCAGCGCGGGAAGCAGGTCGATCCGGTCCGCCTGGTTCTGCACCAGCATCTCGGCGATCCCCGCCGCGCCGCCGAAATTGCCGTCGATCTGGAACGGCGGATGCGCGTCGAACATGTTCGGATAGGTGCGCTCGGGCCCGAGCAGGAAGCGCAGGATGCGGTGCGCATGGTCGCCGTCGCGCAGCCGCGCCCAGAGGTTGATCCGCCACGCGGTCGCCCAGCCGGTCGCCTTGTCGCCGCGGATCTCGAGCGAGCGCTTCGCCGCCGCGGCGAGCTCGGGCGTCCGCTCCACGTCGATCTGCCGGCTCGGATAGAGGCCATAGAGATGCGAGACATGGCGATGATGGATGTCATCGGCGTCGCCGTCCCAGTCCCGGGGCCATTCCTGGAGCTGCCCCTGCTTGCCGACCTGCATCGGCAGCAGCCGGCCACGCGCTTCGGCGAACTGGCGGGTGAGCGCGCCCTCCTTGCCGAGGATCTTCGCCGCCGCGATGGTCTGGTCGAACAGGTCGCGGAGGATCTGCATGTCCATCGTCGGCCCCTCGACCAGCGACGATCCATGGCCGTGCCCGTTCTCGGGCGAGAGCGAGGGGTTGGTGACGAGATGACCGGTCCGCGGATCGGTCTGCAGCGTGTCGAGGAAGAACAAGGATGCGCCCTCGAGGATCGGATAGATCGAATCGAGATAGGCGCGGTCGCGATGATAGTCGTAATGTTCCCAGAGATGGGTGCAGAGCCACGCGCCGCCCGTCGGCCATAGCCCGTATTTCGCCCCGTCGATCGGCGCGGTGGCGCGCCACAGATCGGTGTTGTGGTGGCACACCCAGCCCCGCGCGCCGTACATGTCGCGTGCGGTGCGGGCGCCGGTGACCGCGATCTCGCGCACCATGCGGATCAGCGGCTCGACGCATTCCGCGAGGTTGGTCGGCTGGGCCGGCCAATAGTTCATCTCGGTGTTGATGTTGACCGTGTACTTGCCGCCCCAGGGCGGGTTGGGCTTGTCGTTCCAGATGCCCTGGAGATTGGCGGGCTGGCTGCCCGGCCGCGAGGAGCAGATCAGCAGGTAGCGGCCATATTCGAAATAAAGCGCAGCGAGCGCGGGATCGTCAGCCGTCTCGGATTGCTTGATCCGCAAGTCGGTCGGGAGCGCTGCCGCGGGGCTGGTGCCGAGGTCGATCGCCACTCGGCGGAACAGCCGGCGATGCTCCGCCGCGGTGGCCGCGGCGATCCTCGCGAAGCCCAGTGGCCGCGCGGCGGCGATCTGGGCGGTGGTGATCGCGGCCGGATCGCCGCCGACATCGTCGAAGCGGCGATAGCTGGTCGCCATGGCGATCAGCAGCAGCACTTCGTCGGCGCCCTCGATCACCAATGCCTTGCCGTCGGCGTAGACGCGTCCGCCCTTCGGCAGCGCTTGCAGCCGGGCCTCGAAGCGGAGCGCGCCGGCGATGGCGCCGTGCGGATCGCCCCGGCCCGACAGGATCAGCGTGTCGTCGCCCGCGCCCGCCACATCCCACTGCTTCTCGGGCGAGGTGAACGAAAGGCGGCAGCGTAGCGCGCCGCGCCGGCTGGCTGCCAGCCGCACCGCGATCACCTGGTGCACCGGCGAAGCGACCACGCTGCGCCGATAGGTCACGCCGGCGGCGGCGAACTCGGTCTCGGCGATCGCCGCGTCGATGTCGAGCGACCGGCGATATCCCGACACCGTAGCCGGATCGAGGTCGGGCACCTCGATCATCAGGCTGCCGATCGTCTGATAGGGCGCCTGGCGGAGCGGAGTCGCCATCACATTGGCGTTCGCGAAGGCCTCGGCCTCG
>CBIFVW010000089.1:0-13096 GCA_966186155.1 uncultured Sphingomonas sp.
CGTGTCAACTTCGACAACTTCCCTTCCGAGCAACCGCAGAAATCCGCGGAAAATTATTCAACCGATCGGTTGACTGTCGAGCGGCGCCACTCCATATTCAACCACATGGTTGAACATCGACTCGACACCACTTTCCACGCGCTCGCCGATCCAACGCGGCGCGGCATGCTCGCGCATCTCGCCTTGGGCGAGAAATCGATCGGGGAACTCGCCGAACCCTTCGCGATGAGCTTCGCGGGCGCCGCCAAGCATGTGAAGGTGCTCGAGGGCGCCGGCCTCGTCGCGCGGCGCAAGGTCGGCCGCAGCTATATGTGTGCGCTGAAGCCCGATCCGCTCGCCGAGGCCGATCGCTGGCTCCGCCAGTGGGAGAAGTTCTGGACGGTCCGCCTCGACCGGCTCGAGGCGCTGATCGTCGCGGACCAGGCCAGGGAGAAGCCCGAATGAGCTATGTCGACGGTTTCGTGCTCGCGGTGCCGAGCGCCAATCGCGAGCGGTTCCGCGCGATGGCCGCGAGCGTCGCGAAGATCTTCATCGAACATGGCGCGCTGCGGGTGGTCGAGAATTGGGGCGACGATGTGCCCGACGGCGAGCGGACCGATCTCAAGCGTGCGGTCGCGCTCCAGGAAGGCGAGACGGTCGTCTTCTCCTGGGTCGAATGGCCGTCGAAGCAAGCGCGCGACGCCGCCAACGAGAAGATCGCCGCCGATCCGCGGCTCGCGCCCGATCCGGCCGATGCCGACGTCATGGACCCCAAGCGCATGATCTATGGCGGCTTCATTCCCCTGGTGGACGAACGCGGGGGTGCGGCATGACCGCGGCGACTCCCTTCCTGATGTTCCAGGGCGGCAAGGCCAGGGCCGCGCTCGATTTCTATGTCACGGCGGTCCCCGGCAGTCGCATCCAATCCTGCGAGCTCTTCGGCCCCGAAGGACCCGGGCCCGAGGGCACGATCCTGCGCGCCCAGGCCGTGATCGCCGGCCAGAAGGTGATGGCGCACGACAGCTTCGTCACCCATGGCTTCGATTTCACGCCCTCCTGGTCCTTCTTCCTCGACGTCGAAGACCATGCCGAGTTCGACCGGCTGTTCGCGGCGTTGTCCGAGGGTGGCGGCGTGCTGATGCCGCCGGACGATTATGGCTGGAGCACCCGCTTCGCCTGGGTCAACGACCGGTTCGGCATCTCCTGGCAGGTCAACCTCGCATGAACGCGCCGGCCATCGTCACCGTCACGCGCAGCCTTCCCGCGCCGCCCGAGCGTGTCTTCGACGCGTGGCTCGACCCTGCGGAGGCCGCGCGCTTCCTCTTCGCTACGCCCGACGGCGAGATCGTCCGTTGCGACATCGAGCCTCGTGTCGGCGGCCGCTTCCTGGTCGTCGATCGCCGCCCGGACGGCGACGCCGAGCATCACGGCCGGTTCGAGGAGATCGAGCGGCCGCGCCGCCTCGCCTTCCTGTTCCGGGGCCCTGGAACCACCGAGGACGAATGGTCGCGCGTCACGCTCGACATCGCGCCCGCGCCCGGCGGCTGCACGCTCCGCCTCACCCATGAGATTCCGCCCGAATGGGCAAGCTATGCCGATCCGGTCCGGCGGGGCTGGACGATGATCCTCGAGACCCTGGACCGCAACCTGGAGAAGCACCATGGCTGACACGCTCGCCGCCGACACGATCACCCCCGAGATGCTGCGCTTCGAACGCGACCTCGCCGCGCCGGTCGAGACCGTCTGGCAATATCTGGTCGATCCGGAGCTGCGCGCCCGCTGGTTCATGGGCGGCCCGACCGAGCCACGCGCCGGCGGCAAGCTCGGCCTGACCTTCGATCACGACGCCCTGTCGGACGAGGAGGTGGCGATGCCCGAGCGCTATGCGGTCAACAAGGGCAAGGCCTGGGCGGAGACGATCACGCGGATCGAGCCGCCGCATCTGCTCGCCTTCACCTGGTCCGGCGGCGATGCCGGCGAAGTGACGATCGAGCTCGCCGAGGCAGGCGCCGGCCGCACGCGCCTGACGCTCACCCATGTCCGCCTGCGCGGGCCCGAGGACGCGCGCAACTTCGGCGGTGGCTGGGGCGCGCATCTCGACGTGCTCCAGAAGCGCCTGGCCGGCGAGCATGTCGCCAATTTCTGGGCGCTCCACGCCGAAGCCGAGGCGCGGGCGGCCCGGGCGGTGGGGCTGTGAGCTAGGGAATCTCGAACAGCCCCGCCGCGCCCATGCCGCCGGCGGTGCACATCGAGACGACAACGTAGCGCGCGCCGCGCTTGCGTCCCTCGATCAGCGCGTGGCCGGCCAGCCGGCTACCGGTCATGCCGAAGGGATGGCCGATCGCGATCGCGCCGCCATTGACGTTGAGCTTCTCGGGATCGATCCCCAGCGTGTCGCGGCAATGGAGGCACTGGCTCGCGAACGCCTCGTTGATCTCCCACAGGCCGATGTCCGCCACGGTGAGGCCGGCGCGGGCGAGCAGCTTGGGGACGGCGAAGACGGGGCCGATCCCCATCTCGTCGGGATCGCAGCCCGCGACCTGGAAACCGCGATAGATGCCGAGGATCTCCTTGCCCTCGGCCTCGGCGGCGGCGCGGTCCATCAGGATCTGGGCGGCGGCGCCGTCGGAGAGCTGGCTGGCATTGCCGGCGGTGACGTGGCGGCCCTCGGCGATGAACTGGCCGTCCTTCCAGACGGGCTTGAGCGTGGCGAGCACCTCCTCGGTGGTGCCGGCACGGATGCCTTCGTCCTGCGTGACCGTCACTGTCTCGCTGCCGGTGCGATTGCCCTGCTTGTCGAACAGCGCCTTTTCCACCGTGATCGGCGCGATCTCCTCGGCGAAGGCGCCGCGTGCGAGCCCGGCCGCGGCGCGCTGCTGGCTGGTTGCGGCGAATTCGTCCTGCGCCGCGCGGGTGATCCCATAGCGCTCGGCGACGATCTCGGCGGTCTCGATCATCGGGACATAGGCGGCGGGCTCGCGCCGGGTGACCGATTCGTTGATGTGGCGCGGCGGGTTCTTCATCGTGAAGCTGATCGACTCCATCCCGCCCGCCAGCGCGACGTCGATCTCGTCGGTCATGATCGAGCGCGCGGCGAGCGCGATCGCGGTCAGCCCCGATCCGCATTTGCGGTCGAGGCTGAAGGCGGGGACGCTGTTGGGGATGCCGGCGGCGAACAGGGCGAGCCGCGCCATGTTGCCGCCCTGCGTGCCCCACTGGTTGCCCAGCCCGAAGAACACGTCGTCGATCCGCGCGGGATCGATTCCGGCGCGCGCGACCGCCGCGTTCATCACATGCGCGGCGAGCACCGGCGCCTCGGTGTCGTTGAAATAGCCGCGCCCCGCCTTGCCGATCCCGGTACGTGCGGTCGAGACGATCACAGCTTCGCGCATGGCATCCTCATCCCGTTTCAGATTCTTGGTCTCGCTTCCGTCCCGGCCGCGTCGACGCGATCGGCGTCAGTCGCTGAAGCGCGGCGCGCGCTTCTCCATATTGGCCATGACCGCCTCGACTTGGTTGGGCGAGCGCAGCAGCCCGGCCTGCTCGAGGCTCTCGACCGCGAGGATCGTCCCGGCTTCCCCCTCGAGATTGGCGAGCCGCTTGGCGGCGCGGACCGCGTCCGGGTTGCGCCCGGCGATCGCGCGGGCGAGCACCATCGCCTCGGCGTGCGGATCCCCGGCGATCCGCGAGACGAAGCCGAACGCCGCGCCTTCCTCCGCGGAGAATTCGCGGGCGGTATAGGTCAGCTCGCGCAGCACGTCGTCGCGCACCAGCCCGCGCCACAAGGCGAAGCCCGCCATGTCCGGGACGATGCCCCATTTGAGCTCCATCACCGCGAGCCTGGTGCCCGGCGCCGCGATCCGCACGTCCGCGCCGCTCGCGATCTGCAGGCCCCCGCCCAGCGCCACGCCGTGCACTGCGGCGATCACCGGCACCGGCAGCGTCCGCCAGCCCCAGGCGACCTGCTGGAAGTCGTTGGCGATGCCATGGGTGCGCTCGGTGAGATCGACGCCCGATCCGCCCGCGGCCATGCTCGCCATGTCGAGCCCGGCGCAGAAGCCGCGGCCCTCGCCCGAAAGCACCACCGCGCGCAGCCCCGGCTCGGTCTCGAGCCGTCCGATCGCGGCGATGATCCCGGCGAACATCGCCGGATCGAGCGCGTTGAGCTTGTCGGGCCGCGCCAGCCGCACATCGGCCACGCCGTCCTCGATGCGGATCGCCACGCGCTCTTCCATTGTCCTCTCCTCCATGCGGGCGCAGAATAGACTCAAACCCGAAAACGGGAAGCAGAAGGGGAGAGACGATGAAGGGCTTGATGCTCGCGGGAATGCTGGCTTTCGCTCCGGCGGCAGTGGCGCAGACCGCGCCCGCCGCCGATACCGGCATGGCGATGATCTACAAGGATGCGCTGGGGCCCGGCTGGGAGAATTGGAAATGGGACGGCGCCGAGAGCGAGCTCAGCGTCGAGCTCGGCGGCTCGCCGCGCCGGCCCATCCGAGTCGATGCCCAGGGCTGGAAGGGCCTCTATCTCCACCATGCGCCGTTCAGCACCGCGCCCTTCAAGGCGCTGAGCTTCCTCGTCCAGTCGATCGGCGGCACCGGCGAGATTCGCGTGATCGCGATCGCCGGCGGCAAGCCGGTCGAGGGCAAGCAGAAGATCGTGAAGCTCGCCCCTGGCGGCTGGACCAAGGTCGACGTGCCGCTCGCCACGCTGGGCGTGGAGAATGCGACGATCGACGGGCTGTGGCTGCAGAACAACGGCAACGATCCGGCGCCGCGCTTCTACGTCACCGAGATCCTGCTGCACTGAGCCTGTAGCCGCAGCCCTTCTCGGTGAGCAGCATCGGTACCGCGAAGCCGCGATCGAGCTTCGCCCGCAGCCGCGAGACCTGCACCTCGACGACGTTGGTGCCGGGATCGAAGCGCAGCCCCCAGATCGCCTGGAGCAGCTCCGCCCGGCTGGCGGCGCGCTCGGGCTGGCGGGCGAGGTGGAGCAGCAGCGCATATTCGCGCGATCGTAGGGGGATCGGCCGACCTTCGCGCGTCACCTTGCGCTCGACCGGATCGATGCGCAGCGCGCCGACCGCCAGGGCGTGGCGATGCCGGATCCGCGCGGCGAGCCGGGCGGCGATCTCGCTGGCGCTGGCGGGATAGGGGACCGCGTCGTCGGCGCCCGCGTCGAGCGCGTGCACCACACTGGCGCCGGCGGGCAGGATGAGCATCAGCGGGCCTTCCCAGCCGGCGGCGCGGATCCGCGCGATCCGTTCGCCGTCGCCCTCGAACAGGGCTGCTTCGGCCGCGACGCCATTGCCGAACGGCACCAGTCGCAGCCCGCGCTCCGCCGCGGCCTCGGCGAGGTCGGGAATCTCGAGCGCGCAGGCGATGGTGGCGAACACAAGCGCAGTTTAACCCGAACCGGACCATCAACGCGTGGATCGCATCCGTTCCGGAGCAAGCGCCGCGTCCATCCGGGCGAGGCGGAGCCGGGCATGGCCGGCGAGATAGGCGCTCGGCGCGCTGGCAGCGCGGGCATAGAGCAAGGGCGCCTCGTCCGGGAGCGCGGAGGCGAGCGCGTCGAGCGCCGCCAGCCGCATCCGCTCGCAGGGATGCGCGCGCGCGAAGCTGGCGGCGAGGTCGAGCCCGTTGCCGAGATGGGCCGCGACCGCGATCAGCGCCTCGGCGGCGGTGCAGGTGAGCCCCTCTGCGATCGTGCCGCGGCTTATGTCGAGGCGATATTGGTCGAGCCAGGGTTGGGCGGGGTCGGCGCCGAGGATGTTGAGCGAGACCGAGAAGCTGTCCGGCGGGAGCTGGACATGGATGTCGCGGCGCATCCGGTAGAGCATCAGCCTGCCCGGCTCGAGCCGCGCGCGCTCGACGAACCGCAATCCCGCATCCTCGCCCGGCACGCCGTCCAGCCGATCGACGTCATATTCGAAATAGTCGCTCCAATAGCCCGGACCGAGATAGCCATAGGTGAGGAACGGGAAATTGTGATCGTGCGGCAGGTCGTAGAAGAAGGCCGCGGGCCCGCTCGCGCGCACCACCGGATCCTCACGCGCCGGCCAGAAATTGGCGCGCAGCACATAGCGCCCGTTGGGCGGGCGAAGCAGGAATACCTGGGCGCCATAGCTGTTGGCGGCATGCTGGCCCGCGCAGCGCGTCTTGAGCTCCTCGATCGCGAGCTCGGCAAGGAAGTCCGGATTGCGTCCCAGCCGCGCGAGCAGCGGCCCGAGGCTCGCGAACGCGTCCTCGTCGCGGACATCGACCGGCGCCGCGTCGAGTGCGTCGACCAGCTCGCCGAGCTCGATCGCGCCGCCTTCGCCCGGATCGATCAAGCGGGGCACGACGCTTGCTCGACCCGGGAACGCGCAGTGGCGAGCGTCCGCGACGCGGCGGCGCGGATCTCGGCATGCGGATCGGTGGCCGCCATCTCCGCGAGTCGCGGCAGCGCGGCGCGGGCGTCGAGCGCCAGCCACTCGCGCATCGCCGCCCAGCGCAGATGAAAGGCGGGGTCGCGCGTGGCGTCGTCGAAGCGCGCTCCGGCATCGGCGCGGCCGGCGAGGCGGAGAAAGGCGAGCAGCATCTCGATCCGCGAACTGCGGTCGTCACCGCTCGCGACGCGGAGCAGCTCGCCGCCCGCGACGGCGTGCTCTCGCATCAGCATGGCCGGGCCGGCGCGGATCGTGGCGACGAGGGTGAGGACGTCGCTCCGCGCGCCGTCGAGAAGCTGCGCCTCGCGTCGGCCGTCGACGACGTGGACATCGCCGTCGGCGAGCGCGATCGCCGGACGCGCGGTGCAGGGCGGTGCGCTTGTCGCACTGAAATCGGCACCCGCCGGCTCGGTCTCCCAGCACCGGAGCGTCGCGCCGCCCGCCCTGACGTAGCGCGTCACCGTCAGCCGGCCCGAGAAGATCATCGCCCGCGGCGGCGGGGCCGCGCGCATCGCGGCCGCGCTGGTCACGCAGGCGGTGATCGACACCGCGGGATGGTCGAACAGGACCGCACCGATGCGCAGCCGGTCGCGGCTCGCGCGGAACGGCGGCTCGAAAAAGGGATCGCGCGCGAGCGCGTCGACCAGCGGCGCGAGCAATGCGGCGGCCCAATCGCCATCGGCGAGCAGCGCATGGGCTCGCCGCGCCGCCGGCTCCGGATCGCCCTGCGGGCAATCGTCGAAGGCGCGGGCGAGCGCGCGATACTCCGGGCCCGCGGCCCAGCGGCCGATCGTCTCGCGCGTGGTCGCCCGCGATGCGACGATCGCGGCGCGCACGCTATCGGTGACGCCGGTCATCAGCCGTTCGGCGCGATCTCGTAGATCAGGATGGCGATGCCGACGATCAGCTCGAACAGCTCGTCGACGCTCGCCTCGGCGGCGCGCAGCGCGCCGTGCGCCGCGACCCGCGTCCCCAGCTCGGCGATCTCGCCGAAATCGATCCGTACCAACCCCATTTGCGTCCCCCGCGACCGATATGCGTGCGGCGAGGCTAGGTTCGCGCCGGCGCGGGCGCACGTTACATCGGTGTAATCGCGCGATTTGCGCGCGTCCGCCCGCCGCGCTAGGCCCCGTGCGCATGAGCGACACGGCGCCATCCGGCTTCGATCCGCAGCGTTTCTTCGCGGCGCGCTACGCCAGCCATGGCAGCCGGCTCGGCATCGGCTATCGCGCGCACGGGGCCGATTGGTGCGAGCTCGACCTGCCTTACGCCGGGGACCTGGTCGGCGATCCCGCGACCGGCGTCCTCGCCTCGGGACCGATCCTTTCGCTGATGGACATGGCGACGAGCATCGGCGTGTGGCTCAAGGCCGGCGCCTTCCGCCCGCATGCGACGCTCGATCTGCGCATCGACTATCTGCGCCCCGCGCGCCCCGGCCGGACCGTGCTCGGGCGCGGCGAATGCTATCGGATCACGCGCTCGATCGCCTTCGTCCGCGGCCAGGCGCACGACGGCGACCCGGACGACCCGCTCGCCCATGTCGCAGGCACGTTCATGGCGACGGAGGGCTATTGGTGATCCTGCCGCCCTATGCCGAGCTGCTGGGCCTGACGGTGGAACCGGGCGAGGAAGCGCCGGTCTTCGTCATGCCGTTCGGCCAGGACGTGATCGGCCGGCCCGGCTTCCTCCATGGCGGCGCGATCGGCGGGCTGCTCGAGATGGCGGCGGTCGGCGCGCTCAAGCAGGCGCTCGGCGCCGAGCAGGCACGTATCAAGCCGATCAACCTGACCGTCGACTATATGCGCGGCGGCCGCGACAAGCCGACCAGGGCGCGCGGCTCGGTCACGCGGCTCGGCACGAGGGTCGCCAATGTCGAGGCGATCGCCTGGCAGGACGAGCCCGACCGCCCGATCGCGGCGGCACGGATGAACTATCTGATCGTGCGCTAGCCCGCAGGCGTGAGCTTCATCAGCCGCCCCGCCGCGTCCTCGAGCAGCCAGATCGCGCCGTCGGGGCCTTCCTCCACTTCCCGGATGCGGGTGCCCATGTCCCATTGGTCGCCCTTGCGCGTCTCGGTGCCGCTCACGTCGACGCGGATCAGCGCCTCGCCCGACAGCGCGGGGATGAACAGGTCCCCCTTCCATTGCGGCCAGAGCTTGCCCGAATAGACGATCAGCCCGGCGGGCGAGATCGACGGGTTCCACCAGAGCTTGGGCGGCTCATAGCCGTCGCCGGGACGATGGTCGGGAATGTCGCGGCCGCCATAGTGGCTGCCGTTGGAGGCGTTGGGCCAGCCATAGTTACGGCCGGGCAGGATCAGGTTGACCTCGTCCCCGCCCTCCGGCCCCATCTCGATCTCCCAGAGATTGCCCGCGGCGTCGAAGGCGATGCCGAGCAGGTTGCGATGGCCATAGGACCAGATCGCCGGGTGGAAGCCGCGCGCGGCGAGCGGATTGCCCGCCGCCGGCTTGCCGTCGTCGTCGAGGCGCAGCACCTTGCCGAGCGTCGCCTTTGGATCCTGCGCCGGCGTGAATTTCTGCCGCTCGCCATTGGTGAAGAACAGATGGCCGTCGGGCGCGAAGGCGATCCGGCCGGAGAAATGGCCGTTGCCGTCGACATAGGGCTCGGCGCGGAACAGCGTCCGGATGTCCCCGAGCTTCGGTGCGGCGCCGTCGGCAAAGGTGCCGCGGGCGAGCACCACGCCCTTGAGCCCGTCGGCGCGCTGCTCCGAATAGCTGAAATAGACGAGGTGGTTCTGGGCGAACTTGGGATGGAGCACCACGTCCATCAGCGCGCCCTGGCCCTGGTGCATCACCTGCATGGTGGCGATCGGCGTGCGCTGCTTGCCATCGGCGGAGACGAGCAGCATCGTGCCGGCCTTCTCGGTCACCAGCATGCGCCCGTCGGGCAGGAAGGTCATCGCCCAGGGCGCGTCGAAGCGCGCCACTTCCTCGATCTTGAAGGCGCGCGCCGGCGGCTCGGGCGCCATGTTGCCCCGGCTCGACGCATTGTCCTGCGCGGCGGCACCCGATTGCGGGTTGCAGGCGGCGAGCAGCGCCAGGACGGGAAGCACCAGGCGGATCTGCGGCATCATCGGGTGGCCTCTCCTATTCGCGTTCGCGAACGCTTACCCCGCCGGTCCGGCTCCGTCATGCCCAATCATTCCGCTGTCGTATCAACAAGTTGCGCGAATCTACGGTATTGCGTAACTTCCTGTCTCGGCCCATTTTGCCCGCGAGTCGGGCGTGGGGGTCGTTTTGAAGGTTTCGCGTTGGGCGCTCGGCGCCTTGCTGGCATGGGTCCTGGGACAGGCGATCCCGGCCGCGATCGCGTCGGACCTCGCGGCGCCGACCGCCGCCGAGCTGCTCGCCCCGCCGGCGCTCACCGATCCCGAGATGTCGCCCGACGGCACGCAGGTCGCGGTCCGGCTCGACGGGAGCGCGCTCGCGCTGTTCGATCTTTCGAAGCCCGGCGCCGCCGCCGCGCCGGTGATGCTGCCGCAAGGCGAGCGGCTCGAATGGTATGCCTGGCTCGCGCCGGGACGGCTGCTCGCCAGCCTGCTGCACGACGGCGACAGGCCGACCGTTCGGCTGGTCTCGATCGAGACCGCCGCGAACCGCCTGACCCAGCTCGGCCGCGCCCGCCCCGCCGGGATGAGCGACGAGCTGCTCCATATCGACCGCGCCGCCGGCTTCCTGCTTCTCAAGTCGCAAGTGCCGGGCAACGACACGCCGGGCGTCTGGCGCGTCGACCTCGCCACAGGCGCCTTCAGCCTCATCGTCGCGCCGCAGCCGCATGTCCGCGACTGGGTGATCGACGCCTCGGGGGTGGTGCGTGCCGGAATGGGCGCGGCGGACGGCAAGTCGTGGCTGCTCTACCGGCGCGGCGAGGGCGACCGGTTCAGCCGGTCGAGCCGCGGCGCGGGCGATCCCGATTCGGGGATCGAGCAGTTCGTGCCGGTCGCCGGCAGCGACCAGGGCTATGCGCTGGCCGAGGCCCGATCGGGGCGGATCGGCCTCTACGCCTATGATTTCCGCAAGAGCCGCCTCGGCGCGCTGCTCTACGAGAACGGCAAGGCCGATCTCGACGGATTCGAGATCGGGCCCGACGGGCGGCTGCTCGGCGTCCAGTATACCGACGACCGCGACCGGCTGCTCTGGTTCGACTCGACGATGCGCGACCGCCAGGCGAAGCTTGACGCCGCGCTGCCCGGCCGCGTCAACCGCATCGCCTCGGCGAGCGACGACGGGCGGCGGCTGCTCCTCTACAGCAGCTCGGCGAGCGATCCCGGCGCCTTCTACGTCTTCGAGAATGGCGAGGCCCGGCTGCTCGCCGCGATCAACCCGGCGATCGCGGGCAAGCGGCTCTCGGCCGTCCGGCCGGTCAGCTACCGCGCGCGCGACGGGCTCGAGATCTCGGGCTATTTGACGCTGCCCGAGGGGCGCGATGCGCGGAACCTGCCGCTGATCGTGATGCCGCATGGCGGGCCCTTCGCGCGCGACGGCTGGGACTATGACCCCTGGGTCCAGTATCTCGCGGCCAAGGGCTATGCCGTGCTCCAGCCCAACTACCGCGGCTCGACCGGATTCGGCCGCGACATGACCGCGCGCGGCGACGGCGAATGGGGCCGCGGCATGCAGGACGATGTCGACGACGGCGTCCAATGGCTCGCCGAACGCGGCACGGTCGACGCGAAGCGCGTCTGCATCATGGGCGCCTCCTATGGCGGCTATGCCGCGATGTGGGCGGCGGCGCGCGACAAGGGGATCTATCGCTGCGCGATCAGCTATGCCGGCATCTCGGACGTGCGCGCGCAGCTCGACTTCGACCGCAAGACCTTCGAGGAGCGCGACTTCCGCGCCTGGCGCCGCCGCATCCAGGGCGACGCCGCCTCGCTCGAGGCGATCTCGCCGATGACCTATGTCGGCGGGCTGACCATGCCGATCCTGATCGCGCACGGCACCGCCGACGAGACCGTGCCCGCCGACCAGTCCGAGCGGCTCCACGCGGCGCTGACCAAGCTCGGCCGCGCGCACGACTTCGTCGAATATCTGGGCGAGGGCCATACGATGCACGACCCCGCGCACGAGGCGGACTTCCTGAACCGGGTCGGCGCCTTTCTCGACGCGTACAATCCGAGTCGGTAAGCGGGATTTACCCCGAAGGAGCGCGGAAAGTCCCTAAAGTCGCACCATCTATAGCGTTCCATAGAGTCCGAGCGCGGAGGCCGATGTTTACCTAGATCGGGTAAATCGAACGGATGCAATATTCCCGATGAGAAAGAGCGCCTGCGAGGTCTGACAGGCGAAATCCTACATTGGAAGAGGCTCGTTCCTCGAAGAGGGCGCCCCGCGCGATTGGGCTTGCCGCGGTATCGCCAAGTGCGTATATCGCAGCTGCTTTCTCGACATCGTCAAACATGCCGAGGCCGGGGCCCGCGGGGCTCCGGCGCTGAAGCTGCTTGACCGATTGGAGCATGTGCGTGGCGGACATCGCCGAACTGACGAAGCTGATCGAACCCGAGGCCAGGGCGCTCGGGCTCGCGCTCGTGCGCGTCAAGATGTTCGGCGGGCAGAGCGATCCGACGCTCCAGGTGATGGCCGAGCGCCCCGACACGCGCCAGCTCACCATCGACGACTGCGCCGACCTGTCGCGCCGCATCTCCGAGCGGCTCGACGCGCTCGAGGCGGCGGGCAAGGACCCGTTCGACCATGCCTACAGGCTCGAGGTCAGCTCGCCGGGGATCGACCGGCCGCTCACCCGGCTCCAGGACTATGCCGACTGGAAGGGCCATGAGGCGCGGATCAACCTGGTCGAGCCGCTCGAGGACGGGCGCAAGCAGCTGACCGGCGACCTTGCCGGGATCGAGGGCGACATGGTCTCGATCGACGTCCGCAAATACCGCCTCGTCAGCGTGCCGTTCGGCAGCATCGCCGACGCCAAGCTGCTGATGACCGACAAGCTCATCCAAGCCACCGCGCCGCTCTCGAGCGAGGGCGCCGAAGAATTCGAAGCAGAGGAACAAGACTGATGGCCACCGCCATTTCCGCCAACAAGGCCGAGCTGCTCGCCATCGCCGATTCGGTCGCGAAGGAGAAGCTGATCGACAAGGCCATCGTCATCGAGGCGATGGAGGACGCGATCCAGCGCGCCGCGAAAAACCGCTACGGCGTCGAGAACGACATCCGCGCCAAGCTCGACCCCAATACCGGCGACCTCAGGCTGTGGCGCGTCGTCGAGGTGGTCGAGGCGGTCGACGACTATTTCAAGCAGGTCGACCTCAAGGGCGCGCAAAAGCTCCAGAAGGACGCCAAGATCGGCGACTTCATCGTCGATCCGCTGCCTCCGATCGAATTCGGCCGCATCCAGGCCCAGGCCTCGAAGCAGATCATCTTCCAGAAGGTCCGCGACGCCGAGCGCGAGCGCCAATATGAAGAGTTCAAGGACCGGATGGGCGAGATCATCACCGGCGTGGTGAAGCGCGTCGAGTTCGGTCACGTCGTGGTCGACCTGGGCCGGGCCGAGGGCGTGATCCGCCGCGACCAGCAGATCCCGCGCGAAGTGGTCCGCGTCGGCGACCGCGTCCGCTCGCTGATCCTCAACGTCCGCCGCGAGAATCGCGGGCCGCAGATCTTCCTCAGCCGCGCGCATCCCGACTTCATGAAGAAGCTGTTCGCGCAGGAAGT
>CBIFVW010000090.1:0-12993 GCA_966186155.1 uncultured Sphingomonas sp.
CATCTGTTCGGCGTGCCGGCGAGCGTCGACGGCGTGCTGATCACCACCTCCAACGGCTATTTCGAAGTCGCCGAGGCGTGCTCGGGCGCCAAGTTCCTGATCGCGATGGTGGCCTTCGGCGTGCTGGTGGCCAATGTCTGCTACGTGTCGTGGCGCCGCCGCGCCGGCTTCATGGTGGCGGCCTTGGTGGTGCCCGTGATCGCCAATGGTCTCCGCGCCTTCGGGACGATCTACGCCGCCTGGTGGACTTCGGTCGAGGCGGCCACGGGGTTCGACCATATCGTCTATGGCTGGGTGTTCTTCGCGATCGTGATGGCCGCGGTGCTCGCGCTCGGCTGGAAATGGTTCGACCGCGATCCCGACGCGCGCTGGTTCGATCCCGCGAGGCTGCAGGCGGCGCCCGGGCGGCGTGTCGATGCTCCCGTCGCGGGACTGCTGGTGCTGACCGTCGCGAGCCTCTTCCTCGGCTGGGCGAGCCTCAACAACGCCCGCGCCGCGCCGATTCCGAGTGCGGTGGCGCTACCCGAAGTGCCGGGCTGGCATCGGGCCCCGGCGGGCACGCGCGCGCCCTGGTCTCCCAATTATCCGGGGGCGGATCATCTTCTCATCGGCCGCTATGCCGATGGGCGGGGCCGGACGGTGGACCTCGCGGTAGCGGTCTATGCGCGCCAGCAGGAGGGCCGCGAGTTGGTCGGCTTCGGCATCGGCGCGATCCGCGAGAACGACCGCTGGGTGAAGATCGAGGACCTGGGCCCCGTCCGCCGCGGCGCCGCGCTGCGGATGGTCGGGCCGGGACGCGTCGAGCGCGAGGTCGTCACCTGGTACCGGATCGGCGACGTGCTGACGGGAAGCGACAAGCGCGTGAAGCTCGAGACGCTGAAGGCCAAGCTGCTCGGCGGGCGCCAGGCGGCGGTGGCGGTGCTGGTCTCGGCCGAGCAGGGCGGCGACAAGGGCGCGCGCGCGGCGATAGGGGATTTCCTCGGCGCGCTGGGCCCGGTCGAGGGGCTGGCCGACAGGATGACGGGGCGGCAATAACCGCATTGGAAGGACTTGCATTCCTCCCCCCGGAGGGAGGGGGACCAGCCGCAGGCTGGTGGAGGGGTAATCGCCACGGGTGACGTCGTTCGCGGAGACTACCCTTCCACCACCAGCTTCGCTGGCGGTCCCCCTCCCACTCCGGGGGAGGAATGCTAAAGGGCATCCTTTGGGAAGGAACCAACACCAGCATGTGCGGCATCGCCGGCCTCTATTATCCCGCCCTCGCCAAGCCGGTGGACCCGGCGCGCGTCGTCCAGATGGCCGATGCGCTCGCGCATCGTGGGCCCGATGGCTCGGGCGTATGGAGTATGGCGGGCGTCGGGCTCGGCCATAGGCGGCTAGCGATCATCGATCTCGAGGGCGGGGTCCAGCCGATGGCGACGCCCGACAACAAGCTCGTCGTCACCTATAATGGCGAGATCTACAATTTCCGCGAGGTCCGCGCCGAGCTCGAGGCGCGCGGCGCGCGTTTCGCGACCGACAGCGACACCGAGGTGCTGCTCCATGGCTGGCGTGCCTGGGGCCCGGGGATGCTCGAGCGGCTGAACGGCATGTTCGCCTTCGCGCTCTATGACGCGGCGGCGAAGAGCCTGTTCCTTGCGCGCGACCGGTTCGGCGTGAAGCCGCTCCATTATGCCGAGCTGTCGGACGGCGCGGTGGCCTTCGCCTCCGAGCTCAAGGGGCTGCTCGCCCACCCGCTCTTCCGCCGCACGCCCGATTTTCGCGCGGTCGAGGATTATCTGGGGCTCGGCTACGTCCCCGACGACGCGTCGATCCTGGCGGGCGTCAGGAAGCTCCCTGCCGGGCACTTCCTGCTGCTCGAGCGGGGCAAGCCGGTGCCGCAGCCGGTGCGCTGGTGGGACATCGACTTCTCGAGACGCGCGAGCGGCAAGCTTCGCGACCTCGAGGCGGAGCTGATCGAGCTGATGCGCGCGGCGGTGCGCTCGCGGATGATCGCCGACGTGCCGCTCGGGGCCTTTCTGTCGGGGGGTGTGGACAGCTCGGCGGTGGTCGCGCTGATGGCCGAGGCGAGCAAGAGCGCGGTCAAGACCTGCACGATCGGCTTCGACGAGGCCGATCATGACGAGACGTCGTACGCGCAGCGGGTCGCCGAGCGCTTCGCCACCGCGCATCGCACGCGCAAGGTCGCGGCGGACGACTTCGCGCTGATCGACACGTTGGTCGACGCGTTCGACGAGCCTTTCGCCGACGCTTCGGCGCTGCCGACCTACCGCGTGTGCGAGCTGGCGCGCGAGAGCGTCACCGTGGCGTTGTCGGGCGATGGGGCTGACGAGGCGCTGGCGGGGTACCGGCGCTACCGCTTCTTCGCCGCCGAGGAGGCGGCGCGCCGGCTGCTGCCTCAGGGGCTTCGCGCGCGCGTGTTCGGAACGCTCGGGCATCTCTATCCCAAGGCCGATTGGGCACCACGCCCCTTCCGCGCCAAGACCACTTTGCTCGCCCTCGCCGAGAGCAGTGAGCACGCCTATCCCAAGGCGGTAGGCGTGACGGCGCCCGCGCTCCGCCAGCGGCTCTACAGCGACGCGATGCGGAAAGCACTGGCCGGTCATAGGGCGGAACAGCGCTACACCGATGCGATGCGCCAGGCACCCGCCCGCGACGGGCTCGATCGGGCGCAATATGCCGACATCCGCCACTGGCTGCCCGGCGACATCCTCACCAAGGTCGACCGCGCCAGCATGGCAGTGAGCCTCGAGGCGCGCGAGCCGCTGCTCGACTATCGGCTCGTCCAGTTCATGGCGACCCTGCCGCCGTCGCTCCGCATTCGCGCGGGGCAGGGCAAGTGGCTGATGAAGAAGGCGCTCGAGCCCTGGTTGCCCAAGGACGTGCTCTACAGGCCCAAGATGGGCTTCGTGACGCCGATCAGTGCCTGGTTCCGCAAGGCGCTGGCGCAGGAGGCGGCCGACCTCGGCCGCTCGAAGCTGCTCGGGGGGACGGGCTGGTTCGACCTCCACGCGATCGAGAAGCTCGCCGCCGACCACCAGGCCGGGCGCGCCGAGCACGGCCGGACACTATGGCAGCTGCTGATGCTCGAGCGCAGCCTCAGGCGGATGTTCGGTTAGGTCCACCTCGAAACCGTCGCGGCGATCTGGTATTTTGCGCCGCCATCGAAGTGGAGGGGCCTTTATGGACGTAACCGGTTACACGCGTCGCGACGCGGTTCGGTGGAGCGCCGGGCTGAGCTCGGCGGTCGCGCTGGCGGGCACCGAGGCGGCCGCGCGCGAACCCGGGAACGACGATGCCGGACTGCGCCAGGTCCTCGGCGTGATGCCGCCGCGGCCGGCGCCTTCGTTCTCGGTGCTCGAGACCGCCGCGATCGAAGGCGGCAAGCGGCTCAAGGTCGAGTATCTCGCCGAGCCGGCATCTGCCCGGCTGCACGAGCCCGAAGACCGTATCCGCGCCTATCTATTCGTACCCGATCACGCGCCCGGCGCCCGGCTGCCGGCGATCCTCGCGATCCATCAAGACGGTCCCCACACGCATATCGGCAAGAAGGAGACCGCGGGGCTCGAGGGCGACGCCAACCTCTTCTACGGCCTCGAGCTGTTCCGGCGCGGGTACGTCGTGCTGTGCGCCGACCGCTTCTACCATGCCGAACGCCGACGCGGCGCCGTGCCGGACTCGGTGGATCCCGCGCGCGATCTCGATCTGCTCAACCATCGCGTCGGCCAGCTCGTGCTGCACGGCCGCACCGCGATGGGCAAGGAAGCGCATGACTGCATGCTGGGCGTCGATGTCCTGGCGTCGCTCGCCTATGTCGATCCCGCCCGGATCGGCGCGATCGGCCATTCGGCGGGCGGCTATGCCCTGATCTTCGCGATGTTCCTCGACCCGCGCATCCGCGCCGGAGTCTCTTCGTGCGGCTATTTCGACCCGGTCCGCTTTTTCGACGAGAAGGCGCCGAAGCGGCGGCTGGCGGCGGATGCGCTGCCGGGGCTCGCCAGGTTCGGCAGCGGCGCGGGCTATCTTGCGGGCATCGCGCCGCGGCCGCTGCTGCTCACCCGCGGGCTGTGGGAATGGGGCCAGGACCCGGACTGGCGCCAGGCGAGCATCGACCATGTCGAGGAGACACGCCGGCTCGTCGCCGACGCGGCGCCGCGATACCGCGCCGCGGGCGCTCCCGACGCGCTGCGCGCGCTCTATTTCGACGAGAATGGCGGCAACCACGACTTTCCGCCCGGCGTGCGGCGTGAAGCCTATGCCTGGCTCGAGGCGCAGCTGAAGCCGGCCTAGTGCGTCCGTTCTCAGTGTAGGTCGACGTGCCACACCGCCATCGCGGCGTGCAGCGTCAGTGCCGCCAGCACTAGGCTGGACAGCGCGAAGCAGACGAACCGCGCCTGGACGCGGTTGACGGTCGCCTGGACGATGCTGTGGAGGATGCGCAGACCGACATAGACCCAGGCGAGCCAGGCATTGACGCCGTTGCCGGTGCCGGTGAGCGCGATGACGAGGGCGACCGCATAGAACAGCGTCGGCTGCTCCATCAGGTGATTGTAGTTGTGCGCCTTCCACTGGACCTGGGCGGGCAAGGCGCCATCGGCGTCGGAACCCTTGGTGCCCACGAGGCGGCCGAGATCGATGCCGGCCTTGCGCATCGCCGGCAAGCGGGTGCCGAGCATCCACACCATCATCACCAATGTCCAGGCGATCAACGCGACGACCGGCTGCAGGATCTCGCTATGCATCTTCAAGTCCCCCTCCACTTGTTGCGCGAGGCTGCAGCAATTGGTTCGGATTTGCAACGAAGCGCCGCTTGCGGATTTCAGCGAGAGATCAGCTTTTGCTCATGCCGCTCACCCGGTGCTCGGGCAGGATCGGGGCTCAAATCAGCAAAGGGCGATCCATGATCGAAGCAGTGGAAAATGAAGCTAGGCAGGGCGACGGCAGCTGGCGTCTGGGGGTATGGGGCGTGCCGGTGCTGCTCTACGCGATCCCGGTGGTTGCCAAGTTGACGGTGCCCGGCATGCTGTGGACGGCGGAGGATTTCGTCGCCTGGGCCGTGATGCTGCTCGTCGCGGCCGGCCTGTGCGAGTTCGTGATGCGGATATCGGCCAGCACGGCGTACCGCGTCGCCGGGGGGTTCGCGGTTATGGGGCTGTTCCTGCTCGTCTGGATCAACCTCGCCGTCGGCATCATCGGCGATGAGGGCAATCCCGCGAACCTGATGTACGCGGGCGTGATCGCCCTGGGCTTCGGCGGCACCTTTGTGGCGCATGGCAGGCCACGCGGCATGTCGAACACGATGTTCGCTGTCGCGGCCGCGCAGCTGCTGGCGGGCGCGATCGCCGTGCTCGCCCGCTGGGGCCTGGGCAACCCGATCTGGCCGATGGACGTCATCGGCTGCACCGGCATCTTCACCGCGATCTGGCTGGCGTCCGCCTGGCTGTTCCGCATGGCGGCAAGGCAGTAGGGGCGCCTTCAAAGGAAAGGCCGGGGATTTCGCCCCGGCCTTCGTATTTCCACCTGGCGGCGGGATCAGGCGAAGAGCTTCGCCCAGCCGCGCTTGGCGCGGTTCTTCCAGTGGCCGCGATGATAGGCGTCCGACGCCAGCAGCGGCATCACCGAGCCGGCTTCGGCGAACACCATCTGCTCGATGCCGGTGTTGACCTTGCCCCAGCTCGCCGCCTCCTGCAGCGTCGAGGACGAGCAGGCGCCGTCGCGCACGTCCGCGACGGTGATCTGCACTGCATATTTGTGCACCTCGACATCCTCATGCCCGAGGATCTCGGCGCACACCACCGTGTCCTGGATGAAGTTCTTGGGTACGCCGCCGCCGATCATCAGCAGGCCGGTGGTGCCGGCCTTGATCTTGATCTCGGTGAGTTCGCGGAAGTCGGCGATGGCGTCGAGCACCATATAGGGGCGGCCTTCCTTGGCGGCGTCGACCTGGTGCTTGACCAGGCCGAAGCCGGCCGACGAGTCCACGAACGCCGGGCAGAAGATCGGCACGTCATGCTCATAGGCGAGCTTGACGAGGCTGTTCTCCTTCTTGCCGTGCTCGACGAGATACTTGCCCATCTCGCGGATGAAGGCGCGCGACGAATAGGGCTTGGGCTCGAGCGATTCCGCGATCTTGTTGATCGTATGGTCGCAGTCCTGGAGCTGTTCCTCGTCGATATAGGTGTCGTAGATGCGATCGATGTAGAGCGAGCGCAGCGTGTCGTCGTCGGGGATCTCGAGCGCCTGGTAATGCTTGTGGCCGAGGCCCTCGAAGAAATCCATGTCGACGATGGTCGCGCCGGTGGCGACGACGACGTCGACCATGTTGTTGCGCACCAGCTCGGCATAGAGGTCCATGCAGCCGCCGGCCGAGGTCGAGCCCGCGATCACCAGCACCACGGTGCAGTCCTTGTCGGCCAGCATCTGGTTGTAGATCTTGGTCGCGCGTCCGAGGTCGCGGCTGGTGAAGCTCATGTCCGCCATCGCGTCGACGATGGGGCGGGCGTCGAACGACTTGATGTCGATGTGCTTGACGGTCTTGGAGAGCAGCTCCGCCTTGCGGGTGTCGTTGATCGGGGCGTTGGCCGCCGCGGTCTTGGTGAGGGTGTCGGTCATGGGATCTCCCAAGTCTTCCAATGGCCGCCGTCATTCAAAGGGGACGCGGAAACCCGGATGCGGAGCCGATAGCCCCGGAACATCAATCCGTCATCCCCGCGAAAGCGGGATCCAGAGCCACGCAGGACATCGCGCGGAGACTCTGGATCCCCGCCTGCGCGGGGATGACGATATAGAGCGTTGCGTTACAGCTTCACGACGTTCGAGGGGAGCGCACGTTCCGCATCCTCGCCGAGGTACAGCGACGTCATCGGCTCGTCGTCGACCGCAATCGTCTCGGTGGCGCCGAAGCCGTTGAAGCCGGTGCGCATCGCCGCGCCATAGGCGCCGAGCATGCCGATCTCGACATAGTCGCCGGCACGGATGTCGGCGGGGAGCAGGAACGGGCCCGCCATATGGTCGAGATCGTCGCAGGTCGGGCCGTAGAAGCTGAACTCGACGTCCTTGGCGTTCGAATCGGGCTCGCGCAGGAGCCGGACCGGGAAGCGCCAGCCGATATGCGCGGCGTCGAACAGCGCGCCATACGCGCCGTCGTTGATGTAGAGCTCGTCACCGCGGCGCTTCTCGACGCGCACGATCAGCGAGCTGTACTCGGCGCACAGCGCACGGCCCGGCTCGCACCAGAGCTCGGACGAGTAGCTGACCGGCAGGCTCTCGAACGCGCGATGGATCGTCGCGAAATAGCGCTCGAGCGGCGGCGGCTCCATGCCCGGATAGGAGGAGGGGAACCCGCCGCCGACATCGACCACGTCGACGGTGACGCCGGCCTCGACGATCGCGATCCGCACGCGCTCCATCGCGTTTGCGTATGCTTCGGGCGACATCGCCTGGCTGCCGACATGGAAGCAGATGCCGAGCGCGTCGGCCGCCTGGCGGGCAGCGATCAGCAGCGCCTTCGATTCGCCGGCCGCCACGCCGAATTTCGACGCGAGGCTGAGCTTCGAATGATCCGACGAGACGCGCAGGCGCACGCAGAGCGTGAGGTCGGTCGCACCCTTGGTGACGCGGACGATCTTCTCCAGCTCCTCGAGGCTGTCGAGGCTGAACACGCGGACGCCGTGCTCGAAATAGGCCTCCTCGATCGCCTCTTCGGGCTTGACCGGGTGCATGAAGCAGAGCGTCGCGCCCGGCAGGGTGCGGGCGACGAGACGCACCTCGGCGATCGACGCCACGTCGTAATGCGTGACGCCGTTTTCGAAGAGGATCTGCAGCAGTTCCGCGCTCGGATTCGCCTTCACCGCATACATCGAGCGGCCCGGAAACTTCTCGACGAAGAACCGGGCCGCACGTGCGGCGGCGTGCGGGCGGACGAGCGTTACCGGGTTGACCGGGCGCAGTCTTGCGATGTCGGCAACGCGGGCGTTGCCGGAGTGGGCAATAGCTAGCCCCAGCGCGCTATGATGCTTGTGCAACTCAAGGGACCTCCAAGTGCCTTACGGCGATCGTTGACAAAAGCTGCCTTGCGGTTGGAAGTCCCATGGGGCAGCGGGAAGGCGCACATAGGGACCTTGGGTCCGGGTGTAAAGTGATTCGCGGTCCGGAAATGTACGGCGGGGGTGACCTGTGACGATTGTGCGACAGCCAACCCGCGCCGGGGTGCGCGACGCCGCCGCGAAGATTGCGGCCATCCTGCCGCAAACCCCTCTGCTGCAAGCGGAAATCCGGGGCGTGCCGGTGTGCTTCAAGGCCGAGTGTCTGCAACCGATCGGCGCGTTCAAGATCCGCGGCGCCTGGCATCGGCTGACCGCGCTGGAGGACGGGGTGCGGGAAAGGGGCGTCGTCGCCTTCTCCTCGGGGAATCACGCGCAGGGAGTCGCGTGGGCGGCGCGCAGGCTCGGTATTCCGGCGGTGATCGTGATGCCGAGCGACGCGCCCAAGGTGAAGCGCGACGCGACGCTGGCGATGGGTGCGGAGGTGGTCTCCTACGATCGCATGACCGAGAATCGCGAGAAGATCGCGGCGCATCTCGCCCATGCCCGCGGCGCGGCGCTGGTGCCGAGCTTCGCCGATCCCTGGATCATCGAGGGGCAGGGGAGCGCCGGCATCGAGGCGATGACCCAGATGGTCGAGGGCAAGCTGCCCGATCCGTCGAACGTGATCGTGCCGTGCGGCGGGGGCGGGCTCGCCGCGGGCCTCGCGCTGGCGCTGCCCGAAGCGGAGATCACCGTGGTCGAGCCCGAGGGCTGGGACGACATGGGCCGCAGCCTCGACGCGGGCTGGATCGAGCCGGTGGGGCCGAACCCGCCGCCCACGGCCTGCGATGCGCTCCAGACGCTCGAAGTCTCGCCACTCACCTTCGAGGTGCTCGCGCGGCGCGACGCCAAGGGACTGGCGGTGAGCGAGGCGGAAGTGCGCACGGCGCAGCGCTGGGCCGCGAATCGCCTGAAGCTGGTGCTCGAGCCGGGCGGCGCCGCGGCGCTGGCGGCGGTGCTGGCGGGCAAGGTCGAGATGAAGCCGGGCTTGCTCGTGATCCTTTCGGGCGGCAATGCCGATCCCGATGCCTATGCCCGCGTACTCGACTCGAGGGACTGACCCCGTGGCCAACCGCTTCGGCGCCGTGATCGCCAATGTGATGAGCCTCGGCGCGCGCGGGCTCGGCTATTTCCTGTGGGGCGCGCTCCGCATCGCCTATCGCGGCGATCCGAAGATGATCGCGCTGTTCGGCGGCGTGATCGCGGCGGTCGCGCTGATCGTGTGGCTGCTCGTCCGCTGATGCCCGATGCGAGCCTCGAACCCGTATGGCTCAGCGTCGCGGTGCTGGCGATGTTCGCGCTCGTCTGGGGCGGTGTCAGGATGCTGCGCAGCGACCGCACCAAGGGCGTGCTGATGATCGCCTGCGCGCTGGTGATCCTGGGGAATTTGCTGATCTGGACGATCTGAGCGAAACGGTGCCCGATGTTCCTCCCCCGGAGGGGAGGATTCGAACGGTCACCGGATCGGCGAGTTCGGGTCCAGCCGCATGTCGAGATAGCGGTCGACCGAGCCCATCAGCAGGTCCATCTCGTTCTCGAAGAAGTGATTGGCGCCCGGGATCGTGTCGTGATGGATGGTGATGTGCTTCTGGGTGCGCAGCTTGTCGACCAGCTTCTGCACGGCGCCCGGCGTTACCACCTCGTCATTCTCGCCCTGGATGATGATGCCCGAACTCGGGCACGGCGCGAGGAAGGTGAAGTCGAACATGTTCGCCGGCGGGGCGATCGAGATGAAGCCGCGGATCTCCGGGCGGCGCATCAGCAGCTGCATGCCGATCCAGGCGCCGAAGCCGAAGCCCGCGACCCAGGTCGAGCTGGCCTCCGGATGGAAGCTCTGCACCCAGTCAAGCGCCGAGGCGGCATCCGAAAGCTCGCCGATACCGTTGTCGAACGTGCCCTGGCTCTTGCCGACGCCGCGGAAATTGAAGCGCAGCGTCGCGAAGCCGCGGCGCTGGAAGGTCTTGTAGACTTCCTGGACGATGCGGTTGTTCATCGTGCCGCCCGCATTCGGATGCGGATGGAGGATCATCGCGACCGGCGCGCGCGGGCGCGGAGCGGGAGCGAAACGACCTTCGAGGCGCCCTTCCGGGCCGGGGAAAATGACTTCGGGCAAGGCGTACCTGCTTTGAATTGGGTGCGCGCAGTGGAGCGCGGGGAGTTGCGCGCTATATAGGCAGCGCCCGCCCTTGCGCAATTGGAACGAGTTTCTTGGCCGACCGCATCTATCTCGATCATGCCGCGACCACCCCGATGCTGCCCGAAGCGATCGCGGCGGTGACCGAGGGCATGCGCCGCTGGGCGAACCCCAGCTCGCCCCATGCCGAGGGGCGCGCGGCACGCGCGGCGCTGGAGGATGCGCGCGCCCGGATCGCCGCCGCCTATGGCTGGGCGCATGAGACGATCCTGACCAGCGGCGCGAGCGAATCGCTGTGGATCGGCTTGCGGCGCTCGATGGCCGAGCGGGTGCTGGTTTCCGCCGTCGAGCATGATTCGGTGCTGCGCCATGCCGAGGGCGCGCAGGTCTTGCCGGTGCTGGCGGACGGGACGCTCGATCTCGATGCGCTGCGGGCGGCGATGGGCCCGCGCGTGCTGCTGTGCGTGCAGCGGACCAACAGCGAAACCGGCGTGATCCAGCCGATCGAGGCGATCGGCCAGATCGTGCGCGAGGCGGGCGGCATCTTGCTGGTCGATGCCGCGCAGATGCCGCCGCGCACATCCGCCGCAGTGCTGCGTCATGCCGACCTGGTCGCCGTCTCCGCGCACAAGCGCGGCGGCCCGCCGGGGATCGGGGCGCTGTTCGTCCGCGACTTCGCCACGCTCATGCCGATGGGCGGCCAGGAAAAGGGCTATCGCGCCGGGACCGAGAACCTGCCGGGAGCGCTGGGCTTCGCCGCGGCGGTCGAGGTGCCCGAGGACATGAAGACGATCTACGAACTCCGTCGGCGGCTCGAGGCGGCGCTGGAAGGGGCGGAGATCGTGGGTGTCCAGAATTCGCGGTCGCCCCTGATCGGCGCATACAGGATGCCCGGCGTGTCGGCGGCGGCGCAGCTCATCCGCTTCGATCTTGCCGGCATCTCCGTCTCGGCGGGAAGCGCCTGCTCGTCGGGGAGCATGCGGCCGAGCCATGTGCTGACGGCGATGGGCTGGAGCGAGCCCGAGCTGCGCGAGGTGGTGCGAGTGAGCTTCGGCCGCGGGACCACCGGAGCCGAGGTCGACGCTTTCGCGGCGCTTTGGCGCGAGATCGCCGCCGAAGCGAAGGCGCGCGCGGCATGACCTATCTCGACTATCAGGCGACCACCCCGCTCGCCCCCGAGGCGCTCGCTGCGATGCTGCCGCTGCTGGAGGACCAGTTCGCCAATCCTCACTCCGCGCACGCGCCGGGCCGCGCGGCCAAGGCCGCAGTGGAGGTTGCGCGCGAGGAGGTCGCCGGACTCCTGCCGCCGGGCGGCAAGGTGAGCTTCACCAGTGGAGCGACCGAGGCGCTCAACTGGGCGATCAAGGGCACGAGCGGCCCGATCGTCACCATCGCTACCGAACATGCCGCGGTGCTCGACACCGTCGAGGCCGAGGCGCGCAAGGGCCGGCAGGTCATCGTGCTGCCGGTCGGGCCGGAGGGGCTGGTCGACCTGGGCGCGGCGCGCGCGGCGATCGGGCCGGGCACGGGGCTCGTCGCCGCGATGCTGGTCAACAACGAGATCGGCGTGATCCAGCCGGTCGAGGCGCTCGCCGACCTGGCGCACAGGGCCGGCGCGCGGTTCCTGTGCGATGCGGTACAGGGCTATGGCCGGGTGCGGATCCCGGAGGGCTGCGACCTGATCGCGGTCTCGGCGCACAAGGTCCATGGGCCCAAGGGCGTCGGCGCGCTGTGGATCCGCGACGACGTGACGCTCGAGCCACTGCTCCATGGCGGCGGGCAGGAGCCGGCGGGGCGCTCGGGCACGCTCTCGCCCGCGCTCTGCGCTGGGTTCGGCGCGGCGGCGAAGCTCGCCAAACAGCGCTTCGGCGCGGACCATGCCCATGCCGAGCAGCTTTTCCGCGCCGCGCTTGCGCGGATCGGGGGCGACTGGACGCTCAACGGATCGCGCGACGACCGCTACCCCGGCAACCTCAATATCCGCCGCGAGGGGCTCGACGTCGCGCGGCTGATGAGCGACCTGCGCGACATCGCCTTCTCGGCCGGATCGGCCTGCGCGAGCGGATCGGGGCGGCCGAGCCATGTGCTGCGGGCGCTGGGCCTCGGCGATGCCGAGGCGCGGTCGAGCATCCGCATCGGCTTCGGCCGCTACACCACCGAGGACGAACTGCTCCACGCAATCGACCGGATCAACGCCGCCGCGCACGCGCAAAGGTATGCCGCATGATCCGCGTGACCTTCGTCAGCGCCGACGGCAGCGAGCGGCACGAGGTCGAGGCCGCGGACGGGCAGCGCCTGCTCGAGGTCGCCCAGAATGACGGCCAGCCGCTCGAAGGCACCTGCGAGGGGCAGATGGCCTGCTCGACCTGTCACGTCATCGTCGATGCCGCGGATTTCGTTCGCCTGCCGCGCGCGAGCGAGGAGGAGGAGGACATGCTCGACCTCGCGGTCGGCGCGGTGCGTACCAGCCGGCTCTCGTGCCAGATCGTGCTCACGCCGGAGCTCGACGGCCTCACGGTCCGCATGCCGCCCGCGCATCGCGACATGCAGGGCCGCTGAATATTTCATTTCCGCCGGGTTTCTGACGGAACCGAAACGACGCCGCGGATTTCGCTCCTCTTGCAGGAGAAGACCTGCCGAAAGGAGAGTAAAGCCATGAGACTGATCCCCCTCCTCGCGGGCGCGGGGGGGGGCCCGACCGCGCTTACGGCAGCCACCGCGGCGCCGGCGCCGGCGCCCCCCCCGCTGGCGGCGCCCCCGCCCGCCCACGCCGAG
>CBIFVW010000091.1:0-12963 GCA_966186155.1 uncultured Sphingomonas sp.
TGCCCGATTTCGGCCGCGTCGTCGCGCAGATGCAGTTCGACATGTACCACCATTACACGGTGGACGAGCACTCGATCCGCGCGATCGGGCTGCTCAACAAGATCGAGAAGGGCGAGCTCAAGGACGACCATCCGATCTCCACGGCGATCTTCCGCCAGGTGGCGCAGCGCCGCGCGCTCTATGTCGCGGTGCTGCTCCACGACATCGCCAAGGGGCGCGGCGGCGACCATTCGATCCTGGGCGCGGAGGTGGCCGAGCGGCTCTGCCCGCGGCTCGGCATGACGCCCGCCGAGACCGAGACGGTCGCCTGGCTGGTCCGCTGGCATCTCCTGATGTCGGCGACCGCGTTCAAGCGCGACCTCAGCGACTTCAAGACGATCCTCGACTTCGCCGAGCAGGTGCAGAGCCCGGAACGGCTGCGCATGCTGCTGGTGCTGACCATCGTCGACATCCGCGCGGTGGGCCCGGGCGTGTGGAACAGCTGGAAGCGCCAGCTGCTCGCCGATCTCTACGACGCGGCGGAGGAAGTGCTCCGTCTCGGCCACAAGCAGAAGGGCCGCGGCGAGCGGATCGCCGCCAAACAGGCGGCGCTCGCCGAGATGCTGGGCTGGGACGCGGCGCGGTTCGAGCGGCTGCGGAAGCGGCTTCCCGAATCCTACTGGATCGCCGAGCCGCTCGACGCCCTCGAGCGCAACGCGAGGCAGATCGACGCCGCGGGCGACGCGCAGCTCTCTGTCGAGGCGCAGGTCTATCCCGAGCGCGGCGCGACACTGGTCACGGTCTATGCCGCGGACCATCCCGGCCTGTTCTACCGGATCGCGGGGGCGATCCACGTCGCCGGCGGCAACATCATCGATGCGCGGATCCACACGACGCGCGACGGCATGGCGCTCGACAATTTCCTCGTCCAAGACCCGCTCGGCCGGCCGTTCGACGAGGAAGCGCGGCTCAATCGGATCAAGGCCGGCATCGCCGACGCGCTCGCCAATCGCGCCAAGCTGCAGGAGCGCTTGAAGACCAAGCCGCTCGCCCGGACCCGTGCCGAGGCGTTCGCGATCGAGCCCAATGTCCTGATCGACAACGGCGCCTCGAACCGCTTCACCGTGATCGAAGTCAATGCGCGCGACCGGCCGGCCTTGCTGTTCCACCTCGCCCAGGCGTTGTTCCAGTCGAAGGTGACGATCCATTCGGCGCATGTCGCCACCTATGGCGAGCGCGCGGTGGACACGTTCTACATCACCGACCTGATCGGCGATAAGATCGAATCGTCCGGGCGGCTCAAGACGATCGAGCGCCGCCTGCTCGATGCCGCGACGGGCGAAGGCGTCGTCGCCCAGGCCGCCTAGCGTCTAGCTGGTCAGCGCCCTGAGCGGCGGCGCCTGCAACGGCTGGAGCGGCGTCCCGGGCTGGGGCGCGCATACCCAGACGCTGATGTACCAGGGGGTCGGGGTGCCGCGGCTGAGGCCGAGCCCATATCGCGCGGCCCCCGGCGCCAGCGAACCGTTGACCAGCCGCTGCGTCGCCTCGGCGGCGGCGCGTTCGCCCGGGCCGCCGTCCATCACCACATAGAAGCCGGGTGCGAGGCCGACCCGGCGCCAGGTCTCGGCGTCCGCCTTGAGTACGCGTACCCGCCCGAGCTGGATGCCCGGCGCCAGCGGGCGATTGGCGCGCGAGAAGGACGCGAAGGCGTTGGCGAGCGCCGCGGCGGCGGTCTGGTTGCGCTCGGCCATCGCGCCGTCGCACCAGAAGACGTCGACCGCCCATCCGGCGCCGGTCTCCTTGGCGAGCGTCTGGCTGGCCGGGGCAGGGGTCTCGCTCGCACCGGGGCTGGGCGTGGTGGAGACGCCGGCCGCTTCGGTCGCCGCGCGCTCGGCGGTGAAGGTGCGCTGGCGCAGCGCCGCGGCGGTCTGGGCGTCGCTGGTGGCGTTGTCGGCGAGCGAGGAGAGCAGGGCGTCGCGGGTCAGGCCGATCCGCTTGCGCGCCGCCTCGCGTTCGGCATCGGCGACGTCGAACTCGGCGAAGCTGGCGATCTCGCGCACTGCGATCGCCTGGAAGGCGAAGAGCTTGCGCTTGCGCAGCTCGGCATTGTCGAACTGCTCCTTCTCGAAAGTCTTGAGATAATTGTCGTAGAGATCCTGCCAGGATTTCTCCTCCGAGGAGACGGCGGTGCGGAAGGCGGCGTAATTGTCTGCCCGTTCCTTCGAGCAGGAGGAAAGCAGCGTGTTGGCGGAGATCGTGACGCCGACGATCGCGCTGATCAGCGCGACGATCTTGCCGATGCTTTCGACGGGATTGACGGCCGGATGTTCTTGCGGTGCGGTCATTGCTGCAACTTCCCCCAAGTTGCCGACATGGACGATATTGACGGGCGGAAGGGGTGGCTGTCCAGCGAATTGTCGCGCTTGCGCGATTTCCGATTATGCTAAGGTGCGCCGATCGAGACTTGAGGAGGCGCG
Source organism: uncultured Sphingomonas sp. (assembly GCA_966186155.1). GTDB lineage: Bacteria > Pseudomonadota > Alphaproteobacteria > Sphingomonadales > Sphingomonadaceae > Sphingomonas. Next base: position 2,457 of record CBIFVW010000091.1, read on the forward strand.
AATGCCAGTGATCGGAATGGGCGGCTTCTTCTTCCGCGCCGAGGATCCGGAGGGGCTCAAGGCCTGGTATCGCGACACGCTGGGCGTGGGCGGCGGCTGCGGCACCGACGAGCAGGGCCAGTCGAGCGACTGGTTCTGGTTCCCCGAGCCCGGCCCGCTGGTGTTCGAGCCCTTCAAGGCGAGCACCGACTATTTCGCGACCGACAAGTCGTACATGCTCAACTTCCGGGTGCGCGACCTCGACAGCCTGCTCGAGCAGCTGAACGCGGCGGGGATCGAGATCCTCACCAAGGACGAATGGGACACGCCCGAGACCGGGCGCTTCGCGCGCATCCACGACCCGGAGGGCAATCCGATCGAATTGTGGGAGCCGCCGGCGGGCGGTTGAACTTCCCTTGCCACCCCGGCCTTGTGCGGGGGTCCACCGGGAGGCGAGGGCTGGAAAAGAGGCGCGAGGGTAGCTGGTGCGACACCGTGGACCCCGGCACAAGGCCGGGGTGACGGTTGAATAGGCACTGGGATCCCTTGGCCGCTTCGCTCTACCGCTTCTGCCACACCCGCACGTAATCGACTTCCATCCGCGACGGGAAGGCGGCCGCGTCGATGCCCTTGTCGCCGCCCCAGCCGCCGACCGCGACGTTGAGGATCAGATATTGCGGGCTGGCGAAGGGCCAGCTGTCGTGGTTGCCCTTCCCGTCATTGTCGAAGCGCATGAAGGCGCGGCCGTCGACGCCGATCAGGATGCGGTCCCGGTTCCAGTCGAGCTGATAGTCGTGGAACGCGGTGCAGGCGTCGGGGATCATCGCCTGCGCGGTCTTCTGGGTCTTCTGGACGTGGTTGTAGGCCTTGGTGTGGATCGAGCCATGGACGCGGCCGGGGTCCCAGCCGACATGCTCCATGATGTCGATCTCGCCCAGCGCCGGCCAGCCGCCGGCCTGGTCCGAGCCCAGCATCCAGATCGCCGGCCACATGCCCTTGCCGCAGGCGAGCCTGGCGCGGACCTCGATGAAGCCATAGGTCCAGTCGGCCAGCCCGCGCGTCTGGATCTTGCCCGAGCTATATTCCTGCCCGCCATAATCGGCGCGATCGGCGAGCCGTTCCTTGCGTGCCTCGATCACGAGATGGCCATTCTCGACGCGGACATTCTCGGGCCGGGAAGCGGCGTAATATTGCAGCTCGTTGTTCCACCAGCCTTCCTTGTTGCGGGAGGTGTCCCAGGCCCATTTCTTCGGATCGGGAAGGCCGGGCTCGTCGAATTCGTCGGCCCAGACCCGGACATAGCCCGGCGGCACCGCCATCGGCTCGTCGGCCGGCGCAGTGGACATGGGGGACTGGATCGTCTGGGCAAGCGCGGCGCCCGGCAGCAGCGAAGCCGCCGCCAGGGCGAGCCGGCCGATCATTTGGGCGAGATCACCATCAGCATCTGGCGGCCCTCCATGCGCGGATAGCTCTCGATCTTGGCGATTTCCGCCGTGTCGTCCTGCACGCGCTTCAGGAGCGCCATGCCGAGCTGGCCGTGCGAAAGCTCGCGGCCGCGGAAGCGCAGGGTGACCTTCACCTTGTCGCCCTCGCCGATGAACTTGTGGATCGCCTTCATCTTCGTATCATAATCATGATCGTCGATGTTCGGACGCATCTTGATCTCCTTGATCTCCTGCGTCTTCTGGCTCTTCCGGGCGAGGTTCGCCTTCTTCTGCGCCTCGTACTTGAACTTGCCGACATCGAGGAACTTGGCGACGGGCGGATCGGCATTGGGGGAGACCTCGACGAGGTCGAGGCCATGCTCGGCCGCCTGCTCGATCGCCTCGCGCGTGTACATCACGCCGAGATTCTCGCCCTCATGGTCGATGACGCGAACCTTGGGCGACTGGATGAATTCGTTGAACCGCGGACCATTCATCGGCGGTGCCGCCATCGGGCGGCGGGTCATGGGAGGACGTATACGACTTGCTCCTGTTGTTTCGTACGTTCGTGCGGCGGCTAGATAACGCAGTAAAGCGCGCTCCGGTAGCCCGCTGCGCGCTATCCCGCCGAAAATCCGCGCACTGTGGCGCAGGTGTAACTGCGATATCGGGCTTGGAGCCGCCCGAGGCAAGCCCCGATCGCGCGAAACCGCTTAACGGCGGCTTAGGAGCGGTGGGCGCATGGCGGCGGCATGGCGAGCGTCGCGGCCATCGCAGGAACGCAGGGGACGGCATCCGCGCGCGCCGCGCGGCTGCCCGCCTGGGCGATGCCGCTGGCGCTGCTGCTCCTCGTCATCCTGGTCAACCCGCGCGGCTATGTCGGCGGCGGCGGGGACGACTGGCATTATCTCGAGGCAGCGCGCTGCGCCGCCGAGCACGGCATCTGCCTGCCCGCCGATCACTGGGCGGCGCGCTTTCCGCTGATATTGCCCATGGGCGCCGCGCTCGCCGCGTTCGGCGAGCGCGAATGGTCGGTCGCGCTCGTGCCCTTGCTCTACGCGATCGCCGCGATCCTGCTGTTCACCGCCAATGTCGAGCGGCGCTTCGGCGCGTCCGCCGCCACGCTCGCCGGCGCGGCGCTGGCGATGACGCCGCTGCTTCCCCTCAACGCGCTCCAACCGCTCGTCGACCTGCCCGAATTCGCCTGGACCATGGCGGCGCTGCTCGCGATGCAGCTCGCGCTCGAGCGGATCGATGCGCGCTGGGCGGCGGTGGCCGGCGCGGCGACGGCGCTGGCGATGATGACGCGGACGAGCACCGCGGCGCTGCTTCCCCTGCTCGCGCTCGGCTGGCCGTTGCTCGATTCGCGCCGCCGGCGGCTGGCGCTGCCCTTCGCCGCGGCGTTCGCGGCAGTGCTGGGCGGCGAGGCGATCGCCTATGCCGCGGCGACGGGCGATCCGTTCCACGGATGGAAATTGTCGCTGCATCACGGCCGCATCCCGACGACCGAGCTGGCGGCGGGGGTGGACCTCGATCGCAGCCCGATCGTCAATCTCGACTTCATCCGGAACTGGCGGCGCAGCATGGGCATCCATGTCCATTGGACCGTCGACCCGCTGCTAAACCTGCTGGCCGACCCGCTTTGCGGGCTGACCCTGTGCGGCGCGCTGGCGCTGGGGCTGGCACGTGGGCGGGACTGGTGGAGCGACCGCCGGCTCCCGCTGCTCGCCGCGGCGGCGGTGCTGCATTTCGTGCTGCTGACCTATGTGCTCGCGGTCGACCCCAAGCCGCGCATGTTCCTGTTCGAATATGGCGCCGCCGCAACCACGATCGGCGCGCTCGGCGTCTGCGCCTGGCGGGAGGGCGGGCGGACGATCGTCGCGGTGCTGATGGCGCTGCTCGCAGGGCGCGCGGTGCTCGTCGCCTATGACCAGCCGAGCATGGCGCGAGTGCGGTCGGTGGCCGCGGCCTGGATCGCGGCGGCGCCTGCGGACGGGATCGCGACCGACGAATGGACGCGGCGGACGATCGCGCTGGTGCCGGCGGCGCGCGGGCTGCCGCCGATCGAAGCGGCACCGGAGAAGATGCGGCTGGTCCTCGGCCAGCTTCCCTGCGCCGGCGGCGTGGTGCTGCGCGAGCAGCGGTTCGACCGCGCCGAATGGGCGCCGCTCGCCTGGCTGCGCGCGCGCCGGCTGCTGCTCCGGCCGCAGGTGCCGCTGCGGCTCTGCCTCGTCAGGCCGGTCCCGCGTAGCGCAGGTGGATGAGCGGATAGGGCCGTCCCTGCGGATCGGTCTCGGAGCGGCCGGTGCGGACGAATCCACGCGATTCGTAGAAGGGCAGCGCGTTGCTCGCCTGCTCGCTGGCGTCGACGGTCGCGCGGGGCGAGAGCGCGAGCGCCTTGGCGAGCAGCGCCGAGCCGTAGCCGCGGCCGTGGACGGCGGGATCGACGAACAGGGCGTCGATCATCTCCCCGTCCATGACGAGGAAGCCCTGCACCGTGCCGGCATCGTCCTCGGCCAGCCACAGCGCGGCATGGGGGAGGAACTGCTCGGCGACGAGCGCATCGATCTCGGCGCGGTCACCTGGGGTGAGGAAGCCGTGCGTAGCGTCGACCGCCGCGCGCCAGATCGCCAGCGCGCGGGGGACGTCGGCGGGCGTGCCGGGGCGGATTCTCACCGAAGGTCCGGTGGAGTCGCCTCTGCCTTCAGCTTCGCCACCGCTTCGTCGAGGCGCAGCACTTCCTGCCCCTGCGAGCCCAGCACGCGCAGCGCCACGGTGCCTTCGTCCGCCTCGCGCTTGCCGACGACGAGCAGGTTGGGGACCTTGGCGACCGAATGCTCGCGGACCTTGTAGTTGATCTTCTCGTTGCGAAGGTCGGTCTCGACGCGGATGCCCGCCGCCTTGAGCTTCTCCGCGACTTCGCGGGCATAGTCGTCGGCATCCGAGACGATCGTCGCGACCACCGCCTGGACCGGCGCGAGCCACGCCGGCAGCTTGCCCGCGAAATGCTCGATCAGGATGCCGATGAAGCGCTCGTAGGAGCCGAAGATCGCGCGGTGGAGCATCACCGGGCGGTGGCGCTCGCCGTCCTCGCCGACATAGGACGCGTCGAGCCGCTCGGGCAGCACCCGGTCCGACTGGATCGTGCCGACCTGCCAGGTCCGCCCGATCGCGTCGGTGAGGTGCCATTCGAGCTTGGGCGCGTAGAAGGCGCCTTCGCCGGGAAGCTCCTCCCAGCCATATTCCTCGGTCGCGAGCCCGGCGCGGACCACCGCGTCGCGCAGCTCCGCCTCGGCCTTGTCCCACATCTCCTCGGTGCCGAAGCGCTTGTCGGGGCGCAGCGCCAGCTTGATCGAATAAGTGAAGCCGAAGTCGCGATAGATGCGGTCGGCGAGGCGGCAGAATGCCTGCACCTCGTCGACGATCTGGTCCTCGCGGCAGAAGATGTGCGCGTCGTCCTGCGTGAACTGGCGGACGCGCATCAGGCCGTGCAGCGCGCCGTGCGGCTCGTTGCGGTGGCAGCAGCCATTCTCGTAGAGCCGGAGCGGCAGGTCGCGGTACGACTTGATGCCCTGGCGGAAGATCAGCACGTGCGCCGGGCAGTTCATCGGCTTCAGCGCCATCCACTCGGCGGCGTCGGAGACGATCGGCCCCTCGTCCTCGGTGTTGGGCACCTCGTCGGGGATGACGAACATGTTCTCGCGATACTTGCCCCAATGGCCGGACTGCTCCCATTGGCGCGCGTCCATCACCTGCGGCGTCTTCACTTCGTCATAGCCGGCGGCGTCGATCGCGCGGCGCATATAGGCCTCGAGCGCGCGCCAGATGACGAAGCCGTGCGGGTGCCAGAACACCGAGCCGTGCGCTTCCTGCTGGAGGTGGAACAGGTCCATCTCCTGGCCGAGCTTGCGGTGGTCGCGCTTCGCGGCTTCCTCGAGGCGCGTCAGATGCTCGTCGAGCTGCTTCTTGTTGAGCCAGCCGGTGCCGTAGATGCGCGAGAGCATCGCGTTCTTCTGGTCGCCGCGCCAATAGGCGCCCGAGACGCGCGTGAGCTTGAATGCGTTCGGATCGACCTTGCCCGTCGAGGCGAGGTGCGGGCCGCGGCACATGTCGAGCCAGGCGTCGTCGCCCCTGCCGGCGCGGTAGACGGTCAGCTCCTCGTCCTCGGGAAGCTCGGCCGCCCATTCGGCCTTGAAGGTCTCGCCCTGCGCCTGCCAGCGCCGGATGAGCTGCTCGCGTGTCCAGACCTCGCGGATCAGCGGCTCGTCGGCGGCGATGATGCGGCGCATCTCGGCCTCGATCGCCGGCAGGTCCTCCTCGGTGAAGGGACGGTCCTTGGGCGCGAAGTCGTAGTAGAAGCCGTCGTCGGTCGCGGGGCCGAAGGTGATCTGCGTGCCGGGGAAGAGCTTCTGCACCGCCTCGGCGAGGATGTGCGCATAGTCGTGGCGGACGAGCTCGAGCGCGTCCTTCTCGTCCCTGGCGGTGATCAGCGCGAGGTTCGCGTCGCCTTCGAACGGGCGCATGATGTCGCGCACCTCGCCGTCGACGCGCGCGGCCATGGCGGCCTTGGCGAGGCCCGGACCGATCGCCGCGGCGATGTCCGCCGGGGTAGTCCCCGGGGCTACCTCGCGGACGGAACCGTCGGGCAGCGTTATGCGGAACATCTCGGACACGGGATCAGGTCTTTCTGCTTGGGGACGTCAGGAGCGCGGCTTATGCCTTCGCCCGTGCAATATAGGCAAGCCGAATGACCGGTCCACATGCGCAGCGCCTCGTCGAGCGGGCGCGGGACCTGCTCGGCTCGGGCGATGCCGGCAAGGCGCTCGAGGCCCTGAGCGGCGCGCTCGCGCTCGCGCCCGAGGTGGCGGCGGCGCCCTATGCGCGGCTGCTCGCGCAGATCACGCCGCGCGGCTGGTTCGCGCGGCTCGACAGTGACCTGCGCGTCTGCCTCGCCGCACCGGATGTCGATCCGCAGACGCTCGCGCGGACGGCGGCCCGGCTGCTGCTGCTCAAGTATCCCGAGCCCGGGATCGCGCAGGCCGGGGAGGATCCGCTGTGGATCGCCTTCCTCACCCGCTGCATCAATGTCGATCCGGCGATGGAGGCGCGGCTGGCCTGGATGGCGGACCGGGCGGAGCTCGGCACGGCTTTGCGCGAGGCGCTGGCGGTACAGGCGTTCGCGAGCGAATATGTCTGGGGCGGAGAGGCGCTCGGCGTGCCGCGCGCCGCGCTCGTCGAGATGGCGGAGGAGCGGGCGCTCGCCGAAGCGCTGCCCGATATCGGCGGACCCCGTGACGCGGCCTCCGCCGCGGTGCGCGCCCAGTACGAGGCCAATCCCTATCCGCGCTGGCGCGCGCCGCCGGCACCGGCGCCCATATCGCTGCGGGAGGCGCTGCGTGCGCGTGGCGGCCAGCCCGAAGCGGCCGTCGCCGTGCTCGTCGCGGGGTGCGGCACGGGCTTCGAGCCGATCGACCTCGCGCGGACCGATCCTTCGATCACCGTCACCGCGCTCGACCTCAGTCGGGCGAGCCTGGCCTATGGCGCGCGGATGGCGCGTGGGCTGGGCGTCGAGCGCATCCGGTTCGCCGCCGGCGATCTGCGCGACGTGGCGCGGCTCAGGCAAAGCTTCGACCTGGTGACGAGCACCGGCGTGCTCCACCACATGGCGGATCCGGCGGCGGGGCTCGCGAGCCTCGCGGGCGTGCTCAAGCCGGGCGGCCTGCTGCGGATCGCGCTCTACAGCGCGCGTGCGCGGCAATGGGTGGCCGAGGCGCACCGGACGATCGTGGATCATGGCTGGGAAGCCACGCCCGAAGGCATCCGCGCCTTCCGCGCGCATATCCTCGCATTGCCGCCCGGCACCTCGCTCGCGCGGCTCAGGGAGAGCGACGATTTCTACACGCTGAGCGGCTGCCGCGACCTGTGCTTCCATGCGCACGAGCATTGGTTCCGGCTGCCAGCGATCGGCGCGATGCTCGCCGGCGCCGGGCTCGAGCTGCTGGGCCTCGACTTGCCGCCCGAGGCGGCGCGCTTCGACGCGGATCGCCGCGACCTCGGGGCATGGGACGCGATCGAGGCTGCGCACCCGCATCTCTTCGCGGGCATGTACCAGCTCTGGTGCCGCCGGTCGGCTCAGGCGGCCTGAAGCCCGAGCAGGCGCTGCGCCTTGCGGAAGCGGCGCGCCTCGGCGACGAGGTTGAGCGGCTCGGGCGCATAGGGCTGGAGATCGCCCGTGGCGGCGCGTTCCTCGATCCGGTCGAGCGCGGTCATGGGATCGGTGAGGTCGATCTCGAGCTCGAGCAGGTTATATCGCCACCAGCGCACCGCCAGCATGCGCTCGATCACCGTGTCCGGGAAGCGCATGCGCAGGATGCGCGCGGGCGATCCGGCGACGACCGCATAGGCCGGGACGTCGCGGGTCACCACCGCCATCGCGCCGATCACCGCGCCGTCGCCGATCGTCACGCCGTCCCGGATGCAGGCGCCGCTGCCGATCCAGACATCGTTGCCGATCACCGTGGTCCGCGTGTCCGAGCTCTCGCCGGCGAAGACCGGGAGCTTGCGTTCCCAGGCGAGGTCCTCGTCGCGGAAGGGCGCCTCGAACGCGTCATAGCGCATGAAGGCCAGCGCCGAGCTGGTGAGCCAGTCGGTCGGGTGGCGGTCGAGCCCGACCTGGACGAGCTTGGCGACCGAGCAATAGCGGCCGATGCGCGTGAAGCTCAGCTGCGATTCATGGCCGAGATAGGTGAAGGCGCCGATCTCGACCGGCGTATCCCAGATATATGCGCCGGCCAGGTTGACCGGCGCCTCGACCGCGGTCTCGCCGTCGGCCATTGCGGTTCCCGGCCGTATCCCGCGCACGCCGAGCAGGCGCAGGTGCGTGACCAGGTCGGGCGTGAAGTCGATGCGGTGCAGCGTCATTGGCGGTCCCCCCGGCGGAGAGGGATCGCAGAACGTGGTTAACGGCGCGTTGCGCCTTCACGCCAGTCCGAACGGCACCACCCGGTTCATCTCGATATGGCCGATCTCGGCGCGGCCGAGATAGGGGACGCCCATCTCACGGCACCAGCGCACGATCATCTCGTCGATCGTCTCGCCGAAGCTGTAATTGCCCTCCTGCTCGCCATTGTCCTTGACCGCGGTGACCGCGCCGAGCCGCACGCCGGCGATGCCCTTGAGCTGCGTGGCGTGCGCCATCTGGAAGAGCATGCGGTCGATCCGGTAGAGCGGCTCGTCGACCTCCTCGATCATCAGGACATGGTCGGTGAGGTCGGGCAGCCATTTGGTGCCGATCATCGACGTCAGGATCGCGAGGTTGAAGGCGGCCGCCGGGCGTCCGTCGGCGAGGCTCGGCTCGAGCCCCCTCTTGTCGCCGTCGATCAGCCAGCCGAGCACCCAGCCCGCGGAGTCGCCCTTGTCGTTCCTGCCGATGCTCGACGCCATGGATCCGTGCGCCTGGCGGCCGATCCGCCGGGCATAGAGCGCGCCGAGCAGGAACCCCATGTCCGAGAAGCCGATATAGGTCTTGTGTCGCGCCGCCGGGCCGAGCCGAGGCATCACCGCCTCGAGGATCCGGTTCGATCCATAGCCGCCGCGCGCGAACCAGATCGCGTCGAAGCCGGGGTCGTTGGCGAATTCGAGGAACGCCTCGGCCCGCACCGGGTCCTTCCCGGCGAAATGGCCGTCCTCGAGATAGCATTGCGGGTGGAAGACGATGTCATGTGCGGGATAGGTGAGCGCCATGAACGCCGCGAGCCGCAACGAGGACTCCCTGCTGACGGTCCGTGCCGGTGCCACCACTCCGATGCGCATGCCTTGCCCCTTTGACTCAAACCGCCGATAGCGCGAGCCCATGGATCACCGCAAACCTTACTTCTTCGTCGGTATCGGCGGCTCGGGGATGATGCCGCTGGCGATGATCCTCGCCGGCCAGGGCGCGACCGTCTCGGGGTCCGACCGCAGCCTCGACCAGGCCAAGCTGCCGGCCAAGTTCGACTGGCTGCGCGCGCGGGGGATCGAACTGTTCCCGCAGGACGGCAGCGGGATCGTCTCGCCCGAGCAGATCGTCGTCGCCTCGGCCGCGATCGAGGCGACGGTGCCGGACGCCGTCAGGGCGGCCGAGCTCGGCAATGCGCGGATGACGCGGGCCGAGCTCAACGCGAGCCTGTTCAACGCCGCGCCGCTGTCGATCGGCGTCGCGGGGACGAGCGGCAAGTCGACCGTCACCGGCATGATCGGCTGGATCCTCCACGCGCTCGGCCGCGATCCGACGGTGATGAACGGCGCGGTGATGAAGAACTTCGTCACTCCCGACGCGCCGTTCGCGAGCGCGCTGGTGGGCGGCGGCGACGCCTATGTGAGCGAAGTCGACGAGAGCGACGGATCGATCGCCCTTTATCGGCCGCGGGTCGCGGTGCTCAACAATGTCAGTCTGGACCATCTGCCGATGGAGAGGCTGATCGCGCTGTTCGGCGATTTCATCGCGCGGGCCCGGCACGCGGTGATCAACCTCGACAATGGCGAGGGCGCGCTGCTCGCCGCGACGATGCCGCCCGAGCGGCTGCTGACCTTCGCGATCGAGGCGCCGGCGGACCTGACCGCGATCAACCTTCGCGAGCAGCGCTACGGCATTGCGTTCGAGCTGGCGCGGCCGGGCGAGCCCCTGATGCCGGTGACGCTGCAGGTTCCGGGAAGGCACAATGTCTCGAACGCTCTGGCGGCGATCGGCGCGGCGATGGCGGCGGGGATCGACGTTCGCGAGGCAGCCGAGGCGATCCAGGGTTTTGCCGGGCTCAAGCGCCGCTTCGAGCTGGTCGGCGAGGCGAACGGCGTCGCGGTGATCGACGATTTCGGGCACAATCCGGACAAGATCGCCGCCACGCTCGACACGCTCCACGCCTTTCCCGGACGGCTGCTGCTGCTGTTCCAGCCGCACGGCTACGGCCCGCTCAAGGTGATGCGCGCCGAGTTGGTCGCGATGCTCGCCGGGAAGCTCGGCGCGGAGGACGTGCTCGTGCTGCCCGACCCGGTCTATCACGGCGGAACCACCAGCCGCGAAGTGACCAGCGCGGACATCGTGGCGGACGTCGCCGCGACTGGGCGCC
>CBIFVW010000092.1:0-12933 GCA_966186155.1 uncultured Sphingomonas sp.
GCACCGCGACCGCGCTCCGGAACGCCGGGCTCGACGTGCGCGACATCTCGGACCTCACCGGCTTTCCCGAGATGATGGACGGGCGCGTGAAGACGCTCCACCCCAAGGTCCATGGCGGTCTGCTCGCGATCCGGGGCAATGCCGATCACGAGGCCTCGATGGCCGAGCACGACATCGCTCCGATCGATCTCGTCGTGGTGAACCTCTATCCCTTCGCGGAGACGGTGGCGCGCGGTGCGAACCGCGAGACGATCATCGAGAATATCGACATCGGCGGCCCGTCGATGGTGCGATCGGCGGCAAAGAACCATGAATCGGTCGCGATCCTCACCGATCCGGCCGATTATGCGCTGGTCATGGACGGCTCGACCACGCTCGACCAGCGCCGCAAGTTCGCCGCCAAGGCCTATGCCGCCACCGCCGCCTATGACGCGATGATCGCGAGCTGGTTCGGCATGGCCGATCAAGGCGAGGCCTTTCCGGAGACGATCCATATCGCGCTGAAGCGCGGCGAGGCGCTGCGCTACGGCGAGAATCCGCACCAATCGGCGGCCTTCTACCAGCACATGGGTCCGCATGCCCAGGGTATCGGCCAGGCGCGCCAGGTGCAGGGCAAGGCGCTCAGCTACAACAACTACAACGACGCCGACGCGGCGCTCGAGCTGGTCAGCGAGTTCCGCGACGGCCCGCCGACGGCGGTGATCGTCAAGCACGCCAATCCCTGCGGCGTCGCGAGCGGCGAGACGCTCGCCGACGCCTATGCCGCCGCCTTCGCCTGCGACACCGTCTCGGCATTCGGCGGGATCATCGCGGTCAACCGGCCGCTCGACGGGGCGACGGCCGAGGCGATCACGTCGATCTTCACCGAAGTCGTCGTCGCGCCGGGCGCGGACGACGCGGCGCTGGCGCTGTTCGCAGCGAAGAAGAATCTCCGCTTGCTGCTCACCGGGGGCCTACCCGATCCGGCGCGTGGCGGGCTGATGGCCAAGTCGATCACCGGCGGCTGGCTGGTCCAGAGCCGCGACAACGGCATCGTCGGACCTGCCGACCTCAAGGTGGTGACCAAGCGCCAGCCGACGAGCCAGGAGCTCGCCGACTGCCTCTTCGCCTGGACGGTCGCCAAGCACGTCAAGTCGAACGCGATCGTCTATGCCAAGGACGGATCGACGGCCGGAGTCGGCGCCGGGCAGATGAACCGCCTCGAGAGCGCGCGCATCGCCGCGTGGAAGGCCAAGGACGCCGCGGAGAAGGCCGGCTGGGCCGCGCCGCGCACGATCGGCTCGGCGGTCGCCTCGGACGCCTTCTTCCCGTTCGCCGATGGGCTGATGGCGGCGGTCGAGGCAGGCGCCACCGCGGTGATCCAGCCGGGCGGCTCGATCCGCGACGAGGAGGTCATCGCCGCCGCCGATGCCGCAGGGCTGGCGATGGTCTTCACCGGCATGCGCCACTTCAGGCACTGATTGCTTCGGCAAGAGCGGGCCGGTGCCGAGCCCAGCAGCGCACAAAAGCTAGAGCTTCTCCTCGATCGGGAAGCCGGCATTCGCGCGCGGCATCTTGCGGAACAGCGCGCGGTCTTCGCGGCCGAAGCCGAACTTGATGATCACGAACAGATAGGTCACCAGGATCGCGGGCATGCCGAGGCTGAGCTCGGCCCATTCGAACTGCTTGGGGAGCGACATGAATGCCGCACCGACCAGGCAGGCGACGCCGATCGCCGCGAAGAAGCTCGGCCGGATGCTCACCACCGCGGCGCCGGTGAGCCGGTAGAGCAGCGCCGCCTTCACCGCCGACCCGATCGTCAGCGACAGGGCGAGCGCGACGGCGGGCCCCGCCGCCTGGATAGGCTCGGGCCAGCCTTGGGCGCGCGCGACGAACACGAAGACGAAGCTCAGCACGATCTGGAGCAGCAGCACGCAGACCGAGATGGCGAGGTTCTTGTGGCGGGCGATATAGACCAGCCCGGTCTCGCAGACTGCCCCGGTCGAGGCGAGCACCTCTGCCACCAGCAGCACGCAGAGCGCGCCCGCGCCGATCACGAATTCGGGACCGAGCAGCCCCATCACCCCCTCGGCGGGAATCGAGAACATCACGGCGAGCGCGGCCTGCGCCCCGGTCACCCAGAAACCCACTTGGCGTACCTGCTTGGCCACTGCCTTGCGGTCGCCCTCGGCCAGCGCCTTGGTGATCACCGGGCCCAGGATCGGATCGAAGCTCGACTTCAGCCGCTGCGGCACCGACGCGACCTGCTGCGCCATATAGTAGATGCCCACGACGGCGGGGCTGAACAGCAGCGCGAGGATGAACCGGTCGACGTTGCGCGTCGCCCATTCGATCGTGTCGGCGGCGGCGAGCGGCGCGTTGGTGCGCGCGAGCGCCGAGATGGCGGCGGGATGGGGGCGCCAGCCGCGCGGCAGGCCATATTCGCGGACGAACGGTACCGCCGACGCGATGAGCGCCGCGGTCATCGACAGGAGATAGGCGAAGAGCAGCCCATCGCGCGCCGAGACATAGGAGAAGCCCCAGGCCGCGATGCTGATCGTCCAGGGCTCGACCACTGCGCGCGCCGTCACCGACGCGCCGATATTGTGGCGATAGGCGAGCGCGGCGAGCGTGACGTCGGACGCGGCGGTCGCGAACACCGCGAGCGGCAGCAGCCGTTCGAGCCCCACCACTGGGCTGTTCGGAAACAGTGCCTGCGGGAAGGCGATCAGCAGCCCCGCGGCGACTGCCGATCCCAGCATCGCCACCATCACCGCGTCGAACACGACATGGGCATGGGGCCGGTCGGTGGTGGCCAGCGCCTGGGCGAGGCCGCGCTTGAGGCCGAGCGTCGCCACCAGCGCGGCGAACTCGATCACCAGCACCGCGATCGCATAGCGGCCGACGATGTCGGGCCCATAGGCGCGGCCGGCGATGAACAGGAACGGGAGCCGCGCGGCCAGCCGCAGGATGAAGCCGAGGATGTTGGTCCGCCCGCCCTTGGCCAGGGCGTTGATGTCCTCGGATGGCGCCCCCGTTGCCTGAGTCAATGCGCTGCGCCCCAGCTCGGGCCGACGCCGATCTCCACGCCGAGCGGGACGGTCAGCTTGACTGCGGGCTCGGCGGCGGTGGCCATCACTCGCTCGATCACCGGCTTGGCCTTGTCGATATCGCTCTCGGGCAATTCGAACACGAGCTCGTCATGCACCTGGAGCAGCATCCGGACGTTCGGCAGCCCCGCCTCGGCGAGCGCCGGACCCATCCGCGCCATCGCCCGCTTGATGATGTCGGCGCTGGTGCCCTGGATCGGCGCGTTGATCGCCGCGCGCTCGGAGCCCCCGCGCTCGTTGGGATTGGGCGACTTCAACCTCGGGAAATGCGTCTTCCGGCCGAACAGGGTGGTGGTGTAGCCGCGCGCCTTGGCGTCGTTGAGCGTGTCGGCGATGTAGCGGTTGATCCCCGGGAAGCGCTCGAAATAGCGGTTGATCATCGCCTGCGCCTCGTCGGGCGTCACGTCGAGCCGTCCTGCGAGTCCCCAGCGCGAGATGCCGTAGAGGATCGCGAAGTTGATCGTCTTGGCGCGTCCGCGCGTGTCGCGATTGACTTCGCCGAACAGCTCCATCGCAGTCATGTTGTGGATGTCGTCGCCGTTCGCGAACGCGTCGCGCAGCGCCGGCACGTCGGCGATGTGTGCGGCGAGGCGGAGCTCGATCTGCGAATAGTCCGCTGCGAGGATCACATTGCCAGGCTCCGCCACGAATGCATCCCGGATTTGTCTGCCGGTCTCGGTGCGGATCGGGATGTTCTGGAGATTGGGGTCGGTCGAGGAGAGCCGGCCGGTCTGCGCGCCGGTGAGGCTGTAGCTCGTATGGACGCGCCCGGTCTCGGGGTTGATCTGCGCCTGAAGCGCATCGGTATAGGTCGATTTGAGCTTGGTCAGCTGGCGCCAGTCGAGCACCTTCACCACCATCTCGCGTCCCGGCGAATCCTTGTCCGCGGCGATCCGCTCGAGCTCGTTGACGTCGGTCGAATAGACGCCCGACTTGCCCTTGCGCCCGCCCTTGATCCCCATCTTGTCGAACAGCACGTCGCCGAGCTGCTTGGGGCTGCCGATGGTGAACTTGAACCCGGCCAGCCCATGGATCTCCTCCTCGAGGCTCGCGATCTGGTGGGCGAAATCGGTCGAGAGCCGCGAGAGCACGCCCGCATCGACCTTGATACCTTCGCGCTCCATCCCCGCTATCACCGCGACGAGCGGCCGGTCGACCATCTCGTAGACCCGCGTCACGCCCTCATAAGCCAGCCGCGGCTTGAAACGCCGCCACAGCCGCAGCGTGACGTCGGCGTCCTCGGCGGCGTAGCGGGTGGCGGCCTTGAGATCGACCTGGCCGAAACCGAGCTGGTTCTTCCCAGTGCCGACCACGTCCTTGTAGGCGATGCACGAATGCGAGAGGTGCGTCGCAGCCAGCTCGTCCATGCCGTGCCCGTGCAGGCCCGCGTCGAGGTCGAAGCTCATCACGATCGTGTCGTCATAGGGCGCGACTTCGATCCCGCACCGCCCCAGCACGATCAGGTCGTACTTCAGATTGTGCCCGATCTTGAGCACCGCCGGGTCCTCGAGCAGCGGCTTGAGCCGGGCGAGCGCCGCGTCGCGGTCGATCTGCACGGGCTTCTCGGCGAACATGTCGATGCCGCCATGGCCGAGCGGGACATAGCAGGCCCTGTTCGGCGCGAGCGCCATCGAGACGCCGACCAGCTCGGCCCGGGTCGCGTCGACGCCGGTGGTCTCGGTGTCGATCGCAAGCCAGCCCTGGTGCCGCGCCTCCTCGATCCAGCGGTCGAGCGCGGCTTCGTCGACCACGGTC
This sequence comes from uncultured Sphingomonas sp., assembly GCA_966186155.1. Taxonomy (GTDB): domain Bacteria; phylum Pseudomonadota; class Alphaproteobacteria; order Sphingomonadales; family Sphingomonadaceae; genus Sphingomonas. The sequence goes on from CBIFVW010000092.1 coordinate 4,845, forward strand.
TCATACGCGTCATGGTCGCAGGGCGGGTCCTCGGGCAGGCCGGGCGTCTCGTGCGTCTCGACCGGCGCGTCGGCCACCGCCGAGAGGCGATTGATCAGCGTGCGGAAACCGTGATGCTCGAGGAAGGCGCGCAGCGGCGCGTCGGGGATGCCCTGCAGCTCGAACGCCTCGAGCGGCTCGGGCAGGGGCACGTTGCACTCGAGCTCGACCAGCTTGCGCGAGAGCCGCGCCATCCCGGCATGCTCGATGAGATTGTCCCTGAGCTTGCCGGGCTTCATCGACGGCGCGGCGGCGAGCACGCCCTCGACATCGCCATGCTCGAGGATCAGCTTGGCGGCGGTCTTCGGGCCGACGCCGGGGACGCCAGGGACATTGTCGACGCTGTCGCCCATCAGCGCGAGCACTTCGCCCAGCTTCTCGGGCCCCACGCCGAACTTCTCGACGGTGTTCTCGGGCCCGAGCCGGCGATTGTTCATCGTGTCGAGCATGTCGACCGACGGATCGGTCATCAGCTGCATCAAGTCCTTGTCGGAGCTGACGATCGTGACTTGCCAGCCTTGCGCGAGCGCCGCCTTGGTGTAGCTCGCGATCAAATCGTCCGCCTCCCAGCCCTGCTCCTCGATGCAGGGCAGCGAGAAGGCGCGCGTCGCGTCGCGGATCATCGGGAATTGCGGGACGAGGTCCTCGGGCGCGGGCGGGCGGTGCGCCTTGTACTGGTCGTAGAGTTCGTTGCGGAAGGTATGCTCGGACTTGTCGAGCACCACCGCCATGTGCGTCGGCCCCTCGGCCTTGTGGAGCTCGTCGACGAGCTTCCACAGCATCGTCGTATAGCCATAGACCGCGCCGACCGGCTCGCCATGCTTGTTGGTGAGCGGCGGCAGCCGGTGATAGGCGCGGAAGATATAGCCGGAGCCGTCGACCAGATAGAGATGGGGCATGGTGGCAGGGACTTAGCAGCGAGCGCCCAGCCCGTCACCCCGCCGTGCGCGTTCCTTCGCCATGGCTGGCGACGATCGCGTGCGCCACCGACTGCATCAGCAGCTGGCGCTCGCGCACCGGGCGCGGCGTGTCGCCGATCATCACCGCCAGCGCATAGGATTTGCCGTCGGGCGCCGTCAGGATGCCGACATCGTTGAAGCCCGCGGTGCGGCGGCCGAGATCCTGGCCGGTGCCGGTCTTGTGCGCATATTCCCAGCCCGGCGGCACCGCGCCGTGGACGCGGGCGCGGCCGGTCCTGGCGCCCGCCATGGTCTGGATGAGCCAAGCCGACGCAGTGGTCGAGAGCAGGTCGCCGCGCTTGAGCCGCGCCAGCGCAACCGCGATCGCGCCGGCCGCCGCCCCGTCGGGCGGATCCTTCACATAGGCCTCATAGGCCGCGAGGCGCACCTGCGGCGAGAGCCGCGAGCGCGCGACGGCGAAGGCATTGCCCATCGAATATTCGGGTTTCCACTCAAGGCCGGCGGTACCGGCCTGGAGCAATTTCTCGCCGGGGCCGAAGCGGACTCCGGTGATGCCCTTGCGGGCCAGGAACTCGCGCACCGCCTCGGGGCCGCCGACGAGGCGCAGCAGCTTGTCGTTGCAGGTATTGTCGCTCATCTGCATCGCGCGGCGGACGATCTCGCCGACGCTCGCGGTGTAGCCGGCGTCGCCCTTGACCAGCGCGGCGACCGGCTGGTGGAACAGCGTGAAATCGGCCCGCGTGATGGTGAGCGGATCCTCGAGCCGGATCTTGCCTTGGTCGACCTGGTCGAGCACGGTCATCGCCACCCAGAGCTTGGAGACGCTCTGCTGCGGCATCGGCCGCTCGGCATTGGCGGCGGCGATCCAGCCGTCGTCGATGCTCGTGACCGCTATGCCGACGACGCCGTCGAAGTTGCGCGCGATGCCGTCGAGCGCGCTGACCAGCGCGTCCGGCGCCGGCGCGCTCGGCTTCCACGCCGGCGCCGCGGCCGCCGACGGAAAGGGCAGGCTGATGCTGTAGGGGGCCGGCAGATAGGCGGCGAGCGAAGGATCGCCATGGACCGTGCAGCCGACGAGCAGCGCAGGCCCCAGCCCGGCGATCGTCGCCGCTCGCTGGATGATGGAGAAATCCTCGAACTTTACCACAATTAATCAGCCCCTTGCCCTATTCCAGCATGTAGCGGATGCGGGCGTCGCGGAAGAGCTTTGGTCGCCATGTTGCGACGAACAAGCTTCCTATAGCGGTGAAGCGTGAACGCCGTACGAACGCATGAAGGATTTTTTCGCTTCAGTTGCCGGTCGCGCGCAGCAGCGCGTTGATCTCGCGCGCCGCCGGCCCGGGCGCGCAGGTGCCGGCGCGGCGGAGCACGCAGGCCGGCGCATCGGTGATCCCGGGGGCGGCGCAGGCCTCGAGCCGATAGGCGCGCGGCAGCTCGCCGAGATGGGCGCGGCCGGTCAGCACCACGTCGAACGCGCCCGCGTGCGCGGCCGCCTCGGCGGGGTTGTCGATCACGTAGATCGGCGTCGCCCGCCGGTAGAGCGCATAGGAACCCGCCACCGTGTCGCGCGGCCGGTAGAGCGCCAACCCGCAGGTGCCGGGCGGCCGCCCGGCCCGGTCGAGCGCCTCGGCGAGGCCGGCCTCCATCGACCAGCTCGGCCGGAAATTGCCCATAGCCAGAGCCGCCGAACCGCCGGCCCAGGCGAGCATTGCGCCTGCCGCGGCGAGCGTGAGCCGCCGTCGCGGCAAGCGGTGCAACAGCTCGCCGGTGCCGATCGCCGCGAGGATCACGAGCAGCGCGGTGGAGGCGAGCACGAAGCGATATTCCTTGTGCGCGACCAGCGAATGGAAGCCGAGATGGACCAGCGCGATCCACAGCAGCACCGGATAGCGCCGGCCGCCCATCCAGGCGAGCAGGGCGATCGGCACTAGCGCGACGCTCCAATACCAGCCGATCAGCGCGAGATAGCCGGTGAGCGGCAGGGTGCCGTACGCTTCGGCGCGTCCCTCGATCAGGTTGATCCGCGCCGCCTCGACCATCCAGCGGAAGGGCGTCGCGCCCATCGCGAGATTGGCGGCGGCGTCGATCGCCAGCGCGCCGAGGCCGCCCGCCGCCATCGGCAGCCAGGCTCCGCGCCAGTCCTTCCGTGCGGTGAAGACCGCGAGCGTCAGCAGCGCAGGTGCATATTGGATGCGCGCGACGAAGCAGAGGCCCATCAGCAATCCGGCGAGCGCGAAACTCCGCGGCCCCGGCTTGCGCGCGACGAGCAGCCACACCGCGCCCATCAGCAGCGCGAGCCCGATCGGCTCGGAAAGCGCGCGCGGCGCGAAGAAGACGAGCTCGAACCAAGTCGCGGCGACGAAGCCCGCCACGATCCCGTGCAGCCGCGACAGCCTGAGGCCCAGCGCCGCCGCCGCGCCGACGATGGTCAGCGATCCCGCCGCGAGCGCCAGCCGCGTCAGCAGCAGGTGCAGCGTGGTGCCCGGCGCCAGCGCATGTCCGAGCCCCATCGGCGCGGCGAGCAGCTCCGGGATCAGCCAGCTGCGGATGCCCGCGCGATGGTCCCAGGTCTCGACCCAGGGCCCGGCGACGAGATGCCAGGCGGGCTCGAGATATTGCCAGATCTCGTCGAACCAGCCGACCGTGAAGGGGATCGCGGCGGCGATGCGCAGCGCCGCCGCCAGCGCGATCGCCCCCCAGAGGATCCGTTTGGCGGTCAGGGCACCAGCACCGTGTCGACCGCGATGGGCGCAGTCTCGGGCCAGTCGAGCGTATAGTGCAGTCCGCGGCTCTCCTTGCGGTGGAGCGCCGAGCGTACGATCAGGTCGGCGCTTTCGAGCAGGTTCCTGAGCTCGATCAGGTCGGGCGTCACGCGGAAATGGCCGTAATAGTCGGCGACCTCGTCGCGCAGCACCTTGATCCGGTGCGCCGCGCGCTCAAGTCGCTTGGTGGTGCGGACGATGCCGACATAATTCCACATGAAGCGGCGGATCTCGGTCCAGTTCTGCTTGATCACCACTTCCTCGTCCGAATCGGTCACGCGGCTCTCGTCCCACGGCCGGATCGCCGGGGGCGGCGCGAGGTCGCCCCAATGCGCGGTGATGTGGTTCGCCGCAGCCTCGCCGAACACGAAGCATTCGAGCAGGCTGTTCGACGCGAGGCGGTTCGCGCCGTGCAGCCCCGACTGGCTGACCTCGCCCGCCGCGTAGAGATTGGGCAGGTCGGTGCGCCCGTCGCGGTCGATCACCACGCCGCCGCAGGTGTAGTGCTGCGCGGGCACGACCGGGATCGGCTCGCTGGTCATGTCGAGGCCGAGATCGAGCAGCCGGGCGTGGATCGTCGGGAAATGCTGCCGCACGAAATCGGCGCCCATGTGGCTGATGTCGAGATGGACATAGTCGAGGCCGAAGCGCTTGATCTCGGCGTCGATCGCCCGGGCGACGATGTCGCGCGGCGCGAGCTCCGCGCGCGGATCGATATCGGGCATGAAACGATGGCCGGTGTTCGGGTTTTTGAGCTGCCCGCCCTCGCCGCGCACCGCCTCGGTGATCAGGAAGTTCTTGACCTCGAGATTGTAGAGGCAGGTCGGGTGGAACTGCATGAACTCCATGTTGGAGATGCGGCAGCCCGCGCGCCACGCCATCGCGATGCCGTCGCCGGTCGCGCCGCGCGGCGCGGTCGAGAAGAGATAGGTCCGCCCCGCCCCGCCGGTCGCCAGCACGGTCGCGCGCGCGGTGAACAGCTCGACGCGATTGGAGGCGCGATTGAAGGCATAGACGCCCCAGACGTTTCCGGCGCCCGAATAGCGCGCCTCGTGCCGGCTGGTGGCGAGGTCGATCACGACCATGTCGGGCACCAGCGTGATGTTGGGATTGGCGCGCGCCGCCTTGAGCAGCGCCTCCTGTACCGCCCAGCCGGTGGCGTCGTTGACATGGACGATGCGGCGATGGCTGTGTCCGCCCTCGCGGGTGAGATGGAGCGTGTTGCCGTCGGTGTTGAACGGCACGCCGAGCGCGGCCAGCCGCTCGATCGCGGCGGGGGCGTTCTCGACGACCATCTCCACCGTGGCGCGGTCGTTGAGGCCCGCGCCGGCGATCATCGTGTCCTCGATATGGCTCTCGAACGTGTCGCCGGGCTCGAGCACCGCCGCGATCCCGCCCTGCGCCCAGGCGGTCGATCCCTCGTCGAGCCCGCCCTTGGCCAATACCGTCACCTTGAAGCGCTGGGCGAGGTTGAGCGCGGCGGTGAGTCCGGCGGCGCCCGAACCGATGACGAGGATGTCGCTCGTGTGGGTCACTTAATTCCCCTTCCGCTTGCGGGAGAGGCTAAGGGAGGGGCTGTCGATCACGCGCACCTCAATCACATGCCCTCCCCCGACTCCTCCCGCAAGCGGGAGGGGAGCGTTACGCATTCGCCGCCCGGGTGAGGTTCAGGAACACGTCCTCGAGGTCAGCCTCGCGAGTCGAGACGTCGACGATGCCATAGCCGTCGCGCTGCACCGCGCCGAGCACTTCGCCGGCATTCGCCTGGTCCTTGCGATAGGTGATGACCAGCGTGCGCTCGCCCTTCAGCTCGATCTTCTGGAAGCAGGCATTGTCGGGCTTGGCGGCGACGTCGCGGTCGACGGTCACCTCGACCACCTTCTCCTGCGCCATGCCGACCAGCTCGCGGGTCGGCTTGTTGGCGATCAGCTTGCCGTGGTTGATGATCGCGATCCGGTCGCACAGCTCCTCGGCTTCCTCGAGATAGTGGGTGGTCAGCACCACCGTCACGCCGCGCGCGTTCAATTGGCGGATATAGGCCCAGAGCTGCTGGCGGAGCTCGACGTCGACGCCCGCGGTCGGCTCGTCGAGCACGAGCACCGGCGGCGCATGGACCATCGCCTTGGCGACCATCAGCCGCCGCTTCATGCCGCCCGAGAGCGTGCGCGAATAGGCCTCGGCCTTGTCCTCGAGATGGACGGCGCGGAGCAGCGCCATCGCATCGAACCCGCCCTTCGGCACGCCGTAGAGCCCGGCCTGGATCTCGAGCGTCTCCCGGGGCGTGAAGAAGGGATCGAAGATGATCTCCTGGTTGACGATGCCGATGCTCGCCTTGGCGTTGCGCGGGTGCTGATCGAGGTCGAAACCCCAGATCGTCACCTTGCCTTGGGTCTTGTTGACCAGCCCGGCGAGGATGTTGATCAGCGTCGACTTGCCCGCGCCGTTCGGCCCGAGCAGCCCGAAGATCGTGCCCCGCGGCACTTCGAAGCCCACGCCGTCGAGCGCGCGCTTGCCGCCCTCATAGGTCTTGCAGAGATCCTCGATCGCGATCGCAGCCTGAGTCATGGCGCATCGCATAAGACTGCGCGGGGCCGATTGCGAGCCCTCTCCGCGCTTGCTATCGGCTCCTTCCATGATTCCGCCGCCCGAAGTCATCCGCACCGCCACTGCCCGCGTCGCCTGCGACGGCACCGGGCCCGGCCTGCCCGCCGCGCTCGGCCATCCGCGCGTGTTCCTGCAGATCGACGAGCATGGCTATGTCGATTGCGGCTATTGCGACCGGCGCTTCGTGCTGATCGGCGGCCCGGCCGACGGGGCGGACCAGAGCCAGCTGCCCGATCACCCGGCCGGCGCGAGCGCCTGAGCGCCGCCGCGGGTCGCCCCCGTAACATTCCCGAGGGGTTTTTGCGGAGCCCGTCGCCAACTCGCCGTTAAGCCCGGGCGGTGAATGTCGCGCGGAGGCGGTGCTTCGCGCCTGCAACCGACGAGCATGGCCATGGCGGTCGCGGGAAGGCGATCGAGGCGCAGGTATATCTTCCTGGAGTGGAAGCGAGGTCTATCCGATGAAATCGCCCAGTTCGCACAGCTTTGAGCGCAGCCGGATCAACGCGCTGGTGTCGATCGCCGATGCGGCGGCGTTGATCGAAGCCGGTGCGGTGCTCAGCGTCGCCGGTCGCCCCGCGGCGCTCGCGGCGCTCCCCGCAGGTCGCTGGATCGGCGGCAGCACGCCCTATTTCATGACCGACCAGGGCGGTGTCGTCGTCGACGACACGCAGCTGTTCGTCACCGATTTCTCGTCGATGCAGCACGCGACGATCGGCTGCTACGGCCCCGACGCGCTCGAGTGCATCTCGGAGGAAGCGCCCGACAATGGCTTCGCGCTGACGATCATTCCCGCCGAATCGGAATGCCATCACCGCTTTGCGATCGAGGCCGGCGATTATCCCCAGGCCTTCCTCAGGCCGACCATGGGCTGGATCGCCGGCGTCGATCTCGCCGAGCCCGGCGCACGCGCCTGCGTCTATGACGGGCGCACGCGGGCGATGCACGAGAACCGGGCCGTGGTGCTGCACCTCACCATGCCCGACGATGCGCTGGTGCTGCCGGGGATCGTCAATCCGTTCCGTCCCGACGAAGGCGACGTCATCCGTTTCGAGGAAGCCGGCTTCGCGCCCGCATATTGCGTGGTCAACGGCGAGCGCGTGGTGTTCGCCGACTATGTCCGCGCGCGCGGCCGTGAGGATTGCCGGCTGCCGCTCGTCGGCGATTTCGCGGGCGCCCATGCCAATGTGTCGCTGCGCACCGCTCATGCGGACGGCGTGACGCTCTATGCCCCGGTGTTTCCCGACATGGACTATCGCTTCGCGGCACCGATCGGCGACTATGCCGAAAGCTTCCGCGCCCTGCTTGCGGACGAGACGCACGACGACACGCTCTGGTCGTGCAACTGCGTGCTCAACTTCCTGTACGGCGAGCTCGAAGGCAAGGCGATCGGCGGAGTCGCCGGTCCGGTCACCTTCGGCGAGATCGCCTATCAGCTGGTCAACCAGACGCTGGTCCACGTCCGGAGCGTCTGAGGGGTTGGCGCCGCAAACAGGGCGTCGCGCGAGAGGTTAGACATGGCGCGCGGCATCCCTATATCGACGGAATGAGCATTCCCTCCGATCCCCGCGCCTTCCTCTATCGCGACACGCTCGATCCCGACGCCGCGGCCAAGCTCGCCGCCGAAGCGCTCCGCAACGCCGAGGACGGCGAGCTCTACCTCCAATATCGCAAGACCGAAGCGTTCGGCTTCGACGACGGCCGGCTCAAGACCGCCTCGTTCGACACCCAATCGGGCTTCGGCCTGCGCGCCGTTTCGGGGGAGAC
>CBIFVW010000093.1:0-12928 GCA_966186155.1 uncultured Sphingomonas sp.
CACCACCGAGCTCCGCTCGGCGGTCCCCCTCCCCCTCCGGGGGAGGAATGGAAAAACTGCTTCCTGAATATCAACACAACTAGGGCCTGTGGCACGGGATCCCGGCTCTCGCCGGGATGAGGGTGTTTCACGCCCTAACCCCCGCTCTCGCCATGCACGTAGAGGTGCCCCGAGCGCTCGAGGTGCCCGGTCATCGCCTGCTCCGCCGCGTCGGGGTCACCGGATTCGATCCGGCGGATGATCTGCTCGTGCTCGGCCAGGGTCTGGTCGGCGCGGCCTTCCCAGATCAGCATGTGCGAATGATATTCCTGCAGCCAGCCGAGCATCATCTCGCTGATCGCCGGATAGATCGGGTTGCGGGTGATCGCGGCGATCCGGGTGTGGAAGGCCATGTCGGCGCGGACGAAGGCGGCGGCGTCGCCGCGCGCCGCGCGCTGGCGCTCGAGCAGCGCCCGCAGGTCCGCGACATCCTCGGCGGTCGCGCGCCCCGCTGCCTGGCGCACCATGCCGCGCTCGAAGAAGCTGCGCGCGTCCTTCAGATGCTCGAGCGAATGGGGCGACGTGGACAGCAGCAGCTGCGCGACCGTGTCGACCTGGCGGATCGCCGCCTCCGGCGTGATCTCGCGGACGCGCGCGCGCTCGCCATGGCTTATCGTCACCAGCCCCAGATTGGCGAGCGCCTGCATCGCCTCGCGGATCGCCGGGCGGCCGACGCCGAAACGCGCCATCAGGTCGCGTTCGGAGGGCAGGCTGTCGCCGGTCGCGATCTCGCCGCCGACGATCATCGCCTTCAGCCGGTCGAACACTTCGTCCGACAGCTTGCGGCGTATGATCGTCTCACTCGGCATGACGGTCACGTATCGGCCACTCCGCGCGTGCAATCAACCAGTGCGAACAGCGCCGCAGCCACCAGCACCATCAGCGCGACGCACCGCACCGGCAGGTCGTAATTGCCCGACGCCTGCACGACATAGCCGAACGCGGCGGCGCAGACGAAGCCGCCGAGATTGCCCAGCGAGTTCATGAGCCCGGTGGCGGTCGCGCCGTTGCGCCCGCCGATCGTCATGCACATCGCCCAGGCGCTCGGCAGCATCAGGTCCATCACCGCGAAGCTCGCGCCCGCCAGCAGGACGACCGGTGCGGCGTCGCGCGCATGGGTCATCGCATAGAGCAGCACCGCCGTCGTCGCGAGGCAGCCGGCCGCGATCACCCGGTAGCCGAAGCGCAGCCCGAGGCGCCGTTCGAGAAAGTCGCACAGCACTCCGCCGGCCAGATTGCTGATCACTCCCAGGATGAACGGGATCGACGCATAGAGCCCCATTTCGGCGGTCGAGAAGCCGCGCGCCTTGATCAGCCAGGTCGGGAACCAGCTGAAGAAGAACCATGCGCCGAACGCGTAGAAGAAATAGGCGATCGAGATCAGCCAGAGCTGCGGCGATCCGAACAGCCGGCGCCAGGGAATGCCGCCGTGCGACACATGCTGGCCGGCGCCGATCTCGGCGAGCTCGGCCTCGCTGATCCCGGGCATGTCGGCGGGACGCTCGCGATACCAGCGCCGCCAGGCGACGACCCAGACGATGCCGACCAGCCCCATCGTCACGAACACCGCGCGCCAGCCCGCGACCGCCATCAGCGGCACGAGCAGCAGCGGGGCGAGCGCGCCGCCGAGCCGGCTCGCCGACCAGATCACTCCCTGGCCGCGCGCGCGCTCGCGCAGCGGCAGCCAGCGGTAGAGGACCCCGGAGCTGTTGGGATAGGCGCCTGCCGCGCCCATGCCGAACAGGAAGCGCGCGATCGCCACTTGCCAGACATTCTGGCAGATCGCGGTGACCCCGGTGAAGAACGACCACCACACCGTGATCCGTGTCAGCTCGCGCCGATAGCCGTGCTTGTCGCCCATCGCGCCCGAAGGGATCTCGAACGCCGAATAGGCCAGCACATAGGCGCTCAGCACCCAGCCCCAGGCGATGGGGTCGATGTTCAGGTCCTTCTGGATCGCGGGGCCGGTGACCGCGATCACCATGCGGTCGAGGAAAGTGATCACCGACAGGAAGGCCAGCAGGCCGACCACGAGATAGCGTTTCCGCATCCGCCTCCCCTTGATGCGCCCGTTGCGCCGGGCGGCAGTTGATGAAGTCATTATACCATCATACCATTCGGGTCGAGTCGCGGTTCGCGCGGCCGGGACGAGAGGGGATTCGCATGTTGTTCAGGCTGGGCGCCGCGGTCGCGGCCATGTCGTTCGTGTCGCTTGCCGCCGCCGCGCAGGAGGCTCCGCCCGCGGAGCCCGTGCTGGCGCCCTATGTGATCGATCACCCGGGCCGCGCGGCGTCGCAGATCGACATGCGCGCCCTGCTCGACGCGCCGGCGGGGAAGCATGGCTTCATCGCTGTCCGGAACGGCCATTTCGCCTTTCCCGACGGCCGGCGCTTCCGGTGCTGGGGCGTCAATCTGACCGGCTGGGCGCTGGGCTCGGCGCTGCTGCCGCCGCATCGCGAGGCGGAGATCTATGCGGAATCGCTCGCGCGGCTCGGGGTCAACTGCGTCCGCCTCCACTTCCTCGACATGCGCAAGGCGCAGGTCACGCGTGCCGGCGAGACCGGCAGCGGCGAGAAGGCGCCCGTCACGCACACGCCCTCCGGCCTTATCGACTCCAATCATGACGACAGCCGCCATTTCGATCCCGAGCAGCTCGACCGGCTCCATTATTTCTACGCCCAGCTCCGCAAGAACGGCATCTATGTCGACTTCAACCTGAACGTCGGCCGCCGCTGGATGAAGGGTGACGGCGTGCCCGACTACGACCTGATCGGCGTCGCCAAGGGCGTGACCTATTTCGGCCCCGAGCTGATCGAGCGGCAGAAGGAATATGCCCGGATGCTGCTGGGGGCCACCAACCCCTATACCGGCATGCGCTATGCCGACGATCCCGCGGTGGTGATCGTCGAGATCGTCAACGAGAACTCGATCCTCGAATTCTGGCAGCGCAACTGGCTGCGCGGCGAGCTCGAGCCCGGGGGCGAGAACCTCCAGCTCGACCTGACCCCGCATTATGCCAGGCTGCTCACCGACAAGTACAACGCCTGGCTCGCGAAGCACCGCACGCCCGCGGAGCTCGCCAAGCTGCGCCAGCTCTCGGGCATCGCCCCCGGCCAGCCGGTCCCGTTCCTGCGCCGCGGCGACTTCCTCGCCGCCCCGGCCGAGCGCTACCGCGCCGAGATCGGCTTCCTCACCGACCTCGATATCGAATTCCACGGCGAGATGACGCGGTTCCTGCGCGACGAGGTCGGGGTCAAGTCGATCATCGTGCCGACCGCCGACCACACCTATTTCATCGCCGGCCAGCCGATGATGCGCTCCGCGGCGAAGTTCGACGTGATGGACAGCCATGTCTATTGGCAGCACCCCGCGATCTACGGCAAGCGCAACGAGCCGATGGTGAACTTCCCCGAGCTCGCCATCCCGACCAAGCTCGCGCGCACCGCGATGACGGGCAAGGCGTTCACGGTGAGCGAGGTCAACCACCCGTTCCCCTCGGACTATGCCGCCGAGATGATCCCGACGCTCGCCTCCTATGCCGCGCTGCAGGACTGGGACGGCATCTTCTTCTACACCTTCGAGGCCAAGCTCCTCGGCGAGGCCAAGCCGGTGATCGGCGACCATTTCGACATCACCCAGGACCCGGTGAAGATCGCGCAGATGCCGGTCGGCGCCGCGATCTTCCTGCGCGGCGACGTCGCCGCGGCGAAGCAGGTCGTCACCCGCGCCTATTCGCGCGACGAGATCGACGAATCCGCCCGGATGCCGCGCGAATTCCAGCCCTATTTCACGCCCGGCTTCGACACGCGGCTGCCGCTGGTCCACGGATCGCGCGTCGCCTGCCTCGACTGCAGGAGCGTCGAGGCGCCCGCTCCCGGCATCGGCAACCCGATCGCGTCCGACACCGGCGAGCTCGCCTGGCGCACGCGGGACGGCGCCGACGGCCTCGTCACCATCGACACGCCGCGCACCCAGGGCCTGGTCGGCTTCGTCCGGGCCAATCCACGCGTCGGGACCACGCACCTCGCCGCCGAGATCGCCAACGACTTCGCCGCGATCACGCTCACGTCGATGGACGGCAAGCCGCTCTACCGCTCCGGTTCGATCCTGCTCACCACCGCCGGCCGCGCGCAGAACAGCGGTTCCGAATGGAATGCGCGCCGGACGATGCTGACCAAATGGGGCGCCGCGCCGACGCTGATCGAGCCGATCAAGGGCTGGATCACGCTCCGCGACCTCGACGGCGTGCTGGGCGTCTTCGCGACGCCGCTCGACGGCGCGGGCAAGCCGATGGGGCCGCCGATCCGCGGCCGGATGCTCGAGGCGGGATGGGAAGTCGAGGTCGGCTCGGTCCCGACCACCAGCTACCTGCTCCGGATCGCGCGATGATCGGCCGGGCGCTCGCGTGCATCGCCGCGCTCGCGGCGCTGCCGGCGGCCGCGCAGGAGCGGACCCCGCCGCTCAGCGTCTCCGCCAACCATCGCTACCTCGAGGCCGGCGGCAAGCCCTTCTTCTGGCTCGGCGACACCGCCTGGCTGATCCTCGCCAAGCTGAGCCGCGAGGAGACCGAGCGCTACCTCGCCGCGCGCGAGCGCCAGGGCTTCAACGTCATCCAGGTGATGATGCTGCACCGCCCGGCCATGGCCAACCCGGTCGCCGGCCCCGCGCTGATCGACGGCGACCTCACTCGCCCGCGCGTGACGCCGGGCAGCGATCCCGCCAAGCCGGGAGAGTATGACTATTGGGACCATCTCGACTGGCTGTTCGATCGCGCCGCGGCGCACGGCATCTATGTCGCGCTGGTGCCGGTCTGGGGCGATTTCGCCGACTTCCGGCTGCTCGATGTCGACACCGCGCGCGCGATCGGCCGCTTCGCCGCCGAGCGCTACAGGAACAAGCCCAACCTCGTCTGGGTGAACGGCGGCGACCGCTATGCCGAGCTGTCGCCCGCGGCCTGGGACGCGCTCGGCAAGACGATCCACGCGATCGATCCCGATCACCTGATGACCTATCACCCGGCCGGCCGGGCGAGCTCGTCCTGGATGTTCCACCAGGCCGAGTGGCTCGACTTCAACATGTACCAGTCCGGCCACCAGGACTATGCCCAGGACCAGCAGTTGAACGCGCGCGGCGAGGACAATTGGGTCTATGCCGCCGACGATCTCTCCCGCACGCCGCCCAAGCCGACGATCGACGGCGAGCCGAGCTACGAGAACATTCCGCACGGGCTCGACCGCGCGCCCGAGCCGCGCTGGCAGGCGGCGGACGTGCGCCGCTATGCCTGGTGGTCGGTGCTCGCCGGGGCGTTCGGCCACACCTATGGCGAGAACAGCGTGATGCAGTTCTTCGTGCGCGGCACCCGGGCCAACGCCTATTGGCCCGAGCTGTCCTGGACCGAGGCGCTCGACGCGCCCGGCGCGACGCAGATGCACCATCTGAAGGACCTGATCCTCTCGCGCCCCTTCCTCGAGCGCGTGCCCGACCAGGCGCTGGTGGTCGGCAACGGCACGCGCTACGAGCGCGTCGCGGCGACGCGGGGCAGGAGCTACGCGATCCTGTACAGCTATACCGGCCGGCCGTTCCGAGTGCAGATGGGCAGGATCAGCGGCAAGAAGGTCCGCGCCGCCTGGTTCGATCCGCGCACCGGCGCGACCACGCCGATCGGCACCTTCGCCAACCGGGGCGTCCGCGCCTTCACGCCGCCGGGCACGCCGGCGTCGGGCAACGACTGGGCGTTGGTGCTGGACGATGCGGGGGTGAGGCGAGTGGCGCTCCAAACGACCGATTCCTCCCCCGGAGGGGGAGGGGGACCGCGCGCGAAGCGCGTGGTGGAGGGGTAGCTATCCGCGCGCGGCGCCCTCTGCTCAAACTACCCCTCCACCAGCCTGCGGCTGGTCCCCCTCCCCCTCCGGGGGAGGAAAGGGAAAAGCGGCATTCCTGAATGCCGGCACAACCTGGTACTCACCGCACCACCACCTCCTCCGCGAACACCAGCCGCACCGGCCCGAGCAGCCCGGAATCGAGCAGCGGCTCGTCGGCGCGGTAGAAGGTCCAGGGCGTGAAGGTCACGCGCCCGCCCTCCGGCTTGGGCCTGCCCGCGCGATACCAGTCCGGCAGCGCGGTGATCTTGCGCGCCATGACGGGAACATTCTTCCCGTCGTCGGACACACGCTCGCCGATCGCCCAGTCGCCGTCGACGAAATTGCCTTCCTCGGGCAGCGCGGCGTCGGCGATCATCCGGTTGGCCCATAGGTTGGTCACGGCGAGCGAGACCTGGTTCGGGCCCGCCTTCACCACGTCGGTGACGTCGACTCGATAAGGCTCCTTCCAGACCACCCCCAGATCCTTGCCGTTGACCGTGACGCCCGCCAGCACCTCGACTCGGCCGAGATCGAGATAGACGCGGCGCCCCCTGGCGAGCGCCGCGCGCGGCACGTCGATGGTGCGCTCATAGGTCGCGGTGCCCGAGAAATGCCGCACGCCCGGATCGGCATGGCGGGCGAGCGACTGGAGGCGCGGCAGCACGATCCGCCCGGGCGCGCCGCGGCCGGGCTGGAACTTCACCGCCCAGGGGCCGGCAACGGCGATCGGCGCGGGCAGCTTCGCTTCGAAGCGCGCGCCGCCGCTGATCGTGTAGGTGCCGCTCTCCCAGGCGCGCGCGCGGAGCCCGGAAGGCGTGCGGACCAGCTCGGCGGGCGACGCCGCGGCGACCGGATCGGGCAGCCCCGCCGCCGCCTCCGCCGCGATCTCCGGCGGGGTCAGCGCGCGCGCCACGGTCCGCATCGGGGTGGCCAGGCCTTCGAAGAAATAGGTGACGCCGAGCGGGGAGGGGGCGCCCCGCCCGCCGGCATAGACGGTGCGCCCGCTCCTGAGGCCCGTCTTCACCAGCTTGCCGTCGAGATAGAGGCTCGGCGTGCCGCGATCATAGACCAAAGCCACATGCGTCCAGCCCGCCACCGGCGCATGGCTGACCAGCACCGCCGGCACCTTGTCGGGCGCGACCCGTTCGATCACGAACGCGCCGTTGCGTCCGAGCGCCAGCCCGGCCACCGCGGTCCCGTCGCCATGCATGTCGCGGCCGGAGCGCGCAGGGACGAGATAGTTCTTGCCGGTCTCGTTGATCCGCCCGTCGACGGACTCCTTCGGCATCGCGCGCAGGTCGATGTCGGGCTTGGCCCAGAGCGAGATCGTGAAGCTGTCCCGGGGCGCGGGGCCGGCGGGGGGCGGCGCCGCGTCGACATCGGCGAAGCGGAGGCCGTCCCTGGCGATCCAGTCGACCTGCGCTGCGCCCTTCGCCTTGTCGAGCAGCACGAAGGTCGATTCCGCCGGCGCCAGGTCCAGCACCAGCTTCGTCGCCGCGGCGTCGCTGCGATAGAGCGCGAGCGGCGTGACGGATCCGGTCTCCGGGTTCCAGCGCGTCGGCGCGGCGTTGGCGACGCGGAAGCTGCACGTCACCTGCTCGGGCCGGCGCTGGCGATTGACGACATAATAGATGTCGCGCGTGCCGAGGCTGCGATGGAGCCAGGCGACCTGCCCGTCGGGCGAGGCGGTGCGGCACGCCGCGTCGGGCCCGACACCGAGGGCGGCGAGCGCCTCGCCGACCGACGCGGTGTTGAACACCCGGCCCTTGCCGACGATGCGCACGCCGGGCCTGCCGTCGCCCCACAACGCATCCGCCGCGGTCCGCAGCGCCGCATCGGCATCTTTCGCCAGCGTCAGCGGGTGGAGCGGCTTGGCGCCCAGCACAGCCGCGCCGGCTTCGACCAGCTCGCGGATCTTCGCGGCGAGCTTCGGCGTCATCCCGTCGCGGCTCGCGGGGAGCACCAGCAGGCGATAGCGCGCGCCATTGGCCAGCACGATCTGTCCGTCCGCCACCGTGGCGCGCGTCAGCAGCACCTCGGCATTGACCAGGTCGTACTGATAGCCCGCCGGCACCTCCGGCGCGAACACCCGGCCGATCTTCGGATAGGTGTCGGGCGAGACCTGGGGCCGGACATATTCGGCCTGGTTGGGGCTGTCCTCGCCGACGAAATAGAGCATGTCGGCGACATAATTGCCCTGGCGCAGCATGTACTGGCTGCGCGCCAGATATTCCATCCAGGGCCGCGCCTGGGCGAACCAGGTGTTCGATCGCTCGAGGTTCATGCCCCAGGGGCCCATCGCCATGCCGGGCACGGCTTCGGGGTCGGGCTGGTGCGCGTAGCGGTGGAAGAAGAGCTGGTTCACGCCTTGCGCGAACATCTGGTCGCCCAGCGTCTTCAGCGCATAGGGATAGTCCTGCCACCGGCTGGTCTGGGCCTCGCCGGTGAAAGCCTCGGCGGCGACGATGTTCTTGCCGTACACATGGGCGGCGGAGGCGACCATCTTGACGCTGCGATTGTCGGTCCAGGGCGTGCGGGACCAGAATTCGGTCATCGGCACTTCGGCGCGACCCGAGACCTGGAGCGCGTCGAACGCGCCGGGCCCATAGCCTTCGACATGGAGCTTGAGCCCCTCGGCGTTGAGGCGGGCCTGGACATGGCCGTAATAATTGTCGGCCATCAGTTCGGCGAGCGTTCGGCGGAAGTCGAACAGGAAGCGGTTCGACCGGTCGAGATCGCCGACGATCCGTCCGGTCAGCGCGGGAAGCCAGGGCGTGATCGCATAGCCGTTGCGCTTGGCGAAATCGGCCGGCAGCGTCGCGGTCCAGTTCTGCAATCCGGCCTCGAAACTGTCGATTTCGACCATGTCGAACGACTTGCCCCGAGTGGGACCCGCGGCGGCGATCACGCGCGCCAGGCTGGAGTCGAACTGATCGTCGACCGCGGCGACGCTGAGCTTGTCGACTTCGAGCCCGCGTCCGGCGTCGGACGCCGCGACGTTGAGGTGCCCGGTCGTCGTGTGGCCGATGCGGAGCACCGTCCAGCGCCCCTGGGGCGGCGTCCAGTTCAGTCGGCCCTCGGCATCGAGCTTGTCCGATATGTCGATCACCGTGGCGGGGTCGATCGCATATTGCGTCCGGAGCTCGCGTGCCGGCGCGCCGGTCCCCTCCATCGAGAAGTCGTGCTCGGCCTTGAGGTCCCAGTCGTCGATGCGCGGCGTCGCGTGCAGCAGCGCCTCGGCGAGCCTGACCCTGGCCGAGGGCGTGATGCGGAAATACCGGCCCGTGACGGGCGCGAAGTTGAGCGTGCCCGGCGCCTCGATCCCGCGCGCGGTGCCTGCCGAGAGCTTGCCGACCGGCCGCCAGCGCCGCCCGTCGTCCGACGCTTCGATCGTCGCGGAGAAGCCGGGCGATTTCGGCCCTCCGTAGAGCGTCACGGCCTGGGCGGTGAAGGGCGCCTTCATCGTCACGACCAGCGGCGATGCCGGCGAGACCTCGATGCCCGTGTCGAGGTCGCGGTCCATCAGCGCCGCCGCCGGGGCGCCGCCCATGTCCGCGACGGCGTCGCGATAGGCCGCGTCGTCGCCCGCCGAGGCGGGGAAGGCGATCGTCACGGCGTCGCGGTACCAGCCGAGCTTGGCATAGGGCCGGGCGAGCCGGAGCGAGACGGGCCTGCCGCCTTCCAGGGTGGTTTCGGTCCAGACCAGCTGCTGCATCGATTGCTCGGGGCTGATCCACGGCCCGCCCGACGAGGACCAGCCCGGCGCGTTGTGCAGCCCCACCTTGAGGCCGAGCCGCTCGCCGCGGTCCATCATGTGGCGCAGCAGGCCGAGCCATCGGGGGCTCAGATAATCCACGGGCCCCTTGGGCACGTCGCTGCTGCCGTCGAACATCAGCACGCCGCCGAGCCCCGCGTCGCGCATCGCCTGAAGATCGGCGTCGATGCCTTCGGCGGTGACGTTGCCGTTCATCCAGAAATAAAGGGTGTGCGGCCGCGCCTCGGCGGGCGGGTCGCGGAATGCCTCGGGATCGGGACCGGCGGCGCGGTCCTGCGCGGATGCCGCGGGTGCGACGAGCGCCGCCAGCGCGGTACCGCAGGCCCGGAGCAAGGCCGCGCCTCTCACAGGCTTTCCCGAAACAGCGCGTTGAGCGCCGCGAGCGCGGCATGGGCGGGCTCGCCCGCGCGCAGCGCCGCGTTGAGCCGCACCGATCCGGCGTGCTGGAAGGCCATGTAGCCATGGTGGCGCGGGCGCAGCCATGCGCGGTCGAGCGTCGCGCGCGTATGGGCGTAGAAGCCGCCGGCCGCTGCGTTCACCTCCGGGTCGCTCCAGGCATCGGCATGCGCCGGCTGGCCGCCCGCCGCTGCGTAGAGTCCGCGCTGCACCGGTCCCGAGGCGACCCATCGGGCGAAGGCGGCGGCGCGCTCGGGGGTCTTGCCGAAGGCCGAGACGGCGATGCCGGTGCCGCCCAGCGCCGATCCGCGCGGATCGGCGGCGGGCAGGTCGGCAAAGGCGATCCGCACGGGTCGGAAGCCCTCGCGCGCGTAGCTCGCATAGCCATAGGTCAGCGGCGCCGCGGCCAGCCGCGCGTCGGGCGCGGCCATCGCCTCGAGCACTGCGATCGGATCCTGGCGATAGGCTCTCGCATCGACGATGGCGGCGAGCTCGGCGAGCTGTGCATAGGCGGGAGCGGCCTCGGCGGGGAACAGCTCGGGCCCCTCGACGGCGAGCGCCACGCCGGCCATGCCGCAGAGCGTGAAGAGCGAGAGCAGCGAATGCGGCGGGCGGAGCGGCAGCGTCAGCCCGCCGTCGCGGGCGAGCGCGAGGACCTCGCCCCAGTCGCGCGGCGGGGCGGCGATCCGGCCGGGCACCCATGCCTGGACCTGCGCCGCGGCGTCGATCGGCAGCGCCCATTGCCGGCCTTTCCAGCGATAGCTCTCGTAGGATCCGCCGACCGATCCGGCGGCGGCGTCGCGCGCCTCGTCCAGCGCGACCAGGCAACCGGCATCGGCGATCTGGCCGACATGCGGATGGTCGATGACGATCAGGTCGTAGCGGCGGGCCAGCTCCTCGACCGGGTAGCTCTCGAAATCCTGCAGCGAGCGGCGGTCCCAGGCGATCGTCTCGCCATGCATCTCGGCCCAGGCCCGGGACGCGGCGACCAGCGGGTCATAGCCTCGCGGATGGTCCCACGTCATGCCCTGCATCGCTATCCTCCGCTTCGTGAATCGCTTGACGCGAATAACAAAGCCAGAGATCATATCATATGACAAAATGGCGCCTTCGATGGGCCGTGAGCGGGATGATGCGGAAGTTCGCCTTCGCCGCCGCCCTGCTCCTCGCCCTTCCGGCCCCCGCCGTGCGGGCCGCCGCGGCCCCCGCGATCGCGGTCGGCGTGGCGTGGTACCCCGAGCAATGGCCGGAGGAACGCTGGGCCGTCGACCTCGACAAGATGAAGGCGATGGGCTTCAACACCGTGCGCCTCGGCGAGTTCGCCTGGAGCCGCATGGAGCCCGAGGAGGGGCGGTTCGACTTCGCCTGGCTCGACCGCGCGATCGCCGCGGCGGCCGCGCGCGGCTTCGCGGTGGTGATCGGCACGCCCACCGCCGCGCCGCCGGCCTGGCTCACTCGGCGCTACCCCGACACGCTGCGCGTCGACGAGAACGGCGTCCGCGCGAGTCACGGCGGCCGCCGGCACTTCTCGTTCGCGAGCAGCCGCTACCGCGCCTTCGCCCGCCGCATCGCCGTCGAGCTGGCGACGCGCTACGGCCGCAACCCCGCGGTGATCGGCTGGCAGATCGACAACGAGATCGGTCCGCCTTCCTGGGATCCGGAATCGATCGCCGCCTGGCACGCCTTTCTCGAGGCACGCTACGGCACGATCGCGGAACTCAATCGCCGCTGGACCACGCAATATTGGAGCCAATGGTACAACGACTTCGACCAGGTGCCGCTGCGCCAGACCGGTCAGCAGAACCCCGGCCTGCTCCTCGACTTCCGCCACTTCACCACGGCGATGTGGACCGACTATGTCCAGAACCAGGCCAGCGCGATCCGCTCGCTGCTCCGTCCGGGCGCGTGGATCACGACCAACACGATGTTCTGGAACGCGGGGTTCGACCATTTCGTCCTGCACCGCGACTTGGACATGGCCAGCTGGGACAATTACATCCCCGACGGCCGGCCCGACTGGGTGGCGAACGGCGCCAACCACGACCTGGTCTGGGGCTACAAGCGCCGCAATTACTGGCTGATGGAGACTCAGCCCGGGCGGGTGGACTGGGTGCCGGTCAACCGTGCGCTCGACCCGGGGCAGGTGCGCGAGCTCGCCTGGCAATCGATCGCGCACGGATCGGACGGCGTGCTCTATTGGCAGTGGCGTCCGGCACGGAACGGTCAGGAAATCTATCACGGCGCGATCCTGGGGCAGGATGGCGAGCCCAATCCGATCGCGCCCGAGATCGCCCGGACGGCAGCCGAGATCGGCAAGGCGGGGCCGCTGCTCGCGGGCACGTCGCCCGTCGCGAAGGTCGCGATGCTCTATTCCTTCGACAGCCGCTGGGCGATCGACCTGCAGCGCCACCATCGCGACTATGATCCGATCAAGGCCTTCACCGATTTCTACCGCCCGTTCCGCGTCCAGTCGCAGGGCGTGCACGTGCTTTCGCCCGATGTCGATCTGTCGGCATATCCGCTGGTGGTGGCGCCGACGCTCAACGTGATGACCGCCGAGCAGGGCGAGAAGCTGGCGGCCTATGTCCGCGGCGGCGGTCATCTGGTGCTCGGGCCTCGGTCCGGAATGAAGGACGATGCCAATGCGCTGTGGCCGGAGCGGCAGCCCGGGCCGCTAAGGGCGCTGCTCGGCGCGAGCGTGCGGCAATATTATGCGCTCGACGAAGCCGTGCGCGTCCAGGGCGCCATCAGCGGCACGGCACGGATCTGGGCCGAGGAGATCGAGCCCGAGGCGAAGGACGTGCGCGTGCTCGCGACCTATTCGGACCCAGGCGGCTGGCTCGACGGCAAGCCGGCG
>CBIFVW010000094.1:0-12758 GCA_966186155.1 uncultured Sphingomonas sp.
GCGGCGGTGACGCTCGGCCAGGGCTCGGTCGTGCGCGACGTGACGGTGCGCGGCAGCGGCATCGGCATCGCCGCGACCGGCGTGGGCGGCTTCGCGCTCGACCGGGTGACGATCGAGAATACCGGCGGCGTCGGCCTCTCGCTCGCCAACACCACCGGGGCGGTGGTGATAGACGGGCTCACCGTCCGCGGCGCGGGCGGCGCGGGTGTGCGAGTCAATGGCGGCAGCAACGTGACGCTGCGCAACTCGGTGATCGGCGGCGGCGCGGGGGCGGTCGACATCAACGATGCCGGCGCGACGCTGACGACTTCGCTTTCGAACCTCACCCTGTCGGCGACGGGCGGGACGGTGCTCGACATCGACGGCTCGGGCACCGGAACCGTCACGGTGGCGTCGCTGTCGGGGATCAGCATCGCGGGCGGCAATGGCGAGGTCGGCGGCTTCGCGGCGCGCTACGTCACCTTCGACGCCGACACGGCTGCGGGCGTCCAGACGGTCAATGCCGGGCGGATGGAAGTGGGCACCACGGCCGCCCGGATCGGCGGCGCCGGCGTGACTCTGGCCGAAGTCGACGGCGCGCTCAGCTTCGCCGATCTCGACATCGCGAACCGCAACGACACGGGACTGAGCGTCAACAACACCAAGACCGGCAGCTTCACGCTGACGACGGTCGACGGCACGATCGACACCGTCGGGGCCGGGGCGCTCTATCTCGATCCGCTGCTCCTCAATCTGAACCTCGCGAGCGTCCGTTCGGTCGGCTCCATCAACACGGGCATCGTGCTCGACCAGGTGACCGGAGCGGGAACGGGCGGAAACGCGCTGAGGATCGGCACGCTCACCATTTCGGGAAGCGCGACGCAGGGGCTGCTCATCACCGGAGGATCGACCGGCGTCGTGACCATCGTCGGCGGGTCGATCACCAATAGCGGCGGCGCCGCGGTACAGATCGGAGAGTCGGGAGTCGCTGGCAGCGGCGGCACGATCGGGCTCGATTTCGGCGCCGCGATCAGCGGCAACACAGTGCCGCTCGTTTCGATCTTCAACGTGGGCGGCGCGATCCGCTTCACCGGCCCGATCACCGGGGCCGGATCGATCCTCGTGAACGGCACGCTCGCGGGATCTAGCGTGGTTTTCAACGGGCCGACGACGCTCACTGCATCGGCATCGCCGGCCTTGTCTATCGACAACCTGCTCGGGAGCTTCCGCTTCGTCGGCCCGCTCACCATCGCCAGTCCCCTGGGCGACGCCATCCATATCGGCAACGTCCCCGGCGGCGTGACCTTCGGCGATGTCGACATCACCGGATTGGGTGGCGGCACGGGGCTCGACCTGACCGGCGCGCACGGCAACATCAGCTTCAACACGCTGGACATCTCCGGCACGTCCTTCGCGGGCTCGAAGGGCATCGACCTCACCGGCGCCACCAATGCCGGTTCGGTCATCATTCTTCAGCCGAGCACGATCCAGGGCGTGGACATCGGCGTCGACCTGACCAACGCCGCGATCTCGGGCGCCTTCCGCTATGGCGACGGCGATGCGAGCGACGGGCTCGAAAGCCGGATCTCGGCCAACACGCCGATCGTCATCACTGGGCTCGACACGACCCGGGGCGTCTATGACTTCGCCGACGTCCAGCTCGTCGGCAACACCAACAACCTCACCGGCGGAAGCTTCACTGCCTATTACGTCCTCGCCGGCGCGAGCGGCAGCGGCGCGAGCAGCAGCGACCCCGGCAGCCTGGCCGGGGCGGAGGCGTCGGGGGCGCAATATATCGTCCTCCTGAACAATCCGAACGGCGGGCAGGACGTGATCGACGCGGCCGGGGCGGGCGGCTCGCTCGACCTGATCGCGGGCCAGACGCTGGTGAGCTTCCTCTACACCGATTTCTTCGCGGTGACCGGCGCGACGGTGCCGCCGAACCTCATCGTCTCGGGCCTCGGGCCGACGGGCATCCTCAATCCCTATACGGGTTCGGGCGCCGCGATCCTCACGACGACGGCGGCCGGCTCCGCGACGATCAACCTGGCGAACGACACGCGGATCGACGGCGTCGTCGTCCGTAATGACGGCGGGAACTTCGGCGTCGTCGGCATCGGCAAGTCCAACACCCAGATCCTGAACTCGAACATCTCCGGCAGTGGCGGAGCCATATTGCTGGTCGATGGCGGCACCGCCGCTTCGGCCACGCTCAACAATCTCAACCTTTCGGCCACCGGCGGCACCGCGTTGTTCCTCAACGGAGCGGGCGCGGGAACGCTCGGCGTCACGGGTACCGGCATCACGGTTTCCGCGATTGGCGGCGCCAACGCAGTGGACCTCGGCGACGTGACGGTGGGAACGCTGGGCTTCGTCGGCATCACTGCGACGGGCTCGAGCGGGACCGGAGTGCGGTTCAACGGAGTGACCGGCGGATCGGTGGCCGTCGGCAGCATCGCGGCGAACGGCACCGGCGGCCCTGGCCTCAACATCTCGAACAGCTCGGCTGTGTTCGCCCTCGGGTCTATCGCGGTCTCGGGCAGCGCGAGCGAGGGCGTGCGGCTCACCGACAACAGCAGTTCGATCACGCTCGGCGCGCTCAGCGTAACGGGCGCGGGCGGCAACGGGATCCTGATCCAGAACAACAGCGGCAGCATCGCAACCGCCACGGCGACGATCAACGGTTCGGCGGGCTACGGCGTCTTGGTCGATGGCGTGGCGACGGGCATTGCCGTCTCCTTCGGCTCGCTCTCGGCGAGCGGCAGCGGCACCGCCGGAATCGCCCTCACCAACATCGACGGCATCGCGGCTTTCGGCGCCACCACGATCGCGAACAGTACGGGCATCGTGCTCGGCGGCGGCAGCACCGGATCGATCGGTTTCGGCAATGTCGACATCACCGGCCTCGGCGCGAACCTGACCGGCGTCGATGCGCGCAACGCCTCGGGCAATGTCACCTTCGCGACGCTAGACATCACCGGCAGCTCGACCGTCGGCACGCGCGGCATCGACCTGACCGGCGCGACCTTCTCGGGCAATGTGGCGACCACCGGCAGCGGCACGATCACCGGCGTCGGCATCGGCGTCGACCTCACCAACGCGGCGATCACCGGCAGTTTCCGCTACGGCGACGGATCGAATACCGATGCCAATGGCGCCGCCTCGACGATCAGCGCGACGACTCCGCTGGTGGTGACCGGGCTCAACGCCGGCGTCGGGACCTATAATTTCCGCGACGTCAACCTGGTCGGCGACACCGGCGCGCTTTCGACCTCGGCGACGGTGTTCTGGGTGCGGGCGGGGGCGAGCGGCGCGGGCACGCGCGGAGATCCGGGCAGCCTCGGCGCCGCGGAAGCGGCCAATGCCGACATCATCATCCTGCTCAACGATCCCGCCGGCGGGAACGACACGATCGACGCCAACGACGCGGTGTTCGGTGCGGGCGGCACGTTCACGCTCGACGCGGGACAGCAGCTGCTCGGCTTCCTCAACGGCGATACGGTCACGCTGCCGGGCGGGGCGCCCGCCAACGTCCTGCTCTACGGCATCGCCCAGGGCATGGCGACCAATCCGTTCGCCGGTTCGGGCGCGCCGACGCTGACCACCGGCGCGGGCGGCGGAGCACACACCCTGGTCGTCGCGAGCAACAACATCATCGACGGGGTCGTGATCGCCAATGGCGGCTCGGGCGCGGGCATATTCGGTTCGGGCGCCGCGAACCTCGTGATCCGCAACAGCGTCATCTCGGGCGCGGCGGGCGCGATCGCGCTCGACGGCGGCGCGGGCGGCGCCAGTGCGGCGCTCAGCAACCTCACGCTGCGGAGCTCCGGCGGCTCCACCCCGCTCTCCGCGGTAGGCGCCGGAACGCTCACGATCACGCAGCTCTCGAACATCACGATCGAGGGCGGGCATGGCGAGAATTCCGGCGCCAATTTCAACGGGGTGGCTTTCGATTCGGACCTGGTGACCGCCGGCTTCCAGGCCGTCGACGCATCGCTTCGGATCGGCACCGCGGGCGTGCGCGTCAATGGCACGGGATTGGCGCTGAACGCCAACTCCGGCCTGCTGAACTTCTCGTCGCTGTCGATCTACAATAGCGGCGGCGCCGGCTTGTCGGTCACCGCGCCATCGCTCGACTTGCGGACCGGCGCCGGGACGATCGACACCGTCGACGGCAACACGGTCTTCGTCAACACCGGGCGCATCGACCTGGTGCTGGACAGCGTCGTCCATTCGGGCACGGGAACCGGCATCATTGCGCAGGCTACCGGTATCGGTACCGGCGGGCGGGCGATGGATGTCGCGAACCTGTCGGTCACCAGCGGATCGGGCGCCATCCTGATCGGCGGTGCGACCTCCGGCAGCTTCACCTTCGGCGCGGCGTCGAGCATCACCGGTACCACGGGCGTCGCGCTCGCGATCAGCAATAGCAGCGGCACGCTCGACTTCACCTATAATGGCAGCGTGAACCAGGCGGCCAATGCGGCGCTGCTGAGCATCGCGTCCGGCCACAACGGCACCGTGACCTTCGGAGCCGGGAGCAACCTGGTCGCGACCAATGGCATCGGCTTGCTGTTCAACAACTCGGACGGTACCTATAATTTCAACGGCACGATGGCGCTGAGCGGCGGTGCGCGGCTCCAGATCGCCGGCGGTTCGGCCGGCACTTTCGTTTTCGGCAGCGGCACCAGCATCACCGATCCTGCGGACGCCGCGATCGAAGTGCTGAACGCGACGGCGAACCTGACCTATTCGGGCACCGTGACGCAATCGAATGCCGGCGTCGCGGCACTGAACGTTCTCGGGCACACGACCGGCACGCTCGACTTCCGCAACGCGACGTTCAACGTGACGGGCGGGGACGGGTTCGCCTTCGACAATGCCGATGGAACCTACCGGTTCGGCTCTTTCACGCTTTCGGGCGGCGCGGGCATCGCCATCCTCAACGGCTCGGCCGGCGCGTTCAGCTTCGGCGACGTCGACATCACCGGGCTGGCGGCCAATAGCACGGCGGTCAACCTGACCGGATTGACGGGCGGTGCCACCTTCAACACGCTCGACATCAGTGCCGCCTCGGCCACGGGCACCAGGGGCATCGACCTGACCGGCAACACCACGGCCGGCGACATACTCATCCTCGACAGCAGCACGATCGCCGGGGTCGGTGTGGGCGTCGATCTCACCAACGCGGCGATGACCGGCAATTTCCGCTACGGCGACGGCTCGAACACCGACGCCGACGGCGCGGCGTCGAACATCACCGCGACGACGCCGCTCGTCATCGCGGGCCTCAACGCGAGCGTCGGCACCTATAATTTCGCCGATGTGAACCTGAACGGCGACACCACGGGTCTTTCGGTTTCCGCTTATTTCGTCCTCGAGGGGGCGACGGGCAGTGGCACCCGCAGCGATCCGGGCTCGCTCGCGGGGGCCGAGGCGGCGAATGCCACCTATATCGTGCTGCTAAACAATCCGGCCGGCGGGACCGACACGCTCAACGCGACGAGCGCCGGCGGCTCGTTCGATCTGGACAGTGGGCAGATCCTGCTCAGCTTCCTTCACGGCGACACCCTGAACACCGGCGGCGGCGCTCCCGCCAACGTGACGCTCTACAATGTCGCGACCAGCGTCATCACCAATCCCTTCGCGAATTCGGGCGCACCGATCCTGACCACCAGCGGAGGGACGCCGACCGTGGTGCTCGGCGGCTCGAACCTGCTGGACGGCCTGTTGATCACCAATGGCGGTGCGGGCGCGGGCGTCATGGGCAATGGCGTCGCGGGGATCGTCACGATCCGCAACAGCACGATCTCGGGCGGTGCGGCGGGCGCGATCAACCTCTTCGACGGCGCCGCCTCAACGACGCTGGCGCTTCTCAACCTCAATCTCACGGCTTCGGGCGGCAACATCCTCACCCTCAACGGCACCGGCGCAGGTTCGCTCACCGTGTCGGCCTTCTCGAACCTCACTGCGTCCCATACCGCCGAGACCGGCGGGTTCGCGCTGACCAATATCGACTTCGATGCCGATGCGGCTGCCGGGATCCAGCCGGTGTCCGCCGGCACGCTGAACCTCGGCACCACCAGCTCGCGCATCGCCGGAGTGGGTCTCAGCCTCTCGAACGCGACGGGCGCGCTCAACTTCACCGGTCTGAACATCGCCAATAGCGGCGGGACCGGCCTTGTCGCCGCCAATTCCAACAACTTCACGCTCACGACTGCCGGCGGCACCGTCGATACGACCGGCGGAACCGCGATCGGCCTCAATCCGCTCACCATCGACATGACGCTCGATGCGATCAATGCGTCGGGCGGCGCCTATGGCATCCTGCTCGACCAGGTGGAGGGCGCGTTCACGGTCACCGGCGCGATCAACATCAGCAATGCGAGCACCGCCGGGATCGCGATCCGGAACAACACCGCCCAGGCCGATCCGCTCGATGCGCTCTTCCAGGGTGCGGTGACGATCGCCAATGGCGGCGGCGCGGGTGTCGCGCTTAGCAACAACACCGGCGCGACCATCGGCTTCACCGGCGGGCTCGGCATCGTCACCACGACGGGGGCGGGCCTGAGCTTTGCCGGCGGCGGAACGCTCAGCCTCAGCGGGAGCAGCAACAGCGTCCAGACACAGACCGGCCAGATCCTCGATCTGACCGGCGGCCTGGCGGGCGCCGGGGGGATCAATTTCGCGACGCTGACGAGCTCGGGCACCGTCGCCGGCATCGCGATCAACATCAGCGATCTCGACGGCGGCGCCTTCAACGGCGGCAATGCCTCGGTCGCCGGCGCGACTTCGGACGGCATCTTCTATGGGGGCGGCTCTACCAGCAATGTCAGCTTCGGCACCGTCACCATCTCGGCGGCGGGCGATGAAGGCATCGAAGTCAATGGCGCCGGGAGCGGCACCTTCACCGCCACCAGCGTGGCGATCAACAACACCGCGGGCAACGGCGTGGAGGTCAACGGCGCCACCGGCCAGGTGAATATCCTCGGCGGCGCGATCGGCGCGACCAACGATCCCACGGGCTCCGGCGTGTACGTCCTGAACGGCACCGGCAACGTCAGCATCGGCGCGTCGATCACCAAGACCAGCGCCGGCAATGTGGTGCTGGTCGACAATCACGAGACCGGCACGGTGACTTTCTCGGGCGCGATCAGCGCCACGGGCGGGCTCGGCAACGGCATCGCGGTGCAGAACGTCAACAGCGGGAACGTGGTCTTCTCCGGCAGCAAGACGATCACGACAGGCGCCAACACGGGCGTGAATCTCGCCAACAACACGGGCGGGGCGATCGACTTCCTGAACGGCAATTTGGCGATCACCACCACCAGCGGGATCGGTTTCAACGCCACCGGGGGCGGCACGGTGACGGTCCAGGGCACCGGCAACACGATCACCAGCACCACGGGCATCGCGCTCAACGTCGCCAGCACGACGATCGGCGCGGCGGGACTGCTCTTCCGGAGCATCTCGTCCAACGGCGCGGCGAGCGGCATCGTCCTCAACAATACGGGGACGACGGCCGGCCTGACCGTGACCGGCACGGGCACCGCAGGCTCGGGCGGCACGATCCAGAACTCGACGGGCGACGGCATCAGCCTCACGAGCACCGAGGCCGTCAGCCTCGCCTATATGAACATCGGCAACAATCTCGGCGACGGCATCGGCGGGTCGAACGTCAACGGCTTCCTGCTCGACCACATGACGATCAACGGCAACGGCAACGACGCCGCGACCGACGAATCCGGGATCAATATCTCCGGGCTCACCGGCAGCGCGTCGAACGGCGCACGCCCGACCGGCATCTTCAACTCGGTCATCAGCAACAACAACGAGTTCGAGATCCAGATCACCAATTCGGCGGGCACGCTGGCGAACTTCCAGCTGGTCAATACCGCGATCTCTTCCAACGGCCTGCCGATCAACGGCAATGTGGCCAGCCCGCACGGGAACCTGGTCAACTTCCTGGGCACCGGCACGTCGGTGATGGGGATCACGGTCACCAACAGCAATTTCACCGGCAACTGGAATGCCGCGACCCCGCCGGCGACGATCACCGGCACGGCGCTGTTCATCGACACGTCGGGCACGAGCATGACCGCGAACGTCAGCGGCTCGACCTTCACCGCCAACAATGCGGGCATCAACGTCTCGACCGGACCCGGATCGTCGACGCTGACCTACAGCATCGTCGGGAACAGCTTCACCGGCCAGCGCTCGACGGCGATCAACGACTTCCAGAACGGCAACTCACCGTTCGGGCGCACGGTGTACGGCACCATCCAGAACAATGTCATCGGCGCGAACGGTGTCGCCGGCTCGGGCTCGCTGCTGGGCAACGGGATCGCGATCGGCAACGAAGGCGCGATCAACGCGACCTATCTGATCAGCGGCAACACCATCCAGCAGATCGCGTCCGTCGCGGCGCTCTCGGTCAATGTCGGCTTGGGCGGTTCCTCCACGGCGGGCGGGACGACCAATCTGACGATCCTCAACAATACCATCCGCGACATCGGCAGCCGCGCGATCGTCATCCAGGACAATCAGATCGGCGGGCCGTCGCCGACGATCAACGTCAACATGTCCGGCAACAGCTTCTCGAACATCGCGGGACAGGCGGGCAACGGGCAAATCCTCCGCTTCCGCGTGCTCGGTGGAACGATCAACCTGACCCAGCAGGCGGCGAGCGCGGGAGCGACTAGCGGCGAAGTGGACGACGCCAACGGCTTCAACGACCCCACCAAGGTCAATGTCTCGGTGGGCGGAGCCGGATCGGTGAATTACGGCCAGCCGGCGCCCCCGACGCCACCGGTGGTGGTGCCGCTGCCCTAGGGAGGCGATGCGGCCGCAACGGCTCCGCCGCGCGGCCGCCGGTCAGTTTGCCGGCGAAGCGGCCGTGGGTGCCGGCAGCGGCGTCTTGTCGAGATCGGCCAGGCCGGCATCGAACCCGTCGAGAACCACGGGCACCAGGATGCGCTGGCCGGTTCCGCCGGTGAAGCTGACCTTGAGCTTCTTGCCCGTCCGGAGGCCCTGGAGCAGCTCGGCGTCGATCGGTGTCGCCGCATAGGCGCCGTTCTGGTCGCTGGTCTGCACCGCGAGCGTGCGCGCGGGCGCTTCGTCGACCTGCAGTCCGACGCCGGGGGGAAAGAGCAAGCCGTGCGGCAGCGCCAGCGTGAGGGCGTGGGCACCGGGTCCGGTGCGCCGGACGATGAGCGTGAGCAGACGCTGCTTCTTCTCGCCCGCGACGAGATTCTGGATCAGCCCGCAGGGCGGCGCCGGAACGGGCGTGGACGGCGCCTTGGCATCGGGTGCGGGGGCTTGCGGGCAAACCAGCTTCCAGGCCGGTTCCGGCATCGCGGCGGTCTGGCTCGGGGAGGAAGGAGTCTTCTCCGCCTGCGCGGCAGCAGGCGAGATGCCGGTGGCCAGGCCGAGCAGCATTGCGACGGTCCAGTTCGTCAAGGCGCGTCCTCTTGGATTGGGATCGATGTCCGGTCTCCCGGCTGGCGGGCCTCATGGTGGAGCCGAAATCCCGCGGGTGTCAACGGACCCTGGCGGCGGCGATGCGCGCGCAGCGCTGAGCCCGCCCGGATGGCTTGCCGAGGCGCGCGGGGCGGGCGTAAGCCGGGGGAGGTGATGGGCACCCGATCTCGCATGCGCGCAAATCCTCTAGGCGGCGCCACCGGTCTGCGCCAATTCCTGGGCCTCGAGCAGCAGCGCGCCTGGATCGACGGCAAGGCCGAGTTGCGCGATGCCCGCGAGCGATCGGAATCGCTCGAGCAACGGTTCAAATATGCCGCGCGCGTCCAGAAGCTGCTTCGCCGCCCGCAGGCGCAGGATGTCCTGGAGATCCTCGGGCTCTACGGCCGAAGCTGCATTCCCATGCCGCGCAGGACCGAGCGCCATTACTGGTCGGTCTCCTGCCTGCCCTCGACCTCCGACAAGCCGCTTGTCCGCGTCAATGCGAGCTGGATGGAGCTCTTCACCATCTATGCGGACGGCGAGGGAATCCGCGCGCGATTCATCGTCCATCTTTCGGATTTCACTACGGATCGCTCGCTCGTGCAGGAGCGGGTCGACCAGGACTTTCTCGAGCGCTGCGTCGCCGCGCCGGAAGATGTCGGCTGGTTCTTCCCGCGAGGCGCGGACATTTTCGGCATCAAGGTGCGGGGCTCCGCCTCCGTCCGCCACATCCTCGCCTCCGACCGCGCGGTGCGTGCGATCCGGACCTTCAACCTGACCCACATGAACCGGGGCCGGAACGCCTATCAGGCGAGCCACTGCTATGGCGTGGCGGATCATATGATCGCGGATTGACTCTTCGGTGCTGCGGTTGGCCGGCGATGCGCGTCGCGGGCCTCCGGGGCCCGATGTCTCCCGTCGTCCGCAATCGCCTTTGAAAGGCGCCGATCCGCGCGATTCCCACCATCTGGCGAACGCCGATGCTGCCAGTGGACGATGCGCCGGACAGTCCGGCGTCGATTCGCCATGTTGAGTCGCCTACCGGCCGTTTCCTCGGTTCAGCCGCTCCATCTGCCGCCGATCGCCTGAACGAGCGCTATCGCCGCGGTCTGCTGGTCCACCACCGCCTCGATCTGGCTCTGGCGCGCGGAAAGCGCGGTGGTCTGCGCGACGATCACCTGCGAATAGTCGACCATGCCGCTGCGATACTGATTGGCCATGATCTTCTCGGCATTGGCGGCGGCTTCCGCGGCTGCGGCCCGGCTGGCGGCGACGTCGGCCAGGACGCGCGTGGCGGCGAGATCGTCCTCGACCTGCTGGAAGGCGGTCAGCACCGTCTGGCGGTAGGTCGCGACCGCCTGGTCGAACTGTGCGCGCGCCTGCAGCACCTGGCCGTGCCGCGCCCCGAAATCGAGCAGAGTCATGAGACCGCTCAATCCGAACGACCACAGGCTGGTGCCGGCGGAGAACAATTGGGCGAGCGCGCCGCCGCTGGTGCCGCCGTTGCCCGACAGCGTCAGCTGTGGGAAATAGGCGGCGCGCTGGATGCCGATATTGGCATTGGCTGCGGCGACGCGGCGCTCCGCCGCGGCGATGTCCGGGCGGCGTTCGAGCAGCGTCGAAGGCAGTACGCCCGGCACCGCGGGCACCATGGGATTCCACGGCAGGGGTTGGATCGCGAAGGTCGAGGGGTTCTCGCCGGCCAGCACCGCGATCGCGTGCTCGAGCAGCGCGCGCTGTCGGTCGAGGTCCTGGCGCGTGGCCATCGCGTTGTCGAGCGAGGTCTGCGCCTGATAGACATCCGAACGGGCCACGGTGCCGGCGGCATATTTATTCCGGGTGATGACCAGCGCGCGGCGATAATCGGCGATCGTGCTGTCGAGCAGATCGCGCTGTGCGTCGATGCCGCGAAGCTGGACATAGTCGGTCGCCAGCTCCCCTTGCGCCGACAGCGTCGCATTGGCGAGGTCGCCGGCGCTCGCCTGGGCATTGGCGCGTGCCTGGCTGACGCCGTTGCCCAGCCGGCCCCAGAGATCGGGTTCCCAACTGCCCCCGATGCTGAGTGCAAAGCGCGATCCGGTCGTGGTCGCGGCGCCGCTCGCTCCGAGATCTGTCGCGGGACCGCCCGAGAAGCTGCCCGAGTGCGTTCCGCTGGCGGACGCGGTGACGGTCGGGAAGAGCTGCGCGCGCTCCACCGCGACGAGCGCGCGCGCCGCGTCATAGGCCGCGCGCGATGCGGCGACGTTCTGGTTGGTGACCGCTACCTTGCGCTCGAGCCCGTCGAGCACGGAGTCGCCGAACAGGCCCCACCAGTCGCCGCGCGCCACGGCGTCGGACGGCGTGGCGACGAGCCAGCCCGGGGCCTCCTTGAACGACGGCGGGATCGCGACCGTGGCCGGGCGTGCATAGTCGGGCGCCATATTGCATCCGGCGAGGAGGAGCATGGCGAGCGACGGGAGAGGGAGGCGTTTCATGCTGGAACTCCTGGACCAAGCGGGAGCGCGCCGTGCCGCGCCAGGGCATTCTCCTGCGCGCCGTGACGGCGGCGGAAACGGTCGAGCACGAGGTAGACGACCGGAGTGGTGAGGAGGGTCAGCAGCTGGCTGGCGACCAGGCCGCCGAAGATCGCGATGCCGAGCGGACGGCGCAGCTCGGCGCCATCCCCGAAACCGATCGCGAGCGGCAGCGCGCCCAGCGCGGCGGCGAGCGTCGTCATGAGGATCGGGCGGAAGCGGAGCAGCGACGCCTCGCGGACCGCGGCGGCCGGGCTCAGGCCTTGGCCGCGCTCCGCCTCGAGCGCGAAGTCGATGATCATGATCGCGTTCTTCTTCACGATCCCGACGAGCAGGATGATGCCGATCAGCGCGATGATGTCGAATTCACCGCCGGTCGCGATCAGCGCGATCATCGCGCCGACTCCCGCCGATGGCAGGGTCGAGAGCGCGGTCAGCGGATGGATCGCGCTTTCGTAGAGCATGCCGAGAACGATGTAGATTGCGACGAGCGCCGCCAGGATCAGCAGCGGCATGGTGGCGGTCGATTGCGCGAACACGCGCGCGGTTCCGCCGAACTCGCCGTGCACCGTGGCGGGCAGGCCCAGCCCGGCCTGGACCTGGGCGATCGTCTGGGCCGCCGCGCCGAGGGAGGCGCCGGGCGGCAGGTTGAACGAGATGGTGGCCGAAGGCTCGCCGTCCGAATGGCTGACCGATGCGTTGGTCGATCCGGTCGACCAGCGCGCGAGCGCGGCGAGCGGCGTTATCGCGCGCGCGGTCAAGCTGACAGCGGAGCCGGAGGCGGCCGCCGTGCCGCCAGAGCCGGTC
>CBIFVW010000095.1:0-12643 GCA_966186155.1 uncultured Sphingomonas sp.
GCCGCCCGCCATCAGGAAGACGAGGCGCTCGACGGGCCAGTTGAAGGTGGGCGTGAGCTCGACGCCGTCCTGCACGCCGATCCGTCCCGAAGTGCCGGCGCCGGCATAGCCCAGTCGCCCGCCGCCGCGCAGCCGCTCGGCCGCGGCGTCCACCGCCGCCGCGATCGCGTCGGTCTGGCTCTTCAGCGCCGCGACCGCCGCGAGCTGGGATTCGAGCATCGCCTCGATCGCGGCCGGCGTCGGCCAGCGATCGATGTCGACATAGCGGGGATCGGCCGCCTCAGTCGGCACCGCCCGGCCTCCTCGTCGGCAGCGCCGAAGCGGGTAGCCCGGCGAGCAGCAGCGCGCCGTCGAGCGGGTCGGCGACCGCCTGGGTCAGCCGCGCCACCGTGCGTTCGCGCAGCCAGGGACGCATGCGGAGCGCCAGTCCGCCCGCCAGCGCGCAGCGCACCGCGCCGCGCGCGAAGATCGTCTCGATGAAGCGTTCGATATGCAGCGCCGCGTCCTCGACGATCGAGCGGGCGATCGCGTCGTTGTTCTCGGCATAGTCCATCACCAGCGGCGCGAAGGCGGCATAATCCTTGGGCGTAGCCGCATCCATCCACGCGACCGCGCGCGCGGTGTCGTGTCCGAAGCCGGCGGTGACGGCATGGCTGAGCGGCGTCACTTCGGTCCGCCCGTCGAGCGCGCGCAGTGCGTGGCGCATCGCGCTGAGGCCCAGCGCGGCGCCGCTGCCCTCGTCGGAGATCGGAAAGCCATAGCCGCCGATGGTGAAGCTGTTGGTGCCGACGCGCACCTCGGCGACGCTGCCGGTGCCGATGATCAGCGTCGCGCCCTCGGCGCCGCCATGCGCGCCGAGGTTGGCGATCGCCGCGTCGGTCGCGAAGGCGGTCGAGGCGAAGGGGAAGGGGAGCGCCGCGAGCCGTTCCCGCATGCCCGCGCGCGAGATGCCGGCCACGCCGATTCCCGCGCGGATCGTACCCACCGCGTCCGCGTCGAGCGCGGCGGCGGCGATCGCCTGGCCGGCGACGTCGTCGAGCACCGCGTGGAGCCGCTCGATCCCGATGCGGGTGTTGGCCGGCCCGCTCTCCCCGGTGCCGAGGATCGCTCCGGTCTCGTCCGCCAGCCGGCTGCGGCAATGGCTGCCGCCCGCGTCGATCCCGAGGAAATAGGCCATGTTTCCTCCCTAGCGCAGGGCAGCCGGGCGGCGCCATGCCCTAGCGGCGCCTGCCCCATAGACGGCGGATATGGGACTAGAACTTCGCCTCTTCGTACACCCGTGCGATGTCGCCGTTCCAATCGCCGTTGAACCGGTCGAGCAGCACCTGCGCAGGCACCTTGCCGGTGCGCACCACTTCGCGCAGTGGATCGAGGAACCCGGACTCGTTGTCGCCCGAAGCGTTGAGCCGGGCGCGCGCGGCGAGGCCGGCCGCGGCGATGTCGAGCACTTCGCCGGCGATGTCGCGCAGCTTGCCGCCGCCGGGCAGCGGCGCGTCGAGCGCGAGCTTGGGGACCGAGTCCCGAAGCGTCTGCCGCTCGGTCATGTCCCAGTCCTTGACCAGATCCCAGGCGGCGTCGAGCGCCGCCTGGTCGTAGAGCAGACCCACCCAGAGCGCCGGCAGCGCGCAGATCCGTCCCCAGCGCCCGCCATCGGCGCCGCGCATCTCGAGGAAGGTCTTGAGCCGCACTTCGGGAAAGGCGGTCGAGAGATGGTCGGCCCAGTCGTCCATCGTCGGCTTGTGGCCGGGATAGGCGGGGAGCTCGCCCTTCAGGAAGTCGCGGAAGCTCTGCCCGGCAGCGTCGATATATTTGCCGTCGCGGTAGACGAAGTACATCGGCAC
The DNA here is from genome assembly GCA_966186155.1 of uncultured Sphingomonas sp. Lineage (GTDB taxonomy): Bacteria > Pseudomonadota > Alphaproteobacteria > Sphingomonadales > Sphingomonadaceae > Sphingomonas. The sequence goes on from CBIFVW010000095.1 coordinate 1,842, forward strand.
ATCGAGCGCATAGTCGGCATAGCGCTCATATCCGAACCCGTCCTCGAACACGAAGGGCAGCATGCCGGTCCGCGCCGGATCGGTATCCGACCAGATATGGCTGCGATAGCTCAGATAGCCGTTGGGCTTGCCTTCGGTGAAGGGCGAATTGGCGAAGAGCGCAGTCGCCAGCGGCTGGAGCGCGAGGCCGACGCGGAACTTCTGCGCCATGTCCGCCTCGGATCCATAGTCGAGGTTCACCTGGATGGTGCAGGTGCGCAGCATCATGTCGAGGCCGAGGCTGCCGACCCGCGGCATGTGGCGCAGCATGATGCCGTAGCGGCCCTTGGGCATGATCGGCAGGTCGGCGCGCGCCTTGTCGTGCCACATGCCGAGGCCGAGGAAGTTGAGGCCGAGCCTGTCGCCGACTTGCTTGACCTGCTTCAGGTGCCGTCCGGTCTCCGCGCAGGTGTCGTGGAGATTCTCGAGCGGCGCGCCGGAGAGCTCGAGCTGGCCCGCCGGCTCGAGGCTCACCGTGCCGTCGGGGCCGGAGAGCGCGATGACGTTCTCGCCTTCGTGCACCGGTTGCCAGCCGAATGCGGTCATGCCCTGGAGGAGGTCGCGGATGCCGCCGGGCTCGTCATAGCTCGGCGCGTGATGATCCCTGGTGGAGAAGACGAACTTCTCGTGCTCGGTGCCGATCCGCCAGCGCGCCTTCGGCTTCTCGCCGCGCGCGAAATAGTCGATCAGCTGCGACCGGTCCTCGATCGTCGCCGAAACCTTGGTGCTTTCGGTCTTGGTGCTCATGCGGAAACGGTCTCGACGGAGGGGATCGGCCGGCGATGGCGCAGCACCGGCACGCGGCCGCGCACGTCGGCGACGCGCGCGGGATCGATCGCGGCGCTGCCCAGGCCGGGCGCCTCGCCCATGTCGAGCAGCACTTCGCCCCAGGGGTCGATCACTAGCGAGTGGCCATAGGTGGCGCGTCCGTCCTCATGCTGGCCAGTCTGGGCCGCGGCGATCACATAGGCGCCCGCCTCGATCGCGCGAGCGCGCAGCAGCACGTGCCAATGCGCCTGGCCAGTCGGGCGCGTGAAGGCGGCCGGAACCGACAGGATCGTCGCGCTCGCATCGCTCAGCGCGCGGAACAGGTCCGGGAAGCGCAGGTCATAGCAGATCGCGAGGCCCAGCATGCCCAGCGGCGTCTCCACCACGATCGCCCGCTCGCCCGGGCAATAAGTGTCGGATTCGCGCCAGCGCTCGCCGGTCGGCAAGTCGACGTCGAACAGATGAAGCTTGTCGTAGCTGGCGCGGATCGCGCCGGTGCCGTCGATCACGAAGCCGCGATTGACGAACTTGTCGCCATCGCCCTTCAGCGCCAGCGAGCCGAGATGGACCCATATGCCGTGCTTCGCCGCCGCCTCGCGGACATCGGCGAGCACGCGGTCTTCGCCCTCCGCCACGACATGCCCGCGCGCGCGCTCCCGGTTGCCGTCGAGCAGGCCGGACATTTCGGGCGTGAACAACATCGCGCCGCCGTCACGGGCGGTCGCGGCGATCGCGTCGACGATCGCCCGTCCGTTCGCGGCGGGATCGATCCCGCTCGTCATCTGCAGCAGCATTGCCTTCATCGGCGCATCCCGGGGAGGTGTTCAGGCAGCCTTACAGCGGCGCGCGCCCGCGCGCCAGCGAGGCTATGATAAGGGAGGGGCCGGCTCAGCCGCGGACGGGCTTGCCCACCCCGACCAGCTTGAGCCCCGCGCGCTCGGCTTCGGCCGGCGGGTAGATGTTGCGCAGGTCGACGAGCAGCGGCGTCTTGAGCAGCGCCTTGATCCGGTCGAGGTCGAGCGCGCGGAAGGCGTCCCATTCGGTGACGATCACCAGCGCGTCGGCGCCGTCGGCGGCGGCATAGGCATTGTCGCTGAACTCGACATCGGCCAGCAGCGGCCGGGCCTGCTCGAAGCCCTCGGGGTCATAGGCCTTCACCGTCGCGCCGGCGTCCTGCAGCGCCGCGATGATCGAGAGGCTCGGCGCGTCGCGCATGTCGTCGGTGTTGGGCTTGAAGGTGAGACCGAGCACCCCGACGGTCTTGCCGCGCACGTCGCCGCCCATCGCCTTGATCACCTTGCGGCCCATCGCGCGCTTGCGGGCGTCGTTGACCTGCACCGTCGCCTCGACGATGCGCAACGGGGTCTCGTTGTCGCCCGCGGTCTTGAGCAGGGCCAGCGTGTCCTTGGGGAAGCACGAGCCGCCATAGCCCGGGCCGGCATGGAGGAACTTGCCGCCGATGCGGTTGTCCATGCCGATGCCGCGCGCGACTTCCTGGACGTCGGCGCCCACTTGCTCGCACAGGTCGGCGATCTCGTTGATGAAGGTGATCTTGACCGCGAGGAAGGCGTTCGCGGCATATTTGATCAGCTCGGAGGTGCGGCGGCCGGTGAACAGGATCGGCGCGTTCTGGTTGAGCGACAGGGGCCGGTAGATCGCGCGCATCACTTCGCGCGCACTCTCGTCGTCGGTGCCGACGACGACCCGGTCGGGACGCTTGAAGTCCTCGATCGCCGCGCCCTCGCGCAGGAATTCCGGATTGGAGACGACCTTGGCGCCGCTCTCCGGCGCGATCTCGGCGATGATCCGCTCGACTTCGTCGCCGGTGCCCACCGGCACGGTCGACTTGGTGACGATCACGCTGCCCTTGGTCAGGTTCTCGGCGATCTCGCGCGCGGCGGCGAAGACATAGGAGAGGTCGGCATGGCCGTCGCCGCGGCGGCTCGGGGTGCCGACCGCTATGAACACCGCGTCGGCATCCCTGACGCCCTCGGCGAGATCGGTGGTGAAGGAGAGGCGGCCGGCCTTGACGTTCGACGCGACCAGCGCGTCGAGCCCCGGCTCGTAGATCGGCATGATGTTCTGGTGGAGCAGTTCGATCTTGCGGGCGTCCTTGTCGACGCAGACCACTTCATGGCCGAAATCCGAGAAGCAGGCGCCGGAAACCAGGCCGACATAGCCCGTGCCGATCATCGCGATGCGCAAGATAGTTCCCCTTTGGAAGGCAGTTCGCAGCCGCAGATAGCGAAGCGCGCCTTCAGGGCAAGGGGCACGCCATGTTCCGGTGCGCATCTGCGCCGAAAGCAAAAGGGCGGCCCGGAGGCCGCCCGTTTTGAACGCTCTTTCGAGAACCGTCCGGGCCGGTCAGCACGGCCTCGGATGAGGTCGTCTCACCGCCGGCCCGGAAGTGGCGTCGTCAGAAGGGGCGAATGGTCTCGCCGCTGCCGCCGTCGCGGAAAAGCAGATTGAACGCGAACATTATCAGTCTCCCATCGGTGCGCACGGAGGCGCGATTCGGGTGGTTAAAGATATATTAACAACGAATCAATCAGGATTTCTGCGGAGTTGTGCAGACTTGGGTCATGTCCCGGGGCCGAATTTAACCGTTCCTTCAAGGGTGCCGGGCTAGGCGAAAGCGGCATGTCGGCACGGAACGAGCCCCTGACGCCTTCGGCGGGCACCGCGCGAAACGCGGCCGCGAATCTCGTGGAAGGCACGGGAATCGCAGGCGAATTCGTGCAACCGGTTTCACCCGCCCATTCCCGCAAGCGCCCCGTCGACTTCACGCTCCCCTTCCGTCTCGGAAGCCGGAGCAGGCTCCCAAAACGTGGGAGCGGCGACCGCGCCGAAAATTGTTACTGGCGGCTGCTGTGCCTTTGCGAAATCACCAATTTCGTCACGTTGCGCCGTCATCTGGGCCGCCCGCGCGCCGATTCGCTGGTGCTCGACGTCGCGCGGCGAATCACCGAGCTCTTTCCCGACGCCCGCATAGCGCCGGCCAGCCGCAGCGTTCTCGAGATCGCGTTCGAGCGCGAGACGCCCGAAGTCGCCGCGGCCGATGTCGACCGCATCCGCAAGACCTTCACGCGGATGATCGACATCGACGGCGAGCGCTATCAGCTCCAGATGGTCTTCGGCGTCGCCGCCGCGCCCGCCGCCGAGAATGACGAGGTCCGCCTGACCGAAGCGGCCGAATCCGCGCTCGAGCAGGCGCAGGAAGAGGGCCGGGTCGTGATGCTCGACCTGTCGCGCGCCGATCTCGCCTTCGACCGCCTGACGCTGATGCGCGAGCTGCCGCGCGCGATCGCGAACGGCGAGATGTTCCTCCAGTACCAGCCCAAGGTGCACGTCCGCCGCCAGGAGATCGCCAGCGCCGAGGCGCTGGTACGCTGGCAGCATCCCGTGCGCGGGCTCATCCTGCCGGGCGACTTCATCGCGGTGGCCGAACAGGCGGGCGAGATCTCGGCGCTCACGCTCTGGACGCTGCGCCAGGTGATCGAGGACCAGAAGCGCCTGCGCGCCGATGGTTTCGACCTGCCGCTCTTCATCAACATCTCGGGCCAGCTTCTCGCCGATGCCGGCTTCGTCGCCGAGGCTTGCGAGATCATCGCGGGCACCGACGCCAAGCTCGGCTTCGAGATCACCGAGACCGCGGTGATCCGCGATCCCGAAAGCGCGATCCGTCACCTCCAGATGTTCGCCGACAGCGGCATCGTGCTCGCCATCGACGATTATGGCGCGGGCCTCTCCTCGCTCGCCTATCTGAAGCAGCTGCCCGCGAGCGAGCTCAAGATCGACAAGATGTTCGTGATGCAGCTCACCTCGAGCAATCGCGACCCGCTGATCGTCCGCTCGACGATCGACCTCGCCCATGCGCTCGAGATGGAAGTCACCGCCGAAGGGGTCGAGACGCCGTCGGCGCTCGCGCTGCTCAGCGTGATGGGCTGCGACATGGTTCAGGGCTTCCTGATCTCGCGCCCGCTCGGGCTCGAGGCCTTTCGCAAGTTCCTCGTCGAGAGCGGCCATCTCGATGCGCCGGGGGCCGCGCAATCCTCGTTCATCCGGCCCGAGAGCTTCTGGAAGCGCGCGTGACGCGCGGTCCGCTCCGGCTGCTGCTGCTCGCGCTCGCGCTGGTCCTGCCGGGCGCCTCCGCGTTCGCGACCGAGCCGCCCTTTCCGAAGGCAGTCGAGGCCGAGATCAAGGCGGCCAAGGAAAGCATGATGGGCGATCAGGCGGAGGCACTGCGCCATGCCGTCGCGATCGACGCGCTCGCCCGCAAGATCGCCGATCCGCGCCAGCGCGCGCTCGGCCTCGCCACCGCGCGCTGGCTGGCGGCCGAGGCGCATCTCCGGAGCGACGCCTCCGACAAGGCCGCGCCCCTGCTCGCGGACGGACTGCGCCTGATCGAGCCGATCCATGAGCCTATCAAGCTGCGCGGCGATTTGCTGATGTCGCAGGGCACGCTATTCATCGCGCAGGACCGCGCCGTGCAGGCGCTCGAAAACTACCAGGCCGCCTTCCGCGTCTTCGGCGCGGTCAACGAGCCGAGGAGCCAGGCGATCGCGCTCCAGAATATCGGCGCGCTCTACGGCGTCGCCAACGACGATGCCCGCGCCGAGCAATATTATCGCCAGGCGGCCGAACTCTATAGCGGCGAGCCGGCGCTGTCCTTCACGCTCCACAACAACCGCGGCAACGTTCTCGCCACGCTCGAGCGCTATGCCGAAGCCGAGAAGGAATATGCGGCGGCGCTGACGATTGCCCGGGAGATGGGCAAGCCGCGGCTCGAGGCGATCCTGCTCAGCAATCTCGCCCGCAGCCAGATCAATCTCGGGCATCTCGACGCCGCCGATCGCTCGCTCGCGCGCGGTTTCGCGCTGGCCAGCGACGCCGATTCCGAAATGCTGCGGCGTCAGCTACTCGCCACGACCGCCAGGCTCGCCGCCACGCGCAACGACTATGCCGCGGCGCGTCGCTACATGGACGAGGCGTTCGCCGGTATCGATCTCGAGCAGAGCTCGGCCGATTTCCGCTATGCGCACCTCTATGCCTATCAGATCTACGCCAAGGCCGGTGATACGCGCCGCGCGCTCGCGCATCTCGAGGCGCTGAGGCGCATCAGCGACGAATCCGCCAAGGTCGCCACCACCACCGGCGCGGCGCTGATGGCGGCGCGGTTCAACTATGCCGAGCAGCAGACGCGCATCCAGACGCTGAAGGCGGAGGAGGAGCGCCGTACCGCCGAGTTCCAGCGCACCCTGTTCTTCTCGATCGGCGGCGCGACCCTGGTGGTGATCGCCGCGCTCGCCTGGGGCCTCGTCACGGTCCGCCGCAGCCGCGATCAGGTAAAGGCCGCCAACATCGTGCTCGCCGAGACCAATGTCGCGCTCGAAAAGGCGTTGAAGGCGAAGACCGAGTTCCTGGCGATGACGAGCCACGAGATCCGCACGCCGCTCAACGGCATCCTCGGCATGACCCAGGTCATGCTCTCCGATTCCGGGCTCGAGCCGCAGACGCGCGACCGTATCGGCATCGTCCACAGCGCGGGCATCCAGATGCGCGGGCTGGTCGATGACATTCTCGACATGGCGAAGATGGAGACGGGGCACATGACCGTCGACCTCGCGCCGATGGATCTTGGCGCGACGCTGCGCGAAGTCACGCGCCTCTGGGAGGAGCAGGCGCGCGGCAAGGGCCTTGGCTTCCGGCTCGAGCTCAGCCATGCGCCGGGCTGGATCGTCAGCGACGCCGGACGGCTCCGGCAGATCGTGTTCAACCTGCTGTCCAACGCGATCAAGTTCACCGAGAAGGGCGGCGTCACGCTGCGCGCGGTGGGCGAGGGGGAAGGCGAGGCGCGGCGCCTGCGGCTCGTCATCGCCGATACCGGGATCGGCATCCCGGCGGACAAGTTCGACGAGATCTTCGAAAGCTTCCGCCAGGTCGATACCAGCACGACGCGCCGTTTCGGCGGTACCGGGCTCGGCCTGGCCATCTGCCGCAACCTCGCCCTGGCGCTGGGCGGCGACATTCGCGTCGAGAGCGAGGAGGGCAAGGGATCGACCTTCACCGTCGATCTGCCGCTGGTGCCCGCCGAGGCGCCGGATGCCGCAATCGAGGCCGGCGCCAGCACCGCGAGCATGGTGATTCTCGATCGCAATCCGATCGCGCGCTCGATGCTCAAGACCCTGTTCGAGCCGCGCGTCGCCGCGCTCCGCTTCGCCGCCAATGCCGAGGAAGCGCTGGCGCTGCTCGGCGCGGGCGGGGTGAGCCATCTCGTCGCGGACGAAGCGACGCTCAAGGCCGATCCAACCAACCCAATGGAAACATTCCGGAAACTTTGCGAAGCCGCGCCCGGGGCGGAATGTTCGGTGCTCTGGCTCAAGCCCGATGCTGAGACCCGGTCGCAGCTGATCGAGGCAGGTGCCCGCAGGGTAGTTGAAAAACCGGTTGCAGGAGCGGCCCTGATCGATGCTATCATTCCGCTTGCGGAAGAAAATTCCGACAAGTCAGGCAGCGATCCGCTTGTTTCGCGAGCGGCTTAGGGCGATAGCACACCTGATATGATAAAAACGGTCGCTCGCTACTCCATGGCTCCGGCCCGCGCAGGCGGCCGGCCATGAATGTTCTCTTCATCGAAGACGACCCGATGAACCGTCGGGTCGTCAAGGACATGCTCGACGTCGCGGGCGCGACCATGGCCGAGGCGAGCTGGGCCGAGGAGGGTCTGGCGATGCTCGACGAGGATACGTTCGACGTGGTCCTGGTCGATTTGCGCATGCCCGGCATGGACGGTTTCGAGACGATCGAGCGCATCCGCAGGCGCGGCGACGCCAAGGGCGAGCTGCCGATCATCGTGGTGACCGCGGACACCGCGCCCGACCTTCGCGAGCGCTGCCTCGCGACCGGTGCCGACGACGTGCTGTTCAAGCCGGTGGCGATGGACGCGCTGTTCGATTCGATCGGCCGCGTGCTCGCGACGCGCGGAGGCGGCGGGCTGCTCTCCTAGAAACCGTCATCCCGGCGAAAGCCGGCATGACGGGAGCGCTCAATCCTCCAGGATCCGCGAATGCTTAGCGGTGTCGCGCATCCGCAGATAAGTGATCAGCGACACGCCGATCATCGCGGTGACGTACCAATAGAAGCCGCGCTCCCAGCCCGCTTCCTTGAACCACAGCGCCACATAGGGCGCGGTGCCGCCGAAGATCGCGTTCGCCAGCGCATAGGGCAGGGCGACCCCCAGCGTACGGATGTGCGCGGGGAAGAGCTCGGCCTTAACCACGGCGTTGATCGACGTGTAGCCGGTCACGATCACCAGCGCGCCGGTCATCAGCAGGAACGCCTCGACGCCGTTCTCGACCTGCTCGAGCGCGGCGAAGATCGGGTAGCTGAGCAGCACGCCGAGCACGCCGAACGCGACCATCAGCGGCTTGCGCCCGATCCGGTCGGACAGCGCGCCGGCGAGCGGCTGGATCGCCATGAACACGAACAGCGCGGCCGCGTTGACCTGCGTCGCCGCCGCGTCGGAGAAGCCCGCGGTCTTCTTGAGGAAGGCGATCGGGTAGATGGTGTAGGCGTAGAAGGCGAGCGTGCCGCCCGCGGTGAGCAGCATAACCACCGCCGCCTCGCGCGGATGCTCGACGAGCAGCGCGGCGAAGCTCGATCGCTTGCCCGCCTCGCGCTTCTCGAAGCTCTCGGTCTCAGCCAGCCGCCGCCGCAGCCAGAAGACGACCAGCGCCAGCGCCGCGCCGACCGCGAAGGGAATGCGCCAGCCCCAGTCCCTGAGCGCGGCCTCGGACATCGCCGCCTGCAGCACGAGCAGCACGAGCAGGGCCACGAGCTGGCCCGAGATCAGCGTGACGTACTGGAAGCTCGAGAAGAAGCCGCGATGGCGCCTTCCCGCCATCTCGGAGAGATAGGTCGCGCTCGCGCCATATTCGCCGCCGAGCGACAGGCCCTGGATCAGGCGCGCCACGATCAGCGCGATCGTCGCGGGCCAGCCGATCGCGGCATAGCTGGGGGTGAGCGCGATGATCAGCGAGCCGACGCACATCAGCGTGACCGACAGGGTAAGTCCGGCCTTGCGCCCGTGCCGGTCGCCATAGATGCCCATCAGCCAGCCGCCGATCGGGCGCATGAAGAAGCCGACCGCGAACACCGCCCAGGCGTTGAGGTCCTTCGCCGCGGTGTCGGGGAAATAATGCGGAGCGAGATAGCTCGCGAGCACCGCATAGGCGTACCAGTCGTACCATTCGACCAGGTTCCCCGCCGAGCCTCCCAGGATCGAGCGGAGGCGGTGGCGGGCGGCCGGGGCGGCGTCGGTCGAAGTCATCGCGCCACTATAACGGCCGTTCCGGGCGCGCAAAGATCGGCGGCGGGGATTGTATTCGCACGCGATTTCGGCTGAGTGCCGCACCGAGTAGGAGAGATTCCCGATGAAGCGTGCCAGCCTGTTCGTTGCCGCCCTTGCGCTCGCCGGATGCCAGTCGGCCGCCGAGAAGCGTGCCGCCGAGACCGGGGAGATCGAGGCGGCCAACGCTTCGATGGCCGAGATTTCGAGCCTCACCAAGGCGGCGCGTCCCAAGGTGGACATGCAGCCGGGCCAATGGGACATCGGCATGCAGGTCGTCTCGGCCGATCTCTCTGCCTTCCCGGAGGGCCCCGAACGCGACGCGCAGATGGCGGCGGTCAAGCGCCAGGAGCGTCACGGCGTGAAGTGCCAGACCGCGGCGGACCTGAAGCCGATCGACATCGAGAATCTAGAGAAGGTCGCGGGGACCTGCACCTTCCCGCGCTATGTCCAGAAGGGCGGGAAGCTCGACGTCGAGATCCATTGCGCGCAGCCGGGCGGCCCCACCACGGTGGTGCTCGCCAACGGCACCATGTCGAAGACGGCGTTCGACGTGACGATCGACCAGACGAGCGGTGCCAAGGGCCAGCCGGGCTATGCCGCGATCCGCATGCGGGCGCAGGGCAAGCGGCTCGGCCTGTGCAAGGGTTGATCCGGCCCGCGCGCGTGCAGCTTTTCCTTGAAAAGTAGGATTTCGGCTGATAGGGGCCCGCCAGCACGCCGCAACCACGCGTTCCGGCGAACCCTGTTCTATTGAATCGAAGATCGGAGCACTGACGGCTTTATGCAAATCATCGTTCGCGACAACAATGTCGACCAGGCGCTGCGCGCGCTCAAGAAGAAGCTGCAGCGTGAGGGCGTCTATCGCGAGATGAAGCTGCGCCGTCACTACGAGAAGCCCAGCGAGAAGCGCGCCCGCGAGCGTGCCGCCGCGGTCCGCCGCGCGCGCAAGCTCGAGCGCAAGCGCATGGAGCGCGACAGCGCCCGCTGAGCCGAGGTTCGCGCGCCTTGTGCGCGTGATGTCGTGACTTTCGTGACTTTCGGGTAGCCCAATACCCGCGCCGGAGCCTTCTGCATGTCCGTGACCGCCGTTCCGCTCCAGCCCGTCAAGCGCGGCTACAAGGTCTGGCTCTGGCTGGGCATCGTCGCGGCGATCGCGCTGGCGTTCGGGCTGGCCTGGACGGGCACGCGTGCGGCAGTGGCCGCCAAGGGCAACACCGAGCAGTTCCTCGCCTGGAACAAGACCCGCATCGGCGTGCGCACCACGGCGTCCGGGCTCCAGTATCAGGAGCTCAAGCCCGGCACCGGCCCGAACGCGGTCGACGGCGACGGCGCCTCGGTCACCGTGATCGGCACCAAGCGCGACGGCACCGTGTTCCAGCCGACCGCGCCGCTCCAGATCCCGGTCGGCCAGGGCACGATCAAGGGCTTCAGCGAAGCGCTGAAGCTCATGAACAAGGGCTCGAAGTACCGCTTCTGGCTGCCGCCCGAGCTCGGCTACAACGAGGCGGGACCGCAGCATCCGCTCTACGGCCAGGTGCTGATCTTCGACATCGAGATGAATGACCTCATCCCGGCCGAGACGCTGCGCCAGATGATGATGCAGCAGATGATGATGCAGCAGCAGGGCGGCGCGCCGGGCGGTCCG
>CBIFVW010000096.1:0-12596 GCA_966186155.1 uncultured Sphingomonas sp.
CCTTCGGCGGCGGTCCCCCTCCCCCAGCTTGCTGGGGGAGGGTTAGAACAGCCGCGCGATCCACTTCTCCGCCACTGCCCCCGCCTCTTCCGGCGTGAAGGCGCCGGGAGCGAGGCAGAGCTCGAGCCACAGTCCGTCGACCAGCGCGGTCACTGCGATCGCCGCGAGCCGCACCTCTTCGGCAGCCATCCCGCAATCGGCGAGCAGCGCCTCGGCGCCTTCGCGATAGCCGCGGTAGATCGCGCCATGGAGCCGCTCCATCTCGGGATTGGCCTTCACCATGCTCCAGAAGGCGATCCAGGTCGCGAGCAGCGCCGGGTCGGCGATCGGCGCGCGGAAGCTGGCGGTGACATAGGCCATCAGCCGCGCGCGCGGATCGCTCCCCGCTGCCGCGACCGCTTCGTCGAGCGCGGCGGAGACCTTCTCGCCGGTCCAGCGATAGGCCTCGGCGATCAGCGCGTCGATCCCGTCGAAATAATGACGGAGCAGCCCCGGCGACACGCCCGCCTCGGCGCAGATCGTCCGCACCGACGCCCCCGCCGCGCCGCGCGCCGCCAGCACGCGCGCAGCGGCCTCGACCAGGCTCTGGCGGCGTGCGTCGGGTTCGGATCGCGTGAAGGCGCGGGACATGCGCGCGCAGTAACACCAAATCGTCGTCCCCGCGAAGGCGGGGTGACGCAAAGGTTGCGAAGCGGCTGCGATTGCTATACGATCGTACAACAAGCATGGAAGGACCGGCCATGGCGCACAGCTTCGCCGATGCGGGCACCGATCCCGACGACAATCTGAGCCTGCCCGGCTGGCTCTACACCGATCCCGAATATTTCGCGGTCGAGATGGAGCGGGTCATCCGCCCCTCCTGGCAGATCGTCTGCCATGTGAGCGACCTCGCCAGGCCCGGCGATTATCACACGCTCGATTATCTCGGCGAAAGCGTGATCGCGATCCGCGGAGCGGATGGCGAGATCCGCGCCTTTGCCAATGTCTGCCGCCATCGCGCGATGCGGCTGGTCGAGGGGCCGAGCGGCTGCGCGAGGAAGCTCGTCTGCCCCTATCACGCCTGGAGCTACGAGACCGACGGACGCCTCAGCGGCGTGCCCTTCCGCGCCGATTATTCGGGGCTCGATCCGTCGAGGCACGGCCTCGCCCCGGTCGAGGTCGAGACCTGGCGCGGCTTCGTCTTCGTGCGGCTGAAGGACGATGGCGGCCCCTCGGTCGCCGAGATGATGGCGCCCTATGACGCCGAGATCGCCCCCTATCGGTTCGAGGAGATGCGGACGATCAGCCCGGTGCGGCTGCGCGACCGGCAGGTCAACTGGAAGAATGTCGGCGACAATTATTCGGACGGGCTCCACATCCCGGTCGCGCATCCGGGCCTCACGCGCCTCTTCGGCAAGAGCTACCGGATCGAGGCGCAGCCCTGGGTCGACCGCATGTCGGGCTATCTCGCCGACAGTCCGCGCGCGAACTTCTGGGAAGGCGTCTACCAGAAGCATCTCCCCCACGCCCCGCATCTGCCGGAGAGCCACCAGCGGCTCTGGCTCTATTACAAGCTCTGGCCCAACCAGGCGTTCGACATCTATGCGGACCAGATCGACTTCATGCAGTGGCTGCCGCTCAGCCCCACCAGCTGCGTGCTGCGCGAGATGGCCTTCGCGCTTCCGGACGACCGCAGGGAGATGAAGCTGGTCCGCTACGCCAATTGGCGGATCAACCGCATGGTCAATGCCGAGGATACCTGGCTGATCACCAACGTCCAGAAGGGCATGGCGTCGCGGAGCTACACCGTCGGGCCTATCGGCGACAGCGAAGTGTGCCTGAGGAGCTTCGCGCGGAAGATCCGCGGGCTGATCCCCGAGGCCAAGCTGCACACGCCACCGCCGCCGGGGTGGTCGCGGCGGCCGAGGGCGGTCGAACAATAGCCGTCCCCCGGCGAAAGCCGGGGCCCAGAGCCAAGAGCGGCGTCGCTTGTGACCCTGGGTCCCGGCTTTCGCCGGGATGACGACAAGGGGAAAATCGGGTGACCACCAAATACGACGCAATCATCATCGGCGGCGGGCACAACGGCCTGGTCTGCGCCTTCTACCTCGCCCGGGCCGGCATGAAGGTCCGGGTGCTCGAGCGGCGGCACGTCGTCGGCGGCGCGGCGGTTACCGAGGAGTTCCACCCCGGCTTCCGCAACTCGACGGCGAGCTACACCGTCAGCCTGCTCCGTCCCAAAGTGATCGCGGACATGAAGCTGCACGACCACGGCTTCCGCATCATCGAGCGGACGATCTCGAACTTCTTCCCCTTCCCCGACACCTATTTGAAGCTCGGCGGCGGCCCCGGCCGGACCCAGGCCGAGTTCGCCCGCTTCTCGCAACGGGACGCCGACGCCTTCCCCGCCTATGAGGAAGCGCTCGAGCGCGTCGCCGAGGTGCTGCGCGACCTGTCGCTCAAGACCCCGCCCAATGCCGGCGGCGGCATCGGCGCGCTGCTCAAGGCCGCCGCGCAGGGCCGGCGCGTCGCCGGCCTGCCGGTCGACCAGCAGGCCGAGATCCTCGACATGTTCACCAAGTCGGCGCGCGACTTCCTCGACGGCTGGTACGAGCACGACGTGGTCAAGTCGGCCTTCGCCTTCGACGCGGTGGTCGGCAACTTCGCCGGGGTGAGCACGCCGGGATCGGCCTATGTGCTGCTCCACCATGTCTTCGGCGAAGTGAACGGCAAGAAGGGCGCCTGGGGCCATAGCGTCGGCGGCATGGGCGCGATCACCCAGGCGATGGCGCGGGCGTGCGCGCTGGCCGGCGTCGAGATCAGCCTCGAGGCGCCGGTCGCGAGGCTGCTCGTCGACGGCGGCAAGGTGGCCGGCGTCCGGCTCGAGAGCGGCGAGGAGATCGCCGCGCCGATCGTCGCCGCCAATGTCGGCCCGCTGCTGCTCTACAGGCAGCTGGTCGAGGGGGCGGACCTCGACGCGTCGTTCAAGCGCCGCATCGGCAACTTCAAGGCGGGATCGGGCACGTTCCGGATGAACGTCGCGCTTTCCGAGCTGCCCGATTTCGCGGTGCTGCCCGGCAGGGAAAGGGCCGAGCACCACACCGCCGGGATCATCATCGCGCCGGGCATGGACTATATGGACCGCGCCTATGAGGACGCCCGCCAGACCGGCTGGTCGAGGGCGCCGATCGTCGAGATGAAGCTGCCGACCACGGTCGACGACAGCCTCGCCCCGCCGGGGATGCACATCGCCAGCCTGTTCTGCCAGCAATTCGCGCCGGAGCTGCCGGACGGGCGATCGTGGGACGATGTTCGCGAGCAGGTCGCCGATCACATCATCGACACGGTCACCCGGCACGCGCCCAACTTCAAGGCGTCGGTGATCGCCCGCCAGATCCACTCGCCGCTCGATCTCGAGCGCAAGTTCGGGCTGATCGGCGGCGACATCTTCCACGGCAAGATGGGGCTGGACCAGCTCTGGGCCGCGCGTCCGCTGCTCGGCCATGGCGAGTATCGCGGGCCGATCCGAGGGCTCTACATGTGCGGTTCGGGCACCCATCCCGGCGGCGGGGTCACCGGCGCGCCGGGGCACAACGCCGCGCACGAGATATTGAAGGACCGGAGCCTATTGGGGCGGCTGTTCGGCTGACACTGCGGGGCTCCGCCCCATGTTCATCTCGATCCAGTCGGCCAGCGCCCGCACCTTCTCCGCCGCCTCGCGGCCCAGCGGCGTGAGGCTGTACTCCACGTGCGGCGGCACCACCGGATACGCCATCCGGTCCACCAACCCATCCTCCTCAAGCCATTGCAGCGTCTGGGCGAGCATGCGCTCGCTCACGCCGTCGATCCGACGCCTGAGCTGGCTGAACCGGTGCGTCCCCTCTTCCAGCACGATCAGCACGAGCACGCCCCAGCGGCTGGTGATGTGCTTGAGGAACTCGCGCGACGGGCAGTTCGCCTGCAGGAGATTGCCGCGCCGGACCCACTCGGAAAGCGGCACCCGCGGCGCATCGGCGGAAGGATTTTCCATACTAACCTTCATGTACGTACTTACTGAAAGTAAGCAATAGGCATAGATGGGCGGCCTCGACCACATATCCGAGGAAATCCATGACCGTCATCGCCGTCACCGCAGCCACCGGCCAGCTCGGCCGCCTCGTCATTGACGGGCTCGAGGCCGCGCATCCCGCCGCCGACATCGTCGCGCTCGTCCGTTCGCCCGAGAAGGCGGCGGACCTCGGCGTCGCGGCGCGCGCCTTCGATTATTCGAAGCCCGAGACGCTGCTCCCGGCGCTCGCCGGCATCGACACGCTGCTGCTGATCTCGTCGAGCGAGGTCGGCCAGCGCGAGGCGCAGCACCGGAACGTGATCGGCGCGGCGCGCCAGGCGGGTATCGGCCGCATCGTCTATACGAGCGTGCTCCGCGCCGACACCTCGCCGCTCGCGCTCGCGGCCGAGCATCTGGCGACCGAGAAGGCGATCGCCGCCTCCGGCATCCCCGCCACGATCCTGCGCAACGGCTGGTACACCGAGAACCAGACCGCCGCGATCCCCGCCACGCTGGCGCATGGCGCGTTGATCGGGGCCGCCGGCGACGGCCGTTTCTCCTGGGCTTCGCGGGCCGACTATGCCGCGGCGGCGGTTGCGGCGCTGACCGGCTCCGGCCATGAGAACCGAGTCTATGAGCTGGCGGGCGACAAGGGCTGGACGCTCGCCGATTTCGCCGCCGAGCTCTCGCGCCAGGCGGGGCGCGAAGTACCTTATGTCAACCTTTCGCAGGCCGATTATGCCGCCGCGCTGGTCCAGGCCGGATTGCCCGCCGAGTTCGCCGGTCTTCTCGCGGATTCGGACATCGGGGCTTCGCAGGGCGCGCTGTTCGACGACGGCCGGGCGCTCTCGCAGCTGATCGGCCGGCCGACCACGCCGGTCGCGGAATCGATTGCGGCGGCGCTCGGCTGAGGCCCGTACGGGCGGGCGCCTCAGCCGGCGTCCGCCCGCTCTCCTTCGAAGCGCCGCACCCAGAGATAGATCGGCAGCCCCAGCATCAGCAGCACCGCCCCCCAGCCGACCGCCTGCCAGCCGCAGCCGACCATCGCCCAGAGTGCGAAGGCCGCCGCCAGCGGCGCGGTGACCTTGACCATGCGCTCGCGCGGCAGCAGCTTCAGCGCCGCGAGCGCACAGGAGAGGTAGGCGATCAGCCCCGCCGCGATCGAGACCAGCGCGATGAACGCGAACAGGTCGGCGAGCGAGCGGGCATAGTTCATCAGCGTGACGATGGTGAGCAGCACGCTCGACACGATGTGCGCGCGCGCCGGCGTGCCGCGGCTGCTCGTCTCGGCCAGCCAGCGCGGGAAGACGCCGCCCCGCGCCATCGCCCAGGGCATCTCGCCCTGCACCAGGACAAAGCCGTTGAGCGTCCCGAACGCGCTGATCGCCGCGAACAGCGCGACCGCCGCCGCGGCGCCGCCACCCCAATGCGCGCCGATGAACTCGGCGATCGGCGCGGGCGACTTCGCCGCCTGCTCATAGGGCATGAGCAGCGCGATCGACGTGGAAACGAGAAGATAGACCAGCCCCGTCGCCGCCGTGCCCCACAGCGTCGCGCGTGCGATGGTGCGGCGCGGATCGGCGACCTTGTCGGCGGGCACCGTCGCTGATTCGAGGCCGAGAAAGCCCCAGAAGGTCAGCGCCGCCGCCGCCGCGACGGCTCCCGCGCTCACGGGCACGCCCGGACCCGGCGGCACCGCCGCGCTTCCTTCGCGGCCCAGCAGGGCGATGGCGATCAGCGGCACCGCGACGAGCGGCAGCAGCTTGAGCAAGGTCGTCACGAGCTGCACCCGCCCCGCCAGGCCGACGCCGCGGATGTTGATCCAGGTCACCAGCCAGACCAGTGCGATCGCGAGCATCGCCGCCAGTCCCGGCGTCGCCCCGATCGCCGGGACGAGCAGGCTGAGCGCGCTCACCACCGCGACTGCGATCGCGCCGTTCCCCGACCACAGCATCACCCAATAGCTCCAGGCGACAACGAAGGCGGGTCCCTTGCCGAAGGCGGCATTGGTATAGGCATAGGGGCCGCCCGCCGCGGGCAGGTGCGCCGCGAGCCGGGCGAAGACATGCGCCAGGCAGAGCGCGCCCCCGATCGTCACGATCCAGCCGATGAACGCGTTCCAGCCGAAGGGTGCGAGGCTCGCCGGCAGCAGGTAGATGCCCGATCCGATCAGATTGCCGACGACCAGCGCCAGACAGGTCCAGAAGCCGAGGACGCGCCCGGTCTGGCTGGTCGTCATCGGCTTCTCTCCCAACCTGCTTCTCGTCATTCCGGCTTTCGCCGGACGACGGTTCCGTCAGAATTTCCGGCCCAACCTGATACCGATCGTCCGCGGCTGGACCGGGTAGTTGTAGAGCACGCCGCCGCAGGTCGCGACTGCGCATTGCGCGGTGCGGTATCGCCCGCCGACCACGTCGAAGGCATTGTGCACATAGGCCTCGAGCGAGAAGCCCGCGAAATCGGCGCCCGCCGCGAAGTCCGCGGTCGCATAGCCCTTCTGCGTGCCGAAGGCTGCGCGCGCGGCGGTGCGCAGGTCGAACACCACGTCGCTCTGGTAGACCACCGATCCCTGGAGATGCGCCTTGGCGTCGCCGCCGCCGATCGGGAATTCGTAGCGGAGCTGGGCATTGCCCTTGAAGCGCGGCGTGATCGGCAGGCGCGTGCCCGCCGGCGCCAGCTCGCTGTTGCCCGCCGGCGCGGTGCAGGCGCCGCTCCGCAAGGGGCTCTGGATCCGGCAATAGGGGGAAACCAGCTTGGCGTCGTTATACGCTCCCGAGACGGTGAGGCTCAACCCGTCGATCGGCCGCACGCCGAACTCGGCCTCGACGCCGCGCACGCGCGCGTTGCCGGCATTCTGGATCTCGGTGAGGCCGTTGGCGCCGAGATAGGAGAATTGCATGTCGGTCCAGTCGAGCTGGTAGATGGCGCCGTTGAAATGGGCGCGCCCGAAGCTCGTCTTCCAGCCGATCTCGTAATTGTCGATATAGTCGGACTGGAAGGGCGGCAGCGTGCCGCGCCGGTTGATGCCGCCCGGCCGGAAGCCGCGCGAGGCGGTGCCGTAGACCATCACGTCCGGCGTGAAGTGATAGGTCAGGTTGATCTTGTGCGTGAAGCCCCAATCCTCCACTTCCTTGTCGAGATTGGTGCACGGGCTCCCCGCCACCACCGCCGGCGCGAAGCACGCCGCCTCGCCCGTGCTGCCGCTGAAGCCCGCGCCATAGCCGAAGAAGCCGACCAGGCTGTTGCGGTACTTGAACACGCGCGTGCCGAGCGTGCCGCTGAGCTTCGGCGTGATGTCGACGGTGATCTCGCCGAACACGGCATAGTCGCGGTCGACGCGGAACTGCTTGGTTACCCAGATCGAATCGGGCCAGCCGGGAACCTCAAAGGCGTCGGCGAAGCCCGGGATGACATAGTCCTGCTGGATGTTGTGCGTCTGGCGCTGGTAGAAGGCGCCCGCGACGATCCGCGCCGGCCCGCCCTCCCAGTTGAAGCGCAGCTCGTGACTCTGCTTGGTGAAGCGATCGACGCCGAGGACGAGCTGGTTCGAGACCGGATTGCCGTTGTTGTCGACATAATAAGCGCCGTAGCCGAACAACGCGTCGTAATAATAAGCATAGTCCGAATAGTCGCTCGCGGTCTCGACCTTGCGGCTGAGATAGGTGCCCGCATAGGTCACGTCGAAGCTGCCGATCTTGCCCTCGATCGTCAGCGCCGCCTGGTACCAGTCGTCGCGCGACCATTCGGGATTGTACTGCGCGGTCTTGTAGGCGCCGCGGTTCAGCTCATAGGCGAAGGAGCCGTGGGTGCGCTGCTGCTGCCCCATGACCTGCGGCGACACCGTCCAATTGTCGTCGAGCTCGAGCTTGAGCGCGGCGCGGCCGCCCCAGGTCTCGACATCGTTGTAATTGTCCTTGGCGAAGGCCGCGTTGTCGGCGGTGTTGGTGCCGGGAATGTCGTCGAGATTGCCGTCGGGCGGGCCGAAGCTGCCGTCGGGCGCCAGTGTCGGGAAGGTCCGCGTCGCGTGGACATTGTCGATATAGCCCGCCGCCTTGTCGTACCATCCGACCAGCCGCACCGCCGCGCGGCTCGACAGGGGCAGGTTGACGAACCCCTCGCCGACATAGCCGACATCGCCGCCGCTCACGAAGTTCACTTCGCCCCGCGCCTCGCCGTAGAAGCCGCTGGTGTCGGGCTTGTTGGTGATGATCCGCACCGTGCCGGCCTGGCTCGAGGCGCCGTAGAGCGTGCCCTGCGGCCCGGCGAGCGCCTCGACGCGGGCGATGTCGTAGATGTGGATGTCGAGCGCGCCCTGGATCGTGGTGATCGGCGCTTCGTCGAGATAGGTGCCGACGCTCGGCAGCTGGCCCGAATGGTTGATCGTCTCGCCCGAGGCGATGCCGCGGAAATAGACCACCGACGCGCCGGGGCCCGCGGTCTGGTACGACAGCGACGGCAGGTAGCGGGCATAGTCGTCGAAATTCTGGACCTGCAGCTCGTCGAGCTTCTCGGTGCTGATCGCGACGATCGACATCGGCACGTCCTGCAGGCTCTCCTCGCGCTTCTGCGCGGTGACGACGATCTCGTTGGGATCGCGCGCGGCGGGCGTTTCCTGCGCGTCGCTCTGCGCGAGCGCCGGCATCGCGGTGAAGGCCGTCGAGGCGAGCAACGCCCCGACGAGAGTGGGCGTGCTACGCTTCAGACGGGTCATTGGCCGGTCCCCTACTGGCTGTGTTACAAAGCTGTTACGGGGCCGAAATCCTGTCAAGCCGGATTATTGCGCGCTGCACAATGCGCGAGCACGAAGATTGCCCGACTGTGTCTATTGTGCATCATCATATGTCGAGACCAGGTCGGCGAGCGCGCTCTTGAGCGGGCCGAGCCAGGGCTCGTAATGCCGCCACTGCTCGAGCGCATCGGCATAGATGGGCTGGCGGACCTGCTCGGCCGAGGGCGTGCGCACGGCCCGCTCGGTCTCGTGAAAGGCCAGGCAGGCGGGATCGAAGTCGAGTCCCAGATAGGCGAGCAGCCGCCGCACCTCGCCTTCGAGATCGCCGACCAGCCGCTCGTAGATCACCCGATGGACGCGGCCGGGCAGCGCATCGTCGATCACGCGCATCATCGCGACATAGTCGGCATAATAGCGACCGAGCTCGACCAGGTCGTAGCTGAACCCCTGGCCGCGCGCGAAATGCTGC
The DNA here is from genome assembly GCA_966186155.1 of uncultured Sphingomonas sp. Classification (GTDB taxonomy): domain Bacteria; phylum Pseudomonadota; class Alphaproteobacteria; order Sphingomonadales; family Sphingomonadaceae; genus Sphingomonas. The sequence goes on from CBIFVW010000096.1 coordinate 9,226, forward strand.
TTGAAGCAGGAGAAGCAGCAGCCGAGCGGATGGCGTCGCACATCGACGATCTTCGCGTTGGGCAGGATCAGCTGGATCAGCCCGGCATGCGCGAAATTGTTGGGCAGCTTGTCGATGAAGAAGGGACGACCGGTCTTGCGCTGGATCCGCGTCGCGTCGAGATATTCCTGCCCGAGTGCGAACCGTTCCTCCGCGTCCAGCTCGGCGAGGATCTCGGGATAGCGCCCCGCCTCGCCCCTGAGCCTGCGCCCCGCGAGCCGCCGCGCGATCGCCGGCAGGTCGGGGAGCTCCATCGTCCCTTCGACCAGCTTGTGGCTCGACAGGATCTGCTCGACCAATGTCGACCCGGAGCGCTGCAGCCCGACGATGAAGATCGGATCGGGCGCCGGATTGCCGCCCGGCCGGGCGGCGAAGAAGGCGGGGGTGAACAGCGCCGCCGCGCGAGCGCGCTGGCCGGCGAGGTCCTCGGGATCATAGTCGATCATCGCGCGGCGCAGGCGGTTTCCTTCCGCATAATGTGCGAAGGACGCGGCATGATCGCCGCGATCCTCGAGCGCCTTGCCGAGCGCGAACTCGAAATGGAACCGGTCCTCCTCGCCCAGGTCGCCACGGCCGAGCTGCATCTCGATCGCGGCGATGTCGGCATCGGAGAAGCGGAAGGTCTTGAGGTTGGCGAGGCTCCACCAGCTCTCCCCCAGGCTGGGAAGCTGCGCGATGCTGGTGCGATAGGCCTCGATGCTCTCGGGCACCCGGCCCACGGTCTTGAGCGCGTGGCCGATGCTCATCCACACCTTGGGCTGGTCGGGCGCTTCGGCGAGCACGCCCTGATAGAGCGCGATGGCCGCCGGATAGTCGCCGATCCGCACGAGGATCGCGGCCTGGAGGTTGCGGAAGGCGATGTTGCCCGGTTCGGCCGTCAGCAGCTGCTCGACCTCCGCCAGCGCCTCTTCCGAGCGCGCCTGGCGATAGAGCGCCACCGCCAGCATGTGCCGCGCGGGCACGAAGCCGGGGGCAAGCTCGAGCGCGCGCTGCAGCAGCTTCTCGGCATCGCCGTAGCGGCCGAGCCGCATCGCCAGCTCGGCGAGCATGCGCATCGCGGCGATGTCGTTGGAGACGGTCTTGAGCCGGGAACGCAGGATCGTCTCGGCCTCTGCGAGCGCGTCGCGGCCCAGCGCATGCGCCGCCTGGACCAGCTCGGGATCGCGCACCGAGAGGTGCACTGCCTTGAGATACGCCTCTCCGCCCGTCTCATGCGCGCCCGCCGCGTGCCAGGCGTCGCCGATCGCGCGCCACGCCCCCGCCACCTGAGGGTCGAGCGCCTCCGCCCGGCGCAGCGCCGCGAGCGCCTTTTCGTTCCCGCCCTTGCCGATCGCTTCCCACGCTTCCGCCAGCAGCGCGCGCAGATCCGCCATCAGATGCCGCCCTCCACGGCCTCGAATCCCAGCGCCGCGAGTCCCGCGATCACCGCTTCGGCACAGGCGTCGACCCGCGCCTGCTCGGTTGCGCGCACCACGAAGTTGGCGCCGACCCGGCCCTCGCGGAAAAAGGGATAGCTGCCGATCGCCACGTCGCCGTGCTCCTGCTCGGTGGCGCGCAGCATGTCCGCGACTTCGCTTTCGGCCGCCCAGGCACCGACCGTGCGGGACAGCACCGGCCGGCCGCCTTCGAGCGCGCCGGTGAGCGCGTCGAGCATCTGCGCGGCGATGTGCGGCACGCCCGCGAGCACGAAGACATTGCCGATCCGGATGCCCGGCGCGCCCGACATCCGGTTGGGAATCAGCTCGGCGCCTTCGGGAACCCGCGCCATGCGGAGCCGCGCCTCGGTCAACCCGCCGCGGCTTTCATAATAGCGTTCGAGCACTGCCCGCGCCTCGGGATGGATCACCACCGCCACGCCCAGCGCGGCGGCCACCGCATCCACCGTGATGTCGTCATGCGTCGGCCCGATGCCGCCCGTGGTGAACAGATAGTCGTGGCGCGCCCGGAGCGCGTTGACCGCCTCGACGATCGCGTCCTGGACGTCGGGCACCACCCGTACCTCGGCGAGCCTTATGCCCTGGACGTTGAGCCAGGTCGCGAGCTGGGCGATGTTCCGATCCTGGGTGCGGCCCGAGAGGATCTCGTCGCCGATCACCACCAATGCCGCGGTCCAGATGCGCTCGCCCATTTTGCTGGCCTACGATCTCGCAAAGCGCGGCGCAAACGCCTATATCGCCCCGATGACCGAATATGTGACCGTCACCGCCGACATGCCGCGCACCCGCGACGGCGTGATCAAGCTGCACGGACCCGAAGGCTTCGAGGGCATGCGCCGCGCGGGCCGCCTCGCCGCGGAGATTCTCGACGCGCTCGCGCCGCACGTCGTGCCGGGCGTGAGCACCGCCGAGCTCGACGACATCGTCCGCGAGATGACGATCGCCGGCGGCGGCGTTCCCGCGACGCTCGGCTATCGCGGCTATGCGCACAGCTGCTGCATCTCGATCAACCATGTCGTCTGCCACGGAATCCCGTCCGAGCGCGCGCTCAAGGACGGCGACATCGTCAACATCGACGTGACGCCGATGGTCGACGGCTGGCACGGCGACACCAGCCGCATGTTCCTGGTCGGCGACGTCGGCATCAAGGCGCGCCGTCTGGTCGACGTGACCTATGAGTGCCTGATGCTCGGCCTGGAACAGGCGAAGCCCGGCAACCATCTCGGCGACATCGGCCATGCCATCCAGCGCCATGCCGAGAGGCACCGCTACGGCGTGGTGCGCGACTTCTGCGGCCATGGCCTGGGGCAGGTCTTCCACGACGCGCCGGAGGTCGTCCATGTCGGTCGCCCGGGCACCGGTCCGGAGCTGCGCCCCGGCATGTTCTTCACCGTCGAGCCGATGATCAACATCGGCCGCCCCGACGTGAAGCTGCTCGACGATGGCTGGACCGCGGTGACGCGCGACCGCTCGCTCTCGGCGCAGTTCGAGCATTCGATCGGCATCACCGAGACCGGCTGCGAGATCTTCACCAGGAGCCCCAAGGGGCTGGACCACCCGCCCTATTGAGCGAAGCAAGGGCGGCGCGCGGCCGCCCTTTCCGGATCACTGCTGATACGGCCGCCCCGACTGGATGAGCCGCTGCCGGTTGGTGTTGCCCGGCACCGCGATGTGCGTCGCGGGGTCATATTCCTTGCCGACCGCCGGACTGCCCTGCGGCACCCAGATCTCGACCACCGTGTTGGTGTAGCTCTGCGGCAGATAGCGGACATAATAGCCGTCCGGATGCAGGCTCCAGCGGCCGCTCGGCACGCCGATGCTGCCCTCGCCGATCCCCGCCGCGCCGGTCAGCACCGCGACACGCTCGAGCTCGGCGAAGCTCGTGCCGGGCGAAGT
>CBIFVW010000097.1:0-12590 GCA_966186155.1 uncultured Sphingomonas sp.
GGGGGCAGGAGCCGTCGGAGCGCGAGATCGCGCTGCCGCCGCCGGCCTTTCAGAGGTAGCGTCTTCTAGATCGCCACGCCGAGGCCGCGGCCGATCGCGCGGACGCGGCCGATGAGCGGGGAGATCAGCCGGTCGGGATCGTTGGCGGGAAGGCGGACGCTCTCAGGCTGCACCTCCATCGCCTCGCGCAGGCTCACCGCGCCGCGGCGCAGCGCCGGCCGGGCGATCATCCACCAGAGCCGGGCGTGCTCGCCATCGACCGCGATCCGCGCCGCGGCGTCGAGCGGGGTGGTGGCGACATGCTCGGCATGCAGCACCGCGAGGATGCGCGAGAGGTGCGAAAGCGTGCCGAGGTCGGGCACCGGCTCCCGGCCCATCAGGTGACGGACGACCAGCGCGGCGTTGGTTTCCGCCGCCTCGCCGAATATCGGAGCGTAGCGTTCGGCGAGCACCTTGGCCGCGCTCGCGCCCATCATGTCGCGGAAACGCTGCGAGGCGCCGCCCGGATGGCAGCGATAGAAAAGATGGGCCCCGTCGAGCCGCGCGATCGCGCCGAAGCGCGAGAGGCGGTGATAGAGGTCGAAATCCTCGGCATAGCGCACGCCGGGCCGCTCGAAAGGATCGAGCAGCCGTGCGGTCTCGGCGCGGAACATCACCGTCGACCATACCAAGGGATTCTGCGTCAGGAGCAGCCAGTCGATCGCGGCGGGAGAGAGCGGGCGCTGGCCGGGCCAGGGGCCGCTCTTGCCGTTCTCGAGCAGGTCGGCGGCGGTGGCGACGAGCGCGGTTTCCGGATGCGCGTCGAGATAGGCGACCTGCGCGGCGAAGCGGCCGGGCTTGCAGAGATCGTCCTGATCGAGCCCGGCGACATAGCGCCCGCGCACCGCGGCAAAACCGATGTTGCGCGCGACCACCGGGCCGCCGTTCGTCTGGCTGGTGATCACCGTGATGCGGGGATCGGTATAGCGCTTCAACACCTCGAGCGTGTCGTCGGTCGAGCAATCGTCGACGATCACCAGCTCCCAGTCGGCAAGGCTCTGCACGAGCACGCTGTCGATCGTCTCGCCGATCCATGCCGCGCCATTATAGGCGGGCATGATCACGCTGACCGTCGGCGCGATCATGCGGCGAGGCTCACGCTCTGGCCCATCAACTGATCGACGATGAGCAGGCCGACATCGTTCTGCCATTGCCACAGGCCGTTGGCCTTGCCCTTGAAGCTCTTCTCGCCGCCGAGCCGTCCTTCGGGAACGAAGCCCGCGGCGAGGCCGATGCCATAGGCGCCGGGGATCGGCCGGCCGGCGGCATCGATCACGCGGCAATATTGGTCGGCGAGGCGCGGGCGGCCGGGGGCATGAGCGGTAAGTGGTATGCGCTCGCCCTGCGCGTCGAACAGCGGCAGCGCGTGCGGCCGATAGCCGAGCGCCGCTACCACCACATCGGCGTCGGCGAGGATGTGCGCGGCGTCGGTATCCTGCCCTTCGCGCAGGCGATGCAGCCGGACGCGCGGTTCGGGCACGCGGCCGCCGATGCGGAGCATGCGCAGCACCAGCTCGCGCGCCTCGAGCCGGAAGCCCGCGAGGCGATAAACAAAGCCCGAGAGCGGGCAGATGTCGTCGGGTCCGAAATCGGTGAAGCCGTCCGCGAGCGCGGCATCGGCCGAAGGGTACCAGGGCCGGAGCGCCTCGCGATGGACGAGCGTGAGCGCCTCGGCGCCGAAGGGGATGTCGGACTTGAGGAGCAGCACGGCAGTGGCGACTGCGCTGGTCGAGGCGCCGACGATCGCGATACGCGGGGCGCGCTTGCCTTCGATGCGCGCGCGCAGCCGGTCCATGCCGCCGGAGCGGAGCATGTCGTCGCACAGCATCAGCCGCTCGCCCAGCTGCTCGCCCAGCGGCGCGCCGGCGACGCGCTCGGCGGCGACGCCCGTGGAGGACTGATAGCCCCCGGTGGCGATGACGATGTTCTCCGAGAGAAGCTCGCGCTCGACGCCGGTGGCGGCATCGCGAATGCGGGTCTGCCAGAGGCCCGCGGGGGTGCGGCGCGCGTCGATCACTTCGGTCCCGGTGAGCAGCTGGCCCCCGCTCGCGCGGACGATGGCGCCGACCCGGTCGCCCATCGCCTCGAGGAAGGGACCGGTGCGCGATAGCGGCACGCCGAGCTTGCCCATGTAGCGCGCGATCTCGCGCGCGCCGGGATGATCGATCAGCGCGGCGATCTCGGGTTCGGGATTGTCCTTGACCGCGCTGAGGAAGGTCTCGGCGGTGCTGTCCGAAGTGATGCCGTAGGAGGGGAGCTGGCCGGCGCCGAGCCGTTCGCCGCGCTCGACCACTGCGAGACCCCGCGCGAGATCGCGCAGCTTGCCTTTCTTGCTCGCCGCGATGAGCATCGCGATTCCGGCGGGGCCGCCGCCGACGAGCACCGTCGAGAGAATCTGCGGCGCGGGCGCGGGCACGACGATGTGCGGTTTGCGGACGGCGGCGCGAAGGGCGTCGCAGACGGTGTGGACGTCGTCGATCGACATGGCGTCGGTGATCGGCAGCGACAGCATCCGCGCGGCGATATCGTCGGCGACCGGGACCGGCCCGGTGATGCAGTTCGCCTGGAACCAGGGCTGCTGGGCGAGATGTGGGCTGAAATAATGGCCCGAGCCTATGCCCTGCCGGGCGAGATCGGCCATCACCGCGGCGCGATCGGTTCCCGGCGCGAGCAGCAGCGGCATGAACTGGGCGACCTGACGCGTGGCGCTGGTCGCCTGGAGGGCGAAGTCGTCGCCCAGCTTTTCGCGATAGGCGCGCTCGAGCGCGGCGCGATGCTCGGCGACGGTGTCGATCTCGCCGAGCTTGGCGAGCGCGAGCAGGCCGAGCACCTCGGGCAGCTTGGCATTGGTGCCGTCCTCAGTCGCGGAACGCGGCGCACCGAAGCCGAAATTGTGCATGCGGCGCAGCGCCTCGATCCGGTCGGCATCGGCGCTGTAGATCAGGCCGCCCTCCGCCGTGGCGAAGGTCTTGGTCGCGTGCATCGAGAAGACGCTGGCAAAGGGGGGCCCGCTGCCGAAGCCGCGTCCCTGGGCGTCGAGGCTGCCGAGCGAGGCGGCGGCGTCGACGACCACGCCGGCGCCGTGGCGCTCCGCGAGGGCCTGGTAGCGGTCGAGATCGATGCAGGTGCCGAAGGTGTCGTAGGGAATGACGACGGCGATCTCCTCGCCATGACGAGCCAGCGCGGCCTCCTCGGCCTCTGCGGAAGCGGCCCAATCGGCGGAATCGCTGTCGACGAGGATCGGCGTCAGGCCGGCCCAGATCGCGGCGTGCGCGGTCGCGGCGAAGGTGAAGGCGGGGAGCAGGGCGTATTTGCCCGCGCGGCCCTGCGCGGCCTGGCGGATCGCCAGGATCAGGCCGATGGTCGCGTTGTTGACCGCGAGGCACGCGCCTTCGCCGCCGAACAGCCGCGCGACGGCCTCGGCCTCGAACTCGCGGACCACCGGCCCGCCGTTGCTGTAGACGCCGCCCTCCTCGATCGCGCGTAGCGCCTCGGTCATCTCGCTCAGGCGCGGCGGACGCGGCGCTATCAGCGGAAGCTTGTGCATTCGGGTTACCCGCCCCTCGGTTTTCGCAACCGGGAGGGGATGACAGGCTAGTCCTAAGATTGCGTAAGGGAACGCTTCAGCGCCACCAGCTCGCGGTCGAGCGCCTGGAGGAAGTTCGACCGGTCGGCGGACGCGAAGGGCCGCGGCCCACCGATCTGGTCCCCGCCCGCGCGCAGGTCGGCCATGATCGCGCGGGTGGCGATGGCGGCGCCGATCGAACTGGTGGTGAAGGGCTTGCCGGTGGGCGCGAGCACGCGCGCCCCGGCCTTGAGCGCGCGATCGGCGAGCAGGATGTCGGCGGTGACCACCACCGTGTCCGCCCCCGAATGCTCGGCGATCCAGTCGTCGGCGGCGTCGAAGTCGTCGCTCACCACCTGGCGGACGATCAGCGGGTGCTGGGGCACGCGGAGCCAGCTGTTGCTGACGATGGTGACGGGCACCTCATGGCGCCACGCGACCTTGTACACCTCGTCCTTCACCGGGCAGGCATCGGCGTCGACCAGGATCCTCACCGGCGCGGAGGCCCCTTGCGATGCGGCTTGGCGTGGTGGCGCGGTGCGGGCCGGTTGGGGCCGTTGCGCTGCGGGCGGGCGCCCTGGATCGGGCCTTCGGACGGCTCGATGCGGACGTCGTCGTCGCCCTCGGCGGTGCGCGCCACGGCCGCGAGAAACTTGTTTGCGACGGCGCGGGGCACCTGGAACGCAGTCTCGTTCGGGCCGATGCGGATAGCGCCTACCTCCGCCTTGGTGATATGCCCGCGGCGGCAGATCAGCGGCAGGATCCAGCGCGGATCGGCGTTCTGCCGGCGGCCGATGTCCATGCGGAACCAGACCACGTCGTCGAAGCCGGCGCGATGCTGGCCGGCCTGGCGCTCCTCGCGGCGTTCCGAATGGCTGCGCTCGATCATCTCCTCCGGCGCCGGTAGCGAGGCGCGATGCGCGCGGACCAGCGCGGCGGCGATCTCCTGCGGGCTCCGCTCCGCGAGCAGGCGCTCGGCGATCACGGCGTCCTCCTCGTCGGTCTCGGCGGGGGCGAGCAAGGCGGCGAGCAGGCGCTCCCGATCCTGGGCGCGGATCGTCTCGGGGGTCGGCACGTCGATCCACTCGGCCTGGATCCGCGCGCCGCGCAACATCGATTCGACACGGCGACGGCGCGGATAGGGGACGATGAGCACCGCCGTGCCCTTCTTGCCCGCGCGCCCTGTGCGGCCCGAGCGGTGCTGGAGCGTCTCTGCGTCGCGCGGCAGCTCGACATGGATGACGAGGCTGAGGCTCGGCAAGTCGATGCCCCGCGCCGCGACGTCGGTGGCGACGCAGACGCGGGCGCGGCGGTCGCGCAGCGCCTGGAGCGCATGGTTGCGCTCGGACTGGCTGTGCTCGCCCGACAGCGCCACCGCCGCGAAGCCGCGTTCGACCAGGCTCGAATGGAGGTGGCGGACATTGTCGCGCGTGGCGCAGAACAGGATCGCGGTCTCCGCCTCGTGGAAGCGGAGCAGGTTGATCACCGCATGCTCGATGTCGGACGGGCTCACCGCCACCGCCTGATAGGCGATGTCGCCATGGCCGCGCTCCTCGCCCACCGTCGAGATGCGCAGTGCGTCCTTCTGGTAGCGCTTGGCCAGCGCGACGATCGGCTTGGGCATGGTCGCCGAGAAGAGCAGGGTGCGGCGCGTTTCGGGCGTGCCGTCGAGGATCGCCTCGAGATCCTCGCGAAAGCCCATGTCGAGCATCTCGTCGGCTTCGTCGAGCACGACCGCACGGAGCGCCGAGAGGTCGAGCGCGCCACGCTCGAGATGGTCGCGCAGCCGCCCCGGCGTGCCGACGACGATATGTGCGCCATAGCTCAGCTGGCGGCGCTCCTTCGAAGCGTCCATCCCGCCGACGCAGGTAGCGATGCGCGCGCCCGCGGGACCGTAGAGCCAGATCAGCTCGCGGCTGACCTGGAGCGCGAGCTCGCGGGTCGGCGCGACGATCAGCGCATGGGGTTCGCGGGTCGGGACGATGCGGCCGTCCGGCCCGAGCAGCTCGGGGTGCATGGCGAGCCCGAAGGCGACGGTCTTGCCCGACCCGGTCTGGGCGGAGACGACAAGGTCGCGGCCTGCGGCCTCGGGCTCGATGACGGCCGCCTGCACGGCGGTGGGCGCGGCATAGCCACGCGCGGCAAGCGCTTCGCCCAGAAGCGCGGGAAGATCGGCAAATAACATGAGGCGCCGCACATGGGGATGCGGAGGCCCGGGGGCAAGCGAAAAGCTTCTAACTGCCACCAAAGCGCTTGGTCAGGATCAGGCCGAGGGTGCGGGGATTGGGCGGGTTGTTGTAGGGATCGTAGCCGACCACGCCGTCGACGACGCGCGGCGGCTGCGCATCGAAGAGGTTCGCGGCGACCAGCTCGACCCTGGTGTCGGCGAGCCAGGGCCTGGACGAGAGGCTGCCCAGATCGAAGCCGAGGAACAGCGAGGCCGTGGTGAACGCGCCGATCTTCCGCGCCGGCGCGCCCGGCCGGTCGTCGACGAAGCCGTCGACATAGTTCACGACCGATCCGGCCGAGAAGCCGCCGCGCCCCCAGACGATCGTGCCGTTCAGCCGGAGATCGGCGGGCTTCGCATAGCCGTCGACCCGCGAGATCGCCGTCGAGCCGCCGGCCGCGAGGCCGAGGGCCAGGATATATTGGCCGGTGAGGCGCATCGACGCCGTGCCGCCCAGCAACGGCGCGCGATAAGCGAGGTCGAGATCGAAGCCGTCGGTCGACTCGACTGCGAAATTCTGAGCCCGGATGTCGGCGATCAACTGGACCTGCGACAGCAGCGAAGCCGGGACCTGGCTCGCGCCGTCGAACAGGGTCAAGGCGCCGCCGTTGATGAAGGGCACCTGCGCGAACCGGCGGAAGACGGCCGGATTGTCGACGACCTGCTGCACCTGCGCCAGGGTCGGCTTCGCGATGTTGAAGACCTGGAGGTCGGCGATCGACAGGCTGTCGTCCGGCGACGGCGTGCCGACGCGGCCCGAGATCCGGATCCGGTAATAGTCCAGCTTGATCGAGAGGCCCGGCGCGAACCGCGGGGTGAAATCGGCACCGACCGTGAAGGTGTCGGCATTCTGGGTCTCGAGCTCGGGATTGGCGCCCGCACGGAACATCACCAGCGCCTTCCCCGCCGGAAGGGCGGGATTGCGGTCGCCGGGCTCCAGGAACCGATAGTCGTAGATTCCGAACGAGACCTGCTCGGCGATGCCGATCGTGCTGCGAAAGCGGGGAACCAGGAACGATCTCGCAAAGGTTCCGCGCAAGGCGATCGAGCGGTCGATCTGCCAGCGGATTCCGGCCTTTGGCGACAGCGCGGTGTCGAATCCGAGATCCTCGTATCGGGCGGCCGCCGAGAGAGTCAGCGACCGTACCAGGGGTACCGCCTGATCCGGCCCCAGGACGGGCACGTTCAATTCGCCGAAGACCGACGCCACCTTGCGCGTGCCGCCGTTGCGGTTGAAGAAGATCGTCGCGTCGGTGCGCAGCGTCTCGGCGCGATACTGGACGCCGCCGGCGACCAGGAGCGGCCCGGCGGGCAGGCGCCTGAGCGCCGTCTGGCCGCGCAGCTCGGCGACGAACAATGTATTGGAATATTCCCGGGTGCTGGGCCTGCGGCCGACCCTGGCGGCACTGCTGCCGGTGTCGTTGCGGTGATAGTCCACCGTCAGATCGAGCGCGGTCGCGCCGCCCCCTTGCCAGCGGACGCCGTTGTAGATCGAGAACCCGGTGGTGCGGGTCCTGAAGACGCGATCGAAGGCGGGTTCGTCCAGATACAGCTGCTTCGAGCTCCGGTCGCGCTCGAAATAGGAGGCGTCGACGGAAAGGGTGAAGTCGCCCGCCTGCTGCTGCGCGCCGCCATAGAAGCCGGAGAGCAGTTCGTCGGGCAATTGCGTGATCTGGAGCGTCTCTCCGGCCACTTCGACGGGAGCGCCGACGAACGGCGCGCGCTTCTGGTACATCGCCATGCCGTACAGGCTGCCGCTGTCCCAGGATCGCCCGGCGAGCGCGCTCACCTGCAGGTCCTGCTTCCCCGTCCGGGTCGCGGTCGCGCCGCGCACCTGCAGCTCGAGGCCGGGGCTCGGCTTGCGAGTCACGATGTTGACCACGCCGGCGACGGCATCCGCGCCGTAAGTCGCGGACGCGCCGTCGGGAATGATGTCGATGCGCTCGATCAGCATCGACGGGATGACCGACACGGTGGGGGACTCGTTCATGCCGACCGAGGGCATACGGCGGCCGTTGAGCAGGGTGAGCGTGGCGTCCGAGGCGAGGCCGCGCAGCGCGAATCCGGCGAAGCCGTCGAACTGGTTATAGGGCGTCGCGTCGCCCAGGGGACTGCCGATGCCCGCACCTGTGGTGGCGAACTCGCTCAGATCGCCCGTGAAGTTCTGCGGAATCGTGAGCATATATTCCGCGACCGAACCCGAACCCGACTGGACGATGTCGGCCCGGCCGTGCGTGAACACCGGGCTGGCCATATATTCCTTGGGCAGGCCCCGGATCAGCGAGCCGGTCACGACGATCTCGCCGGATTTCTCCTCGCCGGCGGAATTGTCACCCTCCTCCTCGGACCGATCCGCGGAGATCGTCTCCTGCGCGAAGGCCTGTGATGCGCCCCCACCGATCAACGAGACGAGGGCGAGCCCCTTGATGACGCCGTGCCGCAAGATTCATTCCCTCCCGATTAGGATATGATACAACATACCATTAAGCATGCGCCTAGGGGCGCGTGCAGGGGATGTCAATCGGAGGCGGGGACTTTCAGACCACTAGCCCCGCCGCGCGGCCGCTGGCCCAGGCCCATTGGAAATTATAGCCGCCGAGCCAGCCGGTGACGTCGACCGCCTCGCCGATCGCGTAGAGGCCGGGCATCTTGCGCGCCTCCATCGTCCGCGAGGAGAGCTCGGCCGTGGAGATGCCGCCGATCGTCACCTCGGCCTTGGCGAAGCCCTCGGTGCCGTTGGGCGTGAGGCGCCAATCGGCCAGGCGGCGCGCGGCTTCGTCGAGCGTCCGGTCGGGGATGTTGGCGAGCTCCTGGGCGATGCCGAGCCTCCCCGCGAGCGCATCGGCGAGACGGTCGGGCAGCGTCTCGGCGAGGACGCGGCGGAGCGCGACGCGCGGGCGCGCGCGCTTGGCCTCGACCAGCCAGCCGCGCGGAGCGTCGGGGAGGAAGTCGACGCCGATGCTCTCGCCGTGGCGCCAGTAGCTCGAGACCTGGAGGATCGCAGGGCCGGAGAGGCCGCGATGGGTGAAGAGCGCCGCCTCGCGGAACTCGGCCTTGCCGGCGCGGGCGACCACTTCGGCCGACACGCCCGAGAGCTCGCGGAACAGCGCTTCCTCGCCGCTGAGCGTCAGCGGGACGAGCGCGGGGCGAGGCTCGACGATCTTGAGCCCGAAGCGGCGGGCGAGGTCATAGGCGAAGCCGGTCGCGCCGAGCTTGGGGATCGAAGGGCCGCCGGTGGCGATCACGAGCGCGGGCGCCTCGGCGGTGCGCGGGCCGCAAGTCACGCGGTAGCGCGCATCGGCATGCTCGACCTGCGGCGCGTGGCCGAGCCAGATTTCCACTTTGCCCCGCGCGCATTCGTCGAGCAGCATGGCGACGATCTGGCGCGCCGAGCCGTCGCAGAAGAGCTGGCCGAGCGTCTTCTCGTGCCAGGCGATGCGGTGGCGCTCGACCAGGTCGAGGAAATCCCGCGCGGTGTAGCGGCCGAGCGCCGATTTGGCGAAATGCGGGTTCTGCGAGAGGTAGCGATCCGGCGCGACGCCCAGATTGGTGAAGTTGCACCGTCCGCCGCCCGAGATCAGGATCTTCTTCCCCACCTCGCCGGCATGATCGACCAGCAGCACGCGCCGCCCGCGCTGGCCGGCGGTGAGCGCGCACATCAGGCCCGCGGCGCCGGCTCCCAGGATGATCGCGTCGTACACGCTCGCGCGCCTAGCAGTTCTTCGACGGGAACCGATAGGGTTCCCCGAAACGCAAACGGGGCGGGCTCCCCAGGAACCCGCCCCGCGTTCGCGGCAAGGCCGGCGTGCCGGCCCGTACCCGCTTACTTCATGTGCTTCGAGAGGTGCTTGTTCATCTCGAACATGGTGACCTTGTCGACACCGAAGATCGGCTTGAGCGTGGCGTCGGCCAGGATCTCGCGCTTGTTGGCCGGGTTCTGGAGGTTGTTCTTCTTGATGTACGCCCAGATCTTGCTCACCACCTCGCTGCGCGGGAGGGCCGCGGAGCCCGTGATCTTGGCCAGCTCGGGCGAAGGGGTCACCGGCTTGGCGATGCCGCCGCGTGCTTTGGTCTCGGCCATGTCTTCTTCTCCTGTTCCTGCCCTGGACGGGCCATTTCCTTCGCGGGCGCCTGTGGCTTGTGCGAACCCTTCGCCGCTTTGGCGCCTGCGATGTACCGCGGTGCGCACGGTGATGCGCGCACCTGACGTTCTTTGATCGCGCGAAATCGCGTCTGTCTAGAGAGGAGATGCGCTCAGAGGGGCTCTGAGAGCGATATTTCGGGGATAAGTGGGGTTAAACGGCCGGTAGGAGCGGCGAAACGGCCATGCTATCGTGATCCGAGAGGCAGAAGGGGAAGGCGCATGCGGGTGCTGGTGCTGGGCGGATTGCTGGTTCTTGGCGGCTGCGGCGGCGGCGGGACGACGGGCACCAACTATTCCGAGCCGCCCCCCATGGCCGAGATCGTGGCGACGCCGAGCCCGAAGCCGAGCGAGACGCCGACGCCGGAGGCCGTGCCCACCCCCGCTGCGGACAATGCGGCCCAGGACGCGAATAGCGCAGCTTCGTCGCTCGACAACGCTATGTGAGGTGGACAAGCGCGCCCGGCTTGGGCATGGGTGCTCGCATCATGACGGGCACCGCGCTTCTCGGACTGCGACTTATCCGCCCTTAGGGGCCGGACGCACCTGCGCGCGCCCCTAAGGGCAATTCAGAACCCGAACCGCAGCCTCCAGCCGAGAGAGCAGTCATGTTGCGTGACCCGAGCGTCAAATACCGCCCCTTCCCCCAGGTCAATTTGCCCGACCGGCAATGGCCGAGCCGCACGATCACCAAGCCGCCCCGCTGGCTGTCGACCGACATGCGCGACGGCAACCAGGCGCTGATCGACCCCATGGACGCCGAGAAGAAGACGCGCTTCTTCGAGCTGCTCTGCAAGGTCGGCCTCAAGGAGATCGAGGTCGGCTTCCCGAGCGCGGGAGCCACCGAGTTCGACTTCATCTCGAGCCTGGTGCGCGAGGGCCAGATTCCCGACGACGTGATCGTCCAAGTGCTCACCCAGTCGCGCCAGGACCTGATCGAGACGAGCTTCCAGTCGCTGAAGGGAGCGAGGAAGGCGATCGTCCATCTCTACAACGCGGTCTCGCCGGCGTGGCGGCGCATCGTGTTCGGGATGAGCCGCGAGGAGATCAAGGGCATTGCGGTCGCCGGCGCCAAGGTGCTGCGCGACGAGGCGGCGAAGCAGCCCGCCACCGACTGGCATTTCGAATACAGCCCGGAGACCTTCTCGACGGCCGAGCTCGATTTCTCGGTCGAGGTCTGCGAGGCGGTGATGGACATCCTGCGACCGACGCCCGAGCGGCCGCTGATCCTCAACCTGCCCGCCACGGTCGAGGCGGCGACGCCCAACATCTATGCCGACCAGATCGAGTGGTTCTGCCGCAACATCCGGAACCGGGATTCCGTGGTCATCAGCCTGCACACGCACAACGACCGGGGCACCGGCGTGGCGGCGTCCGAGCTCGGGCTGCTCGCGGGCGCGGACCGGGTCGAGGGCTGCCTGTTCGGCAATGGCGAGCGCACCGGCAATGTCGACCTGGTGACGCTGGCGCTCAACATGTACACGCAAGGCGTCGATCCGGGGCTGGACTTTTCGGACATCGACGAAGTCATCCAGACCGTCGAATATTGCAACGCGCTGCCGGTCCACCCGCGCCATCCCTATGCCGGGGACCTCGTCTTCACGGCCTTTTCGGGCAGCCACCAGGACGCGATCAAGAAAGGCTTCGCGGCGCAGGCGGCGCGCAACGACCAGATCTGGGACGTGCCCTATCTGCCGATCGACCCCAAGGACCTCGGGCGCGACTATGAGGCGGTGATCCGCGTCAATTCGCAATCGGGCAAGGGTGGCGTCGCCTGGGTGCTCGAGCAGGACAAGGGATTGAAGCTGCCCAAGCGGATGCAGGCGGACTTCTCGCGTCACGTTCAGGCGCTCGCCGACGAGACCAGCCGCGAATTGAACGCCGCCGACATCTGGGCGCTGTTCGAGCGCGTCTACCTGCCGGGCGAGAACGAGCGGATCGCGCTGGTCGGCTATGAAGAGACCGGCGCGCCGGGCAGCCGCGTGTTCGTCGGCCGGATCGCGGTGGACGGGGCCGAGCGATCGATATCGGGCCGCGGCAACGGCCTGATCTCGGGCGTGATCGACGCGCTGGCGGGGACGACCGGGCCGGCGCTCGACGTGGTCGACTATAGCGAGCACGCGATCGGCCATGGCGCGGACGCGCAGGCGGCGGCCTATGTCGAGTGCCGCACCAGCGACGGGCGGACGGTGTTCGGCGCCGGGATCGATGCGGACATCGCCACCGCTTCGGTGCGCGCCGTGCTGAGCGCGGCCAACCGGGCCTGAAGCGGAAACGGCCGGCGACCCTACGGGCCGCCGGCCGGCGGGGCGAGGGGAGCGGGAGTGTCGGCCCCCGCCCGCGGGGATTACCGGCCGACCTGCAGGACCTGGACGATCCCCTCGATCAGCGCGCTCGCGGCGCTGGCGTCGGCCAGCGTGTCGACGCTGTACATCTGGATGACGCCCTGGGTGGTCGCCGCCTGCTGCAGCATGTTCTGCTGCTGCTGAGTGTTGACCGAATTCTGGAACATCATGCCGGTCGAATGGGCGAGCGCCTGGTAGATCGTGCCCATCGCCATCGCGGGCGCTTCGGCGAGCACCTTGACGTTGGCCTGGGTGACGGCATCGGTGATCTGG
>CBIFVW010000098.1:0-12548 GCA_966186155.1 uncultured Sphingomonas sp.
GTCAAGGAAGGCGTCAACAAGGACGAGGCCGAGAAGATCAAGAAGCAGCTCGAGGAAGCCGGCGCGACCGTCGAGCTCAAGTAAGCTTCTCGCTTCTCAGCGAAAACATGAAAGGGCGGTCCGGCGACGGGCCGCCCTTTTCGTTCGCATCGCGGGAAAGCCGAACCGCGGTCAGCCGCAGGTGGTCACCTGGTTGCCGCACATGCCGTCGAGCCAACCGGTCCCGCGATCCGTTTCGACACGGACCCAGCGTCCGCGGCATTCGAGGACGCGCCGGATCATGAGCGCATCGGGCTCTGCCCCATAGGACCAGCTTCGGGCATCTGCGCGCGGAGCCGCATGGAAGCGTCCCGCCAGCGCTTGCCCACCCACGCTGCTCCCGCGCACCCAGCCCTTGCCGGCATAAACGGGGTGCGCAGGCGGGGGGTCGCCATAGTCGCCATGGCTCGCCCCCTCGATGAGAAGCCAGCCCCCGCGATGGCCGATGATGGCGAACTCGACCCGGTCCCCGGCCAGCTCCGGCTCCATTCGCCGGACGAAGCGTGCGACGATGGGCGCCGCCGCGTTCGGCGCGGCGCGAACCTCGAGACCGGAGGAGCCGCCATCGTTGGACCAGCCGCTCGCGGCGCAGGTCACGGTATCCGGCGGAACGGTCACCTCCGCGGCACCGGAAGCTGCGAGCGCCAGGAGCGTCGATGCCAGCCTTGTCATCCGCGTTGCATCCCGCCGCCGCTGTCCTAGAGTCAAGCCGTGAAGCGGTGATGGAGGACGGGATGCGGCTTCTCGGGATCTTTCCCCTGCTGCTGGCGCTGTGGGGGCTCGGCTATGGCTGGTTCGCGCTGGCCTGGGATGGCGGCACGCAACGTGTCGCCGGCGACTGGGCGCTCATCGGCCTCTCGGCGTTGCTCGGCATCGGCGCGATTGCGGCGATCGCCGGGCAACGATGGGGCTGGATCCTGTGTGGACTGGTCGTGGCCGGATGCGCCCTGCTCTTCCTCGGCATCGGCATCAGCGGCGGATTCACCCCTTAGCCGGCTCTCATTCGGCCGGATTCATCCGCTCCCGATTGCGAGCGTCGAGCAGGGGCGAGCCGCCCGTATAGGCGCCGCGCTTCGCGTCCCAATCGAGCGCGATCGGAAAGGTCCGCAGCGGTTCGAGCGGCACTTCCCGGCCATCGCGCGCGCACAGGGTCTCCTCCGTGACGGTCATCCCGAGGCGCGCATGCCCCGCCGGTACGGGACGGACGGCGAAACGTTCAAGGCGCTGGATCACGCGCTTCGGCTCGCAATTCGCCGCCGACGCGTCGAAGGAATAGAGGAGCGGCCCGTCATAGACCGACCGAAGCCTTCCGTTCACCAGCCCGACCACGCTGTACGCGGCGAAGCTCTCGCCCGCGTTGAAATGGGCATTGGTGATC
Organism: uncultured Sphingomonas sp.; assembly: GCA_966186155.1. Lineage (GTDB taxonomy): Bacteria > Pseudomonadota > Alphaproteobacteria > Sphingomonadales > Sphingomonadaceae > Sphingomonas. The sequence continues at coordinate 1,418 of CBIFVW010000098.1, forward strand.
AGCAGCGCCGGAGAGGCGCGCGCCATCAGAAAGGCGTTCGACGCCGTCACGCTTACGGGGTCGGTCTGGACGAACAGCGCATCGAGGAAGCGGTAGCGCGGTGCGATCTCGGCTGCGAGCACCGTCCCTTCGGCGAGGATCAGGACATAACGCGCGCCGCCGTCTTCCAGCACCGCATAGGTCGGGGGATCGCGGCCTTGGGCGAGGTCGACCGCCTCTTCCACCAGTCCCGGCGCGCTCGTATCGACGGCGTTCTCCACGCTGCGAGCACGATTGGCGCGCATCGCCTTTCCGTCGGCCGTGAGATCGGGATAGCGGGCGCGGAGAATGTCGAGCAGCGTTGCCCCGCCGCCGCCCGCCAGCGGCGCGTCGAGCCGCTGACCGAGGTCGCCCGGTCGTATCGCAATAGGCGCGAAGCCTTGCTGGGCCTGTGCGGGAAGCACGGCCTGCAGGGCCGCAACCAGCAGGATGGGCAGCCTGGACATGCCTCGATCCTGACCCGGCGACGCGATGCTGGCAAGCGCTAGGCGGCCACCGCGTCCTTCACGGCATAGCGGGTCGCCGCGAGCGGGCCCGCAGGCGCGGCGCGGTCCAGCCAGATAGGGCCGATCTTGCCGCCCTGCCCCGCGGCGCCGAGCATGAAGGCGGTGCCGAAGCGGCGGATGCCGAGGCCGGCACGCCAGCGCAGGTCGACCAGCACCATCGGCACGAACATCGGCCGGCGGCCGACGGTCACCACGTGAATGCGCTCGCGCGGAAGCACCAGCCGGACCGGCATGCGCCCGCCGCCGTCCGCCGGCAGGTCGAAGGGCGTGCCGATGGGATCGCCCGGCGGGCCACGATGGAATCCGGCGACCAGCGCGTCCTGCTGCGGATTGGCGCTGATCGCGACGAAGGCAAGGCGGACATTCTCGGCCGCGGCGCCGGTGGCATTGCCGATCAGCAGCTCGAAATCGAGCAGCACCTCGCGCTCGCCGAGCTGGATACGAAGCGGGTTGAGCACGATCTCGAACGGGTCCGTCGAGGCGCGCCGCGCCGCGAGCCCGGGCGGCGGCGCGACCGGTGGCGGCGGTACCGCAGCGGGCTCGGGGACCGGGGCAGCTTCCTCTGATTCCTCCGCTTCGTCATAGACCGGGCGGCGCCTGCGGAGCAGCAGCCAGACGCCGAAACCCGCCAGCGCCGTGGCGCCCGCACCGAGCAGCGCCCAGAGCCAGGGAGCCGTGACGGAGGCGGGCGGGGTGGATGCCGGGACCGTGGTTGCGATCGGCGCCGGGCCCCGCGTCGCAGCCGGTGCCGGGCCGGAGGTGGCGACGGGAAATGGCGTCGCAGCGGCGGTCGGGGCCGGTGTCTCGCGCGCCGCCGGCTGCCTCGTGGCGAGCGGCTGGCGCGCCGGGGCCTCGGTCGCGCGCGGCACCGGCGTCGGCGTGGCGGAAGGCGTGGGCGTCGGGACCGGCGTGAAGCTCGGCGTCGGGGCCGGGGCGATGCTGAAGCGTTCGGGAATAACGCCGGGGAGCGCTCCCGGCGCCGGCGTCGGCGAAGGCGTGATTACGGGCGGTGTCTGGGCGTGCGCGAGCGGCGCGGCTATTGACGCCGCGGCGAGACCGCCCAGCCAGCCGATCCGAAGCCCTCCTCGATCCACCCCGTCACACTGGCTTCGCGAAGATGAACGGCGGCTGCACGCTCGCCCGGCTCACCGTGCGCCCGGGGCGGATTGTCCCCACGAGATCACTGGCTTAGAGGCGCGCTCAGGGGGTATGCGGCGTGGTAGGCGAACGAACCGGGCGAAGCCTGGGCTATATTCCGGCGATCGACGGGCTTCGCGCCGTCGCGGTCGCTTCGGTGATCCTGTTCCACCTTTGGCCGGGCGCGCTGCCGGGCGGATTCACCGGAGTCGACATCTTCTTCGTGATCTCAGGCTTCGTGGTCACCGGATCCCTGCTCGGCCGCGAGTTCGCGAGTCTCAAGGCGCTTGCCGCCTATTTCTACGCACGGCGACTGCTGCGGATCATGCCTGCGCTGGTGGCGATGCTGCTCGTCACCTTGCTCGCCGCGCAGCTGTTCATCCCCGACGCCTGGTTGAGCCACAGCCTTCCCCAGACCGGCCGCTTCGCGTTCCTTGGCCTCAGCAACGTCGTGCTCGCGACCGACACCGACAGCTATTTCGGGCCACAGGCGGCGTACAACCCCTTCACGCACACATGGTCGCTCGGCGTCGAGGAGCAATTCTACCTCTTCTTCCCCTTCCTGCTCTGGTGGCACAAGCGGCTCCATGCGGGAGCCGGGGCGGTGCGCTGGGTCGCGATCCTCTCGGCGCTGTCGCTGCTTCTCTGCGCCGCGCTGCAGGGAATCGCGAGCAAGTTCGCCTTCTACCTGATCTTCCCGCGCTTCTGGGAGCTCGGCGCGGGGATGCTGCTGTGCCTGACGATCGAGCGCTGGCGGCCCTGGGCCAAGCGGCGGCGCTGGCTCGCGCCCGCCGGCGCGCTGCTGATCGCGGCGGGCTTCGCGGTGCCCGAAGGGCCGCTCTTCCCCTTCCCTTTCGCGCTGCTGCCGGTGGCAGGGGCCGCCCTGCTGATCATGGCGATCGTCGGCGGCACCGCGCCCAAGGCGCTCGCGAGCCGGCCGATGGTGGCGGTAGGGTTGCTCTCCTATTCGCTCTACCTCTGGCATTGGCCGGTGTTCGTGCTGTTCCGCTGGACGAGCGGGCTGCATACGCTGCCGCTCCAGCTGCTGGCGCTGGGGCTCGCGCTTCTGCTCGCGATCGCCTCCTACCACCTCGTCGAGAAGCCGTTTCGGACGAGCCGCCGGATCGCGGCATGGCCGCGAGGACGCGTCGTCGCCGGGGCATTGGCCGCGGTGGCCGTCGCGGCGATCGGGGGACAGGCGCTGATCGCGGCGCACGACCGGATCACGCTAAGCGTCACTCGCGACCGCTTCGCCTGGTACGCCGAGCCCGCCCGGCCGATCGGGTCCGTCCGCTGCGCGCTGGCCGATGGCGAGGAGCGGCTCGCCGGCGGCAAGGTCACCGCCTGGAGCGCCGATTGCCGGGGCGGCTTCACGCTGTTCGTCCCGGCGGACTCGCACGGGCTCGCTTATGCTCCGGCGCTGCGCCGGCTCGCCGCGGAGACGGGCGCGAAGGTGCGGCTCTATTTCCGCGCGGGCTGCCCCTATCTCAAGCTGATCGAAAGCCACGCCTCGCGCCCGCGCTGCGCGAAATGGTACGGCGCGGTGCTCGCCGACATTCGCGAGCGCGCGCAGCCCGGCGACGTGGTGTTCCTGCCGGGGCTCAGGGTGACCCGGCTCGCCAACCAGTTCGACAATGACCGCGACCTCATCGGCCCGCACGACGACAGCGTCGCGCCGGCGACGATGGCGGAAGCGCGCACGCTGCTCGCGGCGCTGTCGGCGGGCGGCGCGGGGCTGGTGCTGGAAGCGCCCAAGCCGATCTTCCCGAGCCCGACCTTCCGCTGCGCCGACTGGTTCAACCGCGCCAACCCGATCTGCAACGGACTTACCATCGCGCGCCAAGCCATGCTCGAACGACGGCGGCCCGTGATGCGTGCGATGAGCGCGCTCGCGGCCGCCCAGCCGGGTGTGACCTTGTGGGACCCCCTGCCCCTGCTCTGCCCCGGCGCAACCTGCGAGGCGCTGCCGGGCGGGCGGCCGCTGTTCTTCGACGGCGATCACCCGAGCGGGCTGGGGAACGACTTGGTGTACGAGGACCTGAAGCGGACGGTGCTGGGCGCGGCGAGCCGCCGTCATCCCGGTGAAAGCCGGGATGACGGCGGGGTCTAAGGCACCGTCACCGTCTGGAACGGCAGGTTCGCCAGCTCGGGCAGCGCCTTGAGCTGGGGGACGACGGTCTTGAGATCGCCGACCACCACCAGCGTCGCCTTCTCCAGCGGATAGGACGCCTTGGCCGAGGCGAGCATCTGGCCGGGCTCGACCGCCATCACCGCGGGGACGTAGCGCTCGGTCCAGTCGGCAGGCAGGCCGAGCACGTCGCGCGTGGCGAGCGTGTTGACGACCGCCCCCGAGGTCGAGTTCTGGATCGCGAACAGCCCGGCCATATAAGTGCGGATGCCTTTCGACTCCGCGGCCGGAGCGGGCTCGCTCTGCATACGGCGGATCTCCTTGAACACCTCTCGGAGCGAATCGCCGGTGTGCTCGGTGGTCACGTCGGCCTCGAAGGTCCAGAGCGCGTCGCCGGGCTGGAAGGCGATCCCGGAGCCGGGCGAATAGGTATAGCCCTTGTCCTCGCGGATGTTGGTGGTGATGCGCGAGCTGAACGCGCCGCCGAGCAACGAGTTGGTGACGCGCTGCGGGATGTCCGCCGCGCTGCCGGCGGGCGCGGCGTCGAAGCTCAGGCGCAGCGTCGTCTGCGGCGCGCCGGAGCGATCGACCAGGATCACCTGCGGCCCCGGCGTGTGCGGGCTCTCGATCCTGAGCGGCTCGGGCCCGGCAGCCCAGCCGCCGAACGCCTTGGCCACCGCCGCCTTGACCGCCGCCGCATCGAAGCGGCCGGCGATGTAGAGATGCGCGCGCCGGGCGCCGAACTGGCCGGCATGGAAGGCCTTAACCTGGTCGATCGTATAGGCGGCGAGCTGCGCCTGGGTGGGGATGATCCGGCCATAAGGGCTGTCGGGGCCGTAGATGCGGCGCGCGAGCGCGGCGTCGGCCAGCGTGCCGGGCTGCGACAGCGCCACCGCGAGCTGCCGGCCGAGATTGGCCTTTACGCGCGCGATCTCGCTCGCGGGCAGATCGGGCCGGATCGCCACGTCGCTCACCAGCGCGACTGCGTCGGGCGCATATTCGGAGAGCACGTTGGTCGTGACCTGCGTGACTTGCTGGCCGACTCCGACATTGACCTGCCCGCCCATACCCGCGGCGGCGGCGGCGATGTCGGCGGCGGACTTGCCGGCCGCGCCTTCCTTCATCATCTGGCCGGTGAGGTCCGAGAGCCAGGTATTCTCACCCTCGGTCGCATTGCCCGCGCGGACGCGGAGCGACACCACCGTCTTGGGCGCGACGCCATAGGGAATGAGCGTGACCTGCATGCCGTTGGGCAGGCTGTAGGTCTCGGTCGCCGGCAGGCGGAAGGGCTTGGGATCCGAGATCGGCGGGGCAGGCGGGAAACCATCCTGCGCCAGCGCGGGGGCGGCGGCGAGCATCGCCGCGAATGTCAGGAGCGCGCGCTTCATCACTTGCCTCCCTTGGCGGCGGTACCCTGGGCCGCGCCAGGCTCGATGACGTAGACCGAGCGGTTGGTCTTGCGGAGATATTCCTGGGCGGTCTTCTGGATGAGCTCGGGCGTCACCTTGGCAAAGCCTTCCTCGATCCGGTTGATCGCCGCGGGATCGTTGTCGAACAGCGCGTAGACCGCGAGCAGGTCGATCAGGCCGATGCGACCCGCGCCATCGATCGTGCCGTAGAGGTCTGAGCGCATCTTGGTGCGCGCGCGCTGGAGCTCGGCGGCGCTGACCGGCCTGGTCCGGAGATCCTCGATGACTTCGTCGACTGCCTTGGTGATCTGCTCGGTCGTGTGCGTCGGATCATGGGTGAAGCTGAAGCTCCAGAGCATCGGGCCGCGATAGTTGAACATGTTGCCGAGATCGGCATTGATCCCGCCCGAGATCTCGCCCGCGATTCCCGTCTCCTGGACGAGCTTGCGGTAGAGCCGGCTGTCGTCGCCCTGGACCAGCATCTGGTCGATCAGCCCCATCGCATACCATTCGGGCGTGCCGCGATCGGGCACGTGATATCCCGCGGCATAGCCCGGCTTGGGCGCGAGCGCGTCGACGCGGGACTTGAACTTCTCGGCGGTCTGGCGCGGCTCGGAGATGTCGGGCTGCGCGACCGGCGCGGCCGAGGGGATCGGCGCGAAATATTTCTCCACCATCGCCCGGGCGGCGGCATAGTCGATGTCGCCGGCGATCACGAGCACGGCATTGTTCGGCCGGTAGAACTGCTTCGAGAAGGCCTGGGCATCGGGGACGGTGGCCGCCTCGATCTCCTTCAGCTCGCCGTAGAAATTGTGGCTGTTGTACCAGTTGGTGTTGGCGAGCATCGGCAGGTCGATCCAGGGCCAGGTACTGTAGGGCTGGTTGAGGACGTTGACCTTGACCTCGTTGCCCACCACGCCCTGCTGGTTCTTGAGCACGACGTCGTCGATCACCGGATTGGCCATGCGATCGGCCTCGAGCCACAGCATCCGCTCGAGCGCGCCCGAAGGGACGACCTCGTAGTAATTTGTATAGTCAAAACGGGTGGAGCCGTTGTTGATGCCGCCCGAATTGGTGATCGTGGTATCGAACACGCCCTTGGGCGCGTGCTTCGAACCCTGGAACATCAGATGCTCGAAGAGGTGCGCGAAGCCGGTCCGGTCCTTGGGCTCCACGCGGAAGCCGATGCCGTAATAGACCGCGACCGTCACCGTCGGCGCGATCTGGTCCTTGGCCAGCACCACCCTGAGGCCGTTGGGCAGCGTGAAATATCGCGTGTCGACGTGCAGCTTGCCCGCCGCCGGCTTCGCGGTCTGCGCGATCGCCGGGCCCGACAGCGTCGTGGCGGCGAGCGCGAGCGCCAGGCTCCATTGCTTCATCGGTCTGGACCTCCCCGGACTCAGGAACTGTGTTGGTGGATTAGTACGGCAATGGCGAGCGAAGGCAATACGGCGTCAGTCCGGGCGTGCCTGCCAATGAACCTTTTGCACGTAATATGAGCGGACCGGTTGTCCCAGCGCATTCAACGCGGGTTGAAGCTTCGCGCGCTTCACGACGCCCCGGCAGGTAAGGTCGGCGAAGATGTCGGGACTGGTCCTCGCGAGCACAAAGCAGCCGACCACTTCGCCTTTCGCGTCGACATCAAGGCGGAACTGGACCGTGCCGTTATGTCCACCCTGCATCGCACTGAACGGATAGTCGGCGGGCACCAGCCAGTCCTGCAACGAATTCACGGGCGACACGGGGCGAAGCAGCATCGCCTGCTCGGTGGGGTCGTAACCCCAGCTCTTCAGCAAGTTCTCCAGGCATTGGCGCATCTGGATGAGCGGTCGGCCGAGCGATCCAAATTCCAGTTTCAACGGCCGGCTGCTTCCGATGGCCACGGTCAGATCGTGGACGGACGCTTCCTGCTCGGGCGTGATCTTGGGGGGCACCTCCGTCCGAGACTTGGGCGCATAGCCATCGAACCGGAGCGCATTCAGAAACACCGTCGCGAGCTTGCCAGTGCTGCCGTAGATCGCCCGCTCCTCGCGGGATGGTTCCTTCAGGCCGAAATCGACCTTCGCCTCGGCTTTCGCCTGGAACGAGCGAAAGCGATTCCCGTAAAGCGCGAGATCGAAATAATCGCCGGGCTGGTAGCGAGTGAAGCGCGCCACGACCATGTCGTCGCCTTTTCCCAATTGCGCATACAAGTGACAGGCATCGCGGTCGTAGTTGATCTCCCATTTCCCCGAGCGCGCCAGCACCTCGGGCTCGCGGTCCTTCGTGGCGGCCGCCAGCGGCGCGGCCAGGCAGCACGCCATCGCAACGAGGATCAATCGCAACCCCATTGCTCTCCCCCCTGGCCGCGAAGGCCGCTCACTTCGCCATGTTCGCGGATTGGTCGAGCGGCACCACCGGCAGCAGTACCGCGCTCGGCTGCGTGCCGCCATAGACGATCGAGACCGTGGCCTTCTGATAGTCCTCGGGCTTGGCGAAGAAGATGTTCGGCACGAACTTCTGCGGATTGCGGTCATAGACCGGGAACAGGCTCGACTGGACCTGGACCATGATCCGATGCCCCGGCTGGAAGACATGGTTCACCGTCGGCAGGCGGAACTTGTATTCCTGCACCTTGTTCGCCGGGATCGGCTCGGGCTTGGAGAAGCTGTTGCGATAGCGGCCGCGGAAGATGTCCATCGAGATGGCGAGCTGGAAGCCGCCCATCTCCTTCTTGGTCGCGATCTCGTCGGGATAGACGTCGATCACCTTGACGACGAAGTCGCCGTCGGTGCCCGTGGTCTTGGCGAAGAGGTCCGCGAGCGGCGCGCCCGAGACCCGCACCGGCTCCTTCAACGGCTCGGTCACATAGGTCATCACGTCGGGCCGCCCGTCGGCGAAGCGCTGGTCGGTGACGAGATAGGTCGACCAGCGGCCGTCGTTGAAATTGATCGGGCGCGGCAGGTGCGGCACCGGCTTGGCGGGATCGGAGACATAGCTCTCCTCCCCCTTGCCCGGCTTGTCGAAGCCCAGTCCCTCGGCGGGCTTGAGATAGATCGGGGTGAGCTTCGCGTCGCAGCCGCTCTCGCAGGCGAGCGGCCATTTGCTGAGATATTCCCAGCGGTTCTCGCCGGTATTGTAGAAGCTCGCCTTGGCCGGAGTGAACGGCGGCGCCCCGTCCTTCAGATAGGCGTTGAAGAAGGGCAGCAGGATGTCGCGGCGTGCCTGGAGCGCGGTGTCGCCCTCAAAATTCAGGACGCCGAGCGACGAACCGTTATAGTTGAAGCCGGAGTGGCGCCACGGGCCCATCAGCAGGAAGTTCTTGTCGCCCTGCGGCGTCTTCTGGAGCTCCTCGAAGGCGTGGATCGCGCCGTACATGTCCTCATGGTCCCAGATGCCCTGCTCCCAGAGCGTGGGGACGTTCGAGGGGTTCTTGGCGAGCAGCTTGTCGAGCGCCTGGCCCTGCCAGAATTCGTCATAGGCGACGTGCTGGCTCATCTTGTTCCATGCGGGGAGCTGGTCGTAGCCGTACTTCTTCGCCCAGTCGCCGGCCGAGCCCACCTTGCGGAAGGTCTCGTAATCCTCATAGGCGCCGAGCGGCGGCGCCTTGCCGGCGCCCTTGTAGCCGGTCTGCGCGGCGATCCAGCCGATGTTCGCGAGGCGGAACGCGCCGTGGTGGAACCAGTCGTCGCCCATCCAGCCGTCGATCATCGGGCTCTCGGGCGCCGCGACCTTGAGCGCCGGGTGCGGGTGGAGCAGCGCCATCACCACGGTGAAGCCCTCATAGGACGAGCCGAGCATGCCGACCTTGCCGTTCGACTCGGGAATGTTCTTGACCATCCAGTCGATCGAATCCCAGGCGTCAGTGGTGTGATCGACCTGGGTCGGGTTGAGCGGGCCGACCGGCGGCCGCGTGAGGACGTACTCGCCCTCCGAACCGTACTTGCCGCGGATGTCCTGGAAAACGCGGATATAGCCCGCCTTGACGAACACCTCGTCGCCTTCGGGCAGCGCATTGAGCATCTGGCTGCTGTCGGTGCGGACGACCCGGCCCGAGGCGTTGTAGGGCGTTCGCGTGAACAGGATCGGGGCGTTCCTCGCGCCCTTGGGGATGACGATGACGGTGTGGAGCTTCACCCCGTCGCGCATCGGAATCATCACTTCGCGCTTGATGAAGTCCGAAGGCTGGGCCGGCGGGTCGAACTTGGCGGGAATGTCGTTGAAGTCCGCCGGCGCGGGCGCCTGCTGCGCCTGAGCGGAGGCGGCGGCGATGAAAGCGGTTCCGGCGGCGAATGCGAGCAGCGACTTCTTCATGTGACATTGTCTCCCAAGGGGAAGCGCGCTCGATAGGCCCAAAGCCGCACCAAAGGAAAGAGCCTGCCCCTTCCAGAGAAGGGACAGGCTCGTGTTTCCGAGGTATTTCCCTGGAAGATCAGGCGTGCGCGGGCTCGCCGTAGAGTTCGGCGGCAAGATCCTCGACCAGATGCGGCCGCGAGGAACCGATCGCTCCGATCCCGCCCTCACCCGCCGGGCGGCCGATCCGGAACGCCGCCGCGGTGCGCGCTTCGCTGCCGTCTGGCAGCGTGTAGCGCGCCTCGGCGACCACCACCGGATTGAAGGTGCGGCCGAGCTCGCCCTTGGGCACGGCGAGGTGCGCGTCGACACGCGTGCCGTCGCCCGCCGGGATCGTAACGGGGGGCACGATCGTCTCGTCGCGATGCTCCATCAGCAGCTGCTCCATCTCGCTGCCTTCGGGCTCGGGGAGCATGAAGCTCGAGATGCGAACGTCGCGCGCCGGCGTGTCGCCCGAATTGCCCACGGTGAGCTCGAAATCGACGATCGCCTCCTCCTCGCTCGTCCCGGCGCGGACCGGGCGCATGCCAAGCTCGATCCACGGACGCTGCGAAACCGGCGCGGGCGCCTCGACGATACCGGCGAGGTCCGCATCGTCGGCCTTGGCGATCCCGGCCTCGACCTCCGCCTCGGCGACGATCTCGGGCGCCGGCGCGGGCCGCAGATAGGGCGCGAGCGCGGGCTCCTCGGCGAGCACCGCGGCGTCGGGCGCGGCGACCGGCTCGGCCACCGGCTCGGGGGTGACGGGAGCGCGATAGGCCTCGTCGACAAAGACCGGCTCGTCGGCGCGGCGGCGGCGCGAGAACAGGATGACGGCTAGGCCGGCGAGCACGAGCAGCGCCCCGCCGATCAGCCACGGCCAGGCGAAGCCGGGCGCGCGGGTCTGCTCGGTGGTCGTGTCGGTCACCGTAGGCGGCGCGGCGGATTCGGGCGCCGGCGCGCTCGCGGCGGGCGGCTCGGCCGGAGTCACCGGCGGCGCGGCCGGAGCGAGCGCAGGCGCCTGTTCGGCGGGCGCCGGCGCCTGAGCGGCCGGAGCCGGAGCCGGAGCAGAAGCGCGGGCGGCAGGGGCCGGCGCGCGCTCGGCGGCGCGAGTGCGGGTCGTCGTGGTCCGCGTGGTGCGCGCCGTCGAGGTGGCACGGCGCTCGGCGGGCGCGGGCGCATCGGCGGCGGCGGCACCGGCCTGCTGCTCGGCCACCGAAGGCACCGACTGCACCACGGGCGTGGAAGGCTGCATCTCGATACGCGGCGCCGTCTGCGCCGGCGCCGGAGCAGGCGCGGGCGTCGTCGCGATCGGCGGCGGCGTCACCTGCTGCGGGGCATCCTGCGCCAAGGCAGGCGGGGAAAGGAAGGCGGCGCCGATCAGCAGCGCGGCACGGGGGGTAAGCATCACTCTTCTCTCCATCATGACGCAGGTTCAATGAATGGAACCCGGATTTTGTCGCGGCGGAGGCTCGAAACTGCGGCGAATCGAGGGGTGCGGACGACGGGACGCCGTGTTAATTCAGGGTTCATGCGGGGCTGGGCGTCCTGCCCGTTCCCAAAGACGCTATTCCCTGTCGTGATCCCGGCCTTGTCCTGGG
>CBIFVW010000099.1:0-12479 GCA_966186155.1 uncultured Sphingomonas sp.
GTCTACGGCGTTGGCGACGCGACGCTCAACGGGCGCGAGCTGGCGGTGGCGAGTTATCTTACCGATCATGTCATTCCCTGCCTGATCGGCCGCGACGCGCACCGGATCGAGGACATCTGGCAATATCTCTACAAGGGCGCCTATTGGCGGCGCGGCCCGGTCACCATGAGCGCGATCGCCGCGGTCGACATGGCGCTCTGGGACATCAAGGGCAAGCTCGCCGGCCTCCCCGTCTACCAGCTCCTCGGCGGCGCCAGCCGCGAGGGATGCATGGTCTATGGCCATGCCAATGGCGGATCGATCGAGGAGACGATCGAGGAAGCGGTCCGCCATGTCGAGCAGGGCTACAAGGCGGTGCGGCTCCAGGCCGGCGTGCCGGGGCTCAAGGCGACCTATGGCGTCGCCAAGCCGGGCGAACGCTACGAGCCCGCCGACGGTTCGCTGCCGACCGAAAGCCTCTGGTCGACCGAGAAATACATGCGTTCCGTGGTGCCCTTGTTCGAGAAGGCCCGCGACGCGCTCGGCTGGGACATCCACCTGCTCCACGACGTCCATCATCGCCTCACGCCGATCGAGGCGGGCAGGCTCGGCAAGGACCTCGAACCCTATCGGCTCTTCTGGCTCGAGGACGCGACGCCCGCCGAGAACCAGGCCGGCTTCCGGCTGATCCGCCAGCACACCACCACCCCGCTCGCCGTGGGCGAGGTCTTCAATTCGGTCTGGGACGCCAAGCAGCTCATCGAGGAGCAGCTGATCGACTATATCCGCGCCACGGTGGTGCATGCCGGCGGCATCACGCATCTGCGCCGGGTGGCGGCGCTGGCCGACCTCTATCAGGTCCGCACCGGCTGCCACGGCGCGACCGACCTCTCGCCGGTGTGCATGGCCGCGGCGCTCCATTTCGGCCTCTCGGTGCCCAATTTCGGCATCCAGGAATATATGCGCCATTCGGAGGAGACCGATGCGGTCTTCCCGCACGCCTACAGCTTCAAGGACGGGCTGATGCACCCGGGCGACGCGCCTGGGCTCGGCGTCGACATCGACGAGGCGCTGGCCGCCAAATACGAGTACAAGCGCGCCTATCTGCCCGTGGCGCGGCTCGAGGACGGAACGATGTTCAACTGGTGAGCGGGAGAGGCTCCATGGTTCGACTGACACGCCGAGAGATGCTGGCCGCGGGAGCGGCGATGGCCCTTCCCTTCCCCGCCCGCGCCCAGGCGGCCGAGGGGCTCAACGCAGTCGCCAAGGCCAAGGGGATGCGCTTCGGCTCGTGCTTCGCCTGGAGCCCGGCGGGCGCCGACCGCGGCTCGTTCGCCAATCCGAATTATGCCGCGCTGCTGGAGCGCGACTGCGGCATCCTGGTGCCCGAGAACGAGTTCAAGTGGCAGGCGCTCCGGCCCGATGCCAAGACGTTCAACGTCCAGCGCTTCGCCGACATGCTCGACTATGCCGAAGCCAAGGGCATGGCGATGCGCGGCCACACCCTGCTCTGGCACAAGACGCAATATTTCCCGAAATGGCTGAATGACCATGATTTCGGCGCGACGCCGACCAAGGAGGCCGAGCGCATCCTCGGCCAGCACATCCGCACGCTCTGCAAGCTCTACGGCGCGCGGATCGTCAGCTTCGACGTGGTCAACGAGACGGTGGACGAGAAGACCGGGGAGCTGCGGACCTCGTCGCTCTCCAGGGCGTTCGGCGGGACCGAGGCGATGCTCGACTTCGCCTACCGCACCGCGCGCGCGCACGCGCCGGGGGTCGAGCTCACCTACAACGACTATATGAGCTGGGAGCCGGGCAACGAGAAGCACCGCTACGGCGTGCTCAAGCTGCTCGAGGGCCTCCGCAAGCGCGGCGTGCCATGCGACACGCTGGGGGTGCAGTCGCACATCGCGCCGGGCGGCGACGGCAGCGTCGCACAGATGGTGCGCCGCCAGGACAAGCCGTGGCGCGCCTTCCTCGATGCGGCGGTGGGCATGGGCTACAGGCTCGCGATCACCGAGTTCGACGTGAACGACCGCGCGCTGCCCACCGATGCCGGGGCCCGCGACCGGATCGTCGCGGATTATGCCGCGGCCTATCTGGAGACGCTGTTCGCCTATCCCCAGCTCAAGGACGTGCTCGCCTGGGGGATGTGCGACCGCTATACCTGGCTCAACGGCTTCACGCCGCGCAAGGACAAGACGCTGCAGCGCGCGACCCCCTATGACGCGGATTTCCGGCCCAAGCCGCTCCATTCCGTCTTGAGGGAAGCATTTGCGGCGGCCCCCGCGCGCTAGTCGATCTTGTCCAAGATCGTTCAGAAAACTCGTGCTAGGGGCTGATTCGCGGGAACTGAAACAGAGGTGGAACGATGGCGGCGGTGGCCGCAGAGCGGGATCCGGGCTTCGAGGCTTTGCTTGCGGGCAGCCTCGATGCGGACCAGCTCCATCGCCTCGCCGACCGGATCACCGGCTACCACGCCGCCGCCCCGAAGGGCGACGGCATCGCCTTTGCCGCGGCAATCGAACGGCTCGCGGTTTCCGAGGCGCAGCAACGGGAGCTCGAGCGTCAGCGCGAGAATATCGCCCGCCGCGCCCGGGCGGGCCGCGTGCGGCGGATCGCGGGCGAGCCTGCGGACATATTGTTCGACCTCGCCCTGCCGCTGCTCGAAGTGATGCGCGGCGGCCTCGCCGGGGAAGCAAGCACGATCGCCAACCGCTATCTCGACATCACGCCGCAGGGGGCGACGGGCTGGGCGCTGCTGCCCTTCTATCTCTCGCTCCACGCCGGCGCCGCGGGCGAGGCCGAGCTCGCCGACAGCCTGCTTGCGCCCGCCCGGCCGCGGCTGGTGGTGATCGGCGGGCTCTCGGGCACCGGCAAGTCGACGCTGGCGCGGCTGCTCGCGAGCCGGATCGGGCGGCTGCCCGGCGCACGGGCGCTACGTTCCGACGTGTTCCGCAAGCGGCTGGCCGGACTCGCGCCGGAAACCAGGCTGCCGCCCGCGCATTACACGCGGCACAGCGATGACTCGACCTATGAAGCCCTGTTCGAATCGGCCGACGATCACCTCGCCTGCGGCAACAGCGTGATCATCGACGCGGTGTTTATGAGCCGCAGCGAACGCGACGTCGCCGAGGCGCTGGCGGAGCGGCACCGCGTGCCCTTCACCGGCATCTGGCTCGAGGCGCCCGAACGCGATCGGATCGCCCGGGTCAATGCGCGCGAGAACGACGCTTCCGACGCGACCGAGGCAGTGGTGCGCGAGCAATCGCGCCGGTCGGTCGGCGAGATCCACTGGCACCGCATCCGCGTGAACCGGCCGCAGGAGCTGATCGTCGCGGCGGCGCGCGCCGCGCTCGACCGGGCGCGTTGACCGCATGAGCATCGCGACGCTGACGCTCAACCCGGCGCTCGACGTCACCACCTGCACCGAGAAGGTGAGGCCCGGGCACAAGCTGCGCTGCACGGCGCCGCGCTTCGATCCGGGCGGCGGCGGGATCAACGTCGCCCGCGTGGTGACGCATCTCGGCGGCAAGGCGACGGCGGTCTTTCCGAGCGGCGGACCGGCGGGCGCGACGATCGTTGCACTGCTCGAGGAGCAGAAGGTGCCGATCGTGCCGGTGAAGATCGCGGGCGCGACCCGCGAGAGCTTCACGGTCGACGAGGGGCGGCCGGGCGACCAATATCGTTTCGTGCTGCCGGGACCCGAGCTCAGCGAGCCCGAGCAGAAGGCCCTGCTCGACGCGCTGTTCGCCGTCCCCGGCACCACGCATGTCGTGGCGAGCGGCAGCTTGCCGCCGGGGTGCGACCCGGCGATCCTCAGGCGGACCGGCGAGCGCTGCCGCGCGGCGGGCGTGAAGCTGGTGATCGACACGTCCGGCCCGGCGCTGGCGGCGTGCGAAGGCGCGGGTGCCTGGCTGATCAAGCCGAGCCTTCGCGAAGTGGCGGAGCTGCTCGGGCGCGAGATCGCGGGCGAAGCGGACGAACTGGCGGCGGCGGAGGAGCTGCGCGACCGGGGCTTCGCCGAAGTGGTGGTGCTGTCGCTCGCCGAACGCGGCGCGCTGCTCGTCGCCGGGGACACGGAGCTGCGGCTGCCGGCGATCCCCGTGGAGGCGAAGAGCACGGTCGGCGCGGGAGATTCGATGGTGGCGGCAATCGCGCTCGCCAGTGCCGAGGGGAAGCCGCTCGAAGAGGCGCTGCGCTACGGCATCGCCGCGGGCGCGGCGACGCTGATGACCTCGGGCACCGAGCTCGCCCGCAAGGAGGATGTCGAGCGGCTCTACTCCGCCGCTTCGGCCTGAGCGGCCACGCCGCAGAACAGGTCGTACATCGCCTCGAGCATGCGGCGCGCCTCGTCGCTGGCGAGCGAATAGAAGATCATCTGCCCGTCGCGGCGCGCGGCCACCATGTTCTCGCGGCGGAGCAGCGCAAGCTGCTGCGAGACCGCAGTGTCGCGCGCGCCGGTGAGCCGCGCGAGCTCGCCCACGGACTTCTCCCCATCGAGCAGATGGCACAGGAGCAGGTATCGGCTGCGACCGGAAAGCGCCTTGAGGAACGTCGAGGCCCGGTCGACCACGGCAATCATTTCGTTCTTCACGGCGCGATCGCTAAGCAAGGCGGAGATTAGTTGCAACCGCTATCTTGCGGAAAGCAAATGGGAATTCAATGCAAATGTGAAGGTATCCATATTGGGGAACGACGAACAGTTCCCATATTCCCCGGCATGTCCGCTGTGCTCCCCGACCTGTTCGGAATCCCCTCGCCGCCCGGTCTCGAACAGGCCGGGCCGATCGTGACGGAAACGGAAGAAGCCGCGCTGATCCGCGCGATCGACGGCGTCGAGCTGACGCCGTTCCGCTTCCATGGCTGGATCGGCAAGCGGCGCACCGCGAGCTTCGGCTGGCGCTACGACTTCGACGACGCCAGCTTCCGCGAGACCGAACCGATCCCGGAATGGCTGCTGCCGCTGCGCGAGCGGGCCGCTGCGTTCGCGAGGTTGCACGCCGACGCGCTCGTCCAGGCGTTGTTGATTCGCTACGATCCCGGCGCGGGGATCGGCTGGCATCGCGATCGGCCGGTGTTCGAGCATGTCGTGGGGATCTCGCTCGGGAACGCGGCCACGCTGCGCCTGCGCCGGCGACGGCCCGAAGGCGGGTTCGACCGGCTCGCGGCCCCGCTCGAGCCGCGATCGGCTTATCATCTCAGCGACGAGGCGCGGCACAGCTGGGAGCACAGCATCGCCCCGATGGAAGTGCCGCGCTGGTCGGTGACCTTCCGGAGTCTTTCGGAGAAGGGGCGTGGGCGCCTCTAGATCCTCCCCGAGCTCGTCTCGGGGGAGGAATTACAGCGCCGCCCAGTCGATCGGGCCGTCCTTGTCGAGCGTGCCCGACCTGTCCGCCAGCGGATATTTGAGCCCCGTCGCGCAATTGAACAGCAGCACGCGCTCCTCAGGCGACACCAGCCCCTCCGCCAGCGCCTTGCGCCACGCGGCGAGGGTCGCGCCGCCTTCGGGACAGAGCAACAGCCCATCCAGCCTCGCGGCGTCGTCGACCGCCCGGAGGATCGCGTCGTCGCCCACGGCCATCGCCACCCCGCCGCTCTCGCGCACCGCATCGAGGATCAGGAAGTCGCCGACCGCCTGGGGCACGCGGATACCGGCGGCGACGGTATGCGCATCCTCCCAGCGCACCGCATGGCGCTCGCCGGCCTCGAAGGCGCGGACCATCGGCGCGCAGCCCTCGGCCTGGACCGCGATCATCCGCGGGCGCTCGCGGCCGATCCAGCCGAGCGCCTCCATCTCCGCGAACGCCTTCCACATCCCGATCAGCCCGGTGCCGCCGCCGGTGGGATAGAAGATGACGTCGGGGAGCCGCCAGCCGAGCTGCTCGGCGAGCTCGAGGCCCATCGTCTTCTTGCCTTCGATCCGGTACGGCTCCTTGAGCGTGGAGAGGTCGAACCAGCCGCGCTCCCTAGCCCCCTGCCCCACCAGCTTGCCGCAATCGTCGATCAGGCCGTTGACGCGATAGACGCGCGCGCCCTGGGCGGCGATCTCGCGGACGTTCACTTCGGGCGTGTCGGCGGGGCAGAAGATCACGGCCTCGATCCCCACCCGGCTGGCATAGGCGGCCGCGGCGGCGCCGGCATTGCCGTTGGTGGGCATGGCGATGGTGGCGACGCCGAGCTCCTTCGCCATCGCGATGGCCATGACGAGCCCGCGCGCCTTGAACGAGCCGGTGGGAAGCCGGCCTTCGTCCTTGACCCACAGGTTGGCCGCGCCGGCCTCGCGGGCGATCGCGTCCAAGGGCACGATCGGCGTGGCGGCCTCGCCCAGGCTGACGATGTTGCGGCTATGGCGAACCGGGAGCAGCTCGCGATATTTCCAGAGGTCGGCGGGCCGCCGGGCAAGCTCGTCCCTCGGGAGCGCGGCTTTCACCCCTTCGAGATCGTAGCGGACGAGCAAGGGACGGCCGACCCGCGACAGGCCGTGGAGCCGGTCGGCCTCGTAGCACTCACCGGTCATCGCGCATTCGAGATGCGTGACGAAGGTCGGCCGATCGGCCGTCAGATTGTCGTCGTGGCGCAAGGCTTACTCCGGGCGGGCTAGCGACTCTTCGGTCGCCGTATAGGCCGATCGTTTCCCCGGCGCATCCGGCACGTCGGTGGCGAAATAGGCCACGCCGACGCCCTTGGCGCGATCGATCCAGAGCCCCGATTTGAGGCCATAGGCGTCGCCCGAATGACCGAAGCGCCTGCGGCCGTCGCCGAAGGGATCGTCGCGGCAGCCCGGGGCGCCGCTGGAGAGGAACATGACCGCGAGCCCGTAGCTGCACGTCGCGCCGCCGCTGGGGTTCGCGACCGAGATGTCGCCGCCGACATCGCCATTGTGGCCGTCATAGGTCCAGAGCGGGGTCTCGAGCAGCGCGACGGAGGCGGGCCTCAGGATGCGGACGCCGTCGAGCGTGCCGTTGCCGAGGAACATGCGGCCGACCCGCGCGAGCCCGCGCGCGGAGATGCGCAGGCCGCCCTGGGGCGAGAAGATCGCGCCGTTGGCGCCGGGGCGCCAGGCGGCGAGGTCGCAGCCGCCGTCCCTGGCCGGGGTCACCGGGCAGGCGGGCGGGGCGCCGCGATGATCGTCCTTGATCGGCTGGTTCTTGCGGTACTGGGCCACGGCGCGGGCAGCGGTCTCGGGCTTGCACGCCGCCCAGTTGTAGCAGGCGTCGATCCGCATCGGGCGCAGCACGAGCCGATCCATCAGCCGGTCGAAGCGCTCGCCGGTGGCGCGCTCCATCACTGCGGCGATCACGGGGAAGTTGAAGTTGGTATACGCCCACCAGCTGCCGGGCGCGTGCTCGGCGTCCCATGCTTTGGGGTCCTGGAGGACCGCGCGCATGTCGGCGTCGAGGGGAAGGACATAATCGACGCGGTCGGTGAGGCTCGAACGGTGCGAGAGCAGCAGGCGTAGCGTGATCGAGCGGTCGGGAAAGGCCGGGTTGCGGAGCTTCCAGCTGAGATATTGCGACACGTCGGCGTCGAGGTCGAGCCTGCCCTGCTCGACGAGGCGCATCACGCCGATCGCGACCACCAGCTTGGAGATCGAGGCGATGCGGACCGGGTCGTCCGCGGTGACCGCGCGGCCGCCCGCGAGGTCGGCGAGGCCGGAGGTGCGGATCGACGTCTCGCCCGCCCGGTCGAAGGTCACGCGGACCGCGGCGACCGGCTGGGGAATGGCGGCGGCGAGGAGGAGGGCGAGCATGGCGATTCTCAATCCTCCCGCGGAAGCCGGGCTTCCGGGGGAGGATAGGAAGGCATCAGAACTTCACCTCCGCGGCGATCGTGAACGAGCGGCCGCGCGGGTCCGCGACGCGGGGCTCCCACGAGCTGCCCGCGCCGGTGTTGCCGTCATAGGTGATGGCGAAGGGCGGATCGGTGTCGAAGAGATTCTTCACGCCGAAGGTCAGCTTGTAGCCCGGCGCGAGACCGGTGTAGCTGATCGAGGCGTTGTAGATGATGTAGTCGTCGACGAACGCGTTGTAGTCGGGCCGCGTCACGGTGCCCGCGGCGATGCCCGGCAGCGCGAAGTTCTTGTACCCCTTGCGGAAGATCTGGCTGAGCGAGACCGCGACATCGTCGTTCGACCAGCTCAGGAACGCGTTGTGCTTCCACTTGATGCCGAGGTCGCCGGCGAAGGTGAACACCCCGACCAGGCTCGGGCCATAGGCCGAGGTGGGCGTCAGCTTCTCGCGCTTCTTGAGCAGCAGCGAGCCGTCGAGGCCGCCCGAGAGGCGCCCGCCGAACAGGTCGGTCGCGGCGCGGCCCGAGATCTCGAGGCCCTGGGTGCGGCGCGAGCCGGCGTTGATCCAGCGATCGTCGATCACCGCGACTTCGTTCGTCACCGGGTCGCGCAGGAAGCGATCGGAGAAGAGCGACGCATTGTCGATCAGCTGGCGGAGCGTCAGCAGCTGGATCGTGTCGTCGACCGCGATCGACCACCAGTCGACCGAGAGGCTGACATTGTTCCAGGGCTGCAGCACCACGCCGGCGCTGAACTGCTTGGCAGTCTCGGGGCGCAGGTCGATCGTGCCGCCGGTCCAGACGTTCGGGCGGATCTGGGCGCAGGGCTGGCCGCTGCCGACCGGGCTGGTGGGCACGCCTCCCGGACACCGCACCGGATCGGCGATGTCCGAACCGGCATAGGGGGACTCGGTGATGCCGTTGAAGATCTGGTTGAAGGTCGGCACGCGGAAGCTGGTGTTGTACGAGCCGCGGAACATGATCTGGTCGATCGGGCGGAACTTGATCGAGACCTTCGGATTGGTCGTGGTGCCGAAGCCCGAATAATCGTCGACGCGCACCGCGCCGGTGATGTCGAGCCCCGGCAGCAGCGGCACGAGCAGCTCGGCATAGGCCGCCTTCACGTCGCGCTTCTTGGGCGTGAGCGCGTTGACGTTGTCGAAGGCGGCGAGGAAGATGTTCGGCGCCGTCGCGGCAGCCGCCGGCGAGCCGTTGAACTCGTAGGTCTCGCGGCGATAGTCGACGCCCGCGGCGAGCTGGACGGCGCCGCCCCAGATGTCGAACAGCGGGCCGGACACCGAAGCGTCGAACTGCTTCACTTCGTAGCGGCCGCCGTAGAGCGTGGCGCCATAGGCGGAAACCGATTCCAGCGCCGCCATGCCGGCAGCGGTCTGGTCGACGCTGAACGGATTGATCAGGCCGCTGTTCATCACGCCGACCAGGCCGCGATATCCCGCGGGCGCGCCGGCCACCTGCGGCGCCAGCGGATCATAGGCGCCGTTGGCGAGCGTGCCGCGATAATAATAGCCCGTGCCCAGCACCGACGAGGATTCGCTGCGCGCATAGGATGCGCCGGCGCGATAGTCCCAGCCGGTCCAGAGCGGCCCTTCGATGCCGAGCGCGGCGCGGAAGGTCTGGGTGTTGGTGCGATATTCGCGCGGGCCGCAGGCGATGCAGCGCCAGCGGTAGGAGATCGGCAGGTTCTGCGCCGCGCGCACGTTGAACGCGGCCAGCTGCGCCGGATTGGTGATGATGCCGCGGATCGCGTTGACGACCGAATCATAGGTCGCGGCGGTGATCGCGTTGCGCGGATAGGCGATGTTGAGGTTGGTCGTGTTCGCCGAGAGCTGCGCGTGCGAGAAGCTCTTCGCCGAATCCGCGTCCGATCCGGTGACCTCGAGCGAGACCTGGTGATCGCCCGCGACGCGCCAGGTGCTCCGCGCATAATAGGTCAGCGTCTCGATCGGCTGCTGGATCACCGCGGCGCGGCCGGTATCCCAGGCGCAGGCATAATAGGCCGAGGGCGCGTTCCACAGCTGCTCGTCATAGGCCATGCCGCCGTCCATCGTGCCGCAACCGGCGCCGCCGGGCAGGTCGAGGATGTTGATGCCGCCGCTCGCCGCGTTCGCGCCGTTGGGCGCCGAGATCGTCAGCCCGGTGAGCAGCGTGCCGTTCGGATTCTGGAACGCATTCGCGCCGATGTTGAACGCGGTCGCCACCGGCGTCCCGCGGGTGTCGATCGACAGGCCGCGGTTCGGCTGGTTGCCGTTGACGAAATCGCGGTCCGAGCCGCGCAGGATCCGGTTCCAGCTGTACGCGGCGGCGACCATCACGTTGAAGCCGTCCTCGTCGAGATCGCCATAGCCCGCGACGCCGCCGATCCGGTAGATGTTGCCGCCGCCCCGCTCGGTGATGTCGTTGAAGCCGGAGAGGCTGAGGCCCTGGAAATCCTTCTTGGTGATGAAGTTGATCACGCCGCCGACCGCATCGGTGCCGTAGATCGCCGAAGCGCCGTCCTTGAGCACCTCGACCCGCTCGATCGCGGCGAACGGGATCTGGTTGACGTCCACCGCCGAACCGGAAAGCCCGTGCGCGGCGACGCGGCGGCCATTGAGCAGGATCAGCGTCGCGGCCGAGCCCTGGCCGCGCAGATTGGCGGCCGAAAGGCCGTTGGTGCCGCGCTGCGCGCCCGTGGTGACGTCGGCGTTCGAGGCGAGATTGTCGGCGCCCGAGCCGTTGGCCGTCAGGAACATCATCAGCTGCTCGGGGCTGGAGATGCCGTTGCGCTGGATTTCCTGCGGGGTGATGATCTGGAGCGGCAGCGCCGAATTGTTCGGATCCTGGCGGATGCGCGAGCCGGTGACGAGGATCTCGTTGCCGCGATCCTGGGTGCCGCTCTCGTCGGCGTCGCTGTTGGGCAGCGCCCCGGTGGGCGTGGCGGCCTCCTGCGTATCCTGCGCGCCGGTGGTCTGCGCTGCCGCCGGCATCGTGCAGGCGAGCGCGGCGAACGCGGTGCCCGACACCAGAATCCTCTTGAGTGACGTCGTTTCGATCATGTCCTGAGCCCCCTCAAAACCGCGTTTCCCGCGCGGTGACAGGACATTAGGTACCAAGAATATCGGGCCTCGCCATAGTTTCTGTTCCTCCAGCCATAACCCAGCGGCATCTTTCGAGACGATTGGCGGGCAAAGCGTGACCCGCGGGCAACACTTCGCTCCGGACACGCCATTGACTGCGCGCGCGGCGCGTCCGAGCGTGGCCGAAACCATGAAGAGGGGAGCATTTATGGCCCGTTTTCCGCATCCGGTGCCGCGTGGCTGAAGCGGTGGATTCCGCGCCGGCGGCGATCCGTCCGGGGTTCGGCAGGCTCGCTTTGTACCTGTTGCTGGGCTTCGCGGCGGGACTTCCCTTCTACATGTTCAACGCGGTGCTGCTGCTCCGCCTAGCCAAGCACGGCGTCGACATCGTGACGGTGGGCTTCTTCGCCTGGGTGGCGCTGCTGCCGACCTTCAAGTTCGCCTGGGCGCCCCTGCTCGACAAATATGACGTGCCGGGCTTCGGGCGCTTCTGGGGCAAGAGGCGCGGCTGGATCATGCTCTCCCAGCTCGGCATCTTCCTCTCCACCGTGGCGATGGCGTTCACGTCGTCCGACGCCAATCTGATGGTGACCGCGCTGTTCGCGGTGCTGCTCGCCTTCTGGACCACCACGCTCGAAGTCGCCGCCGATGCCTGGCGCATCGAGCTGGCGCCCACCGCCGAGCAGCAGGGCCCGATGGTGGCGGCGAACCTGTGGGGCTATCGCAGCGCGATGGTCGCGGCCGGCAGCGGCGCGATCTACATCGCGGCGAAGAGCGACTGGACCACCGCCTATCTGGTGATCGCCGCCGCGGCCTTCCTCCCCTTTCCGATCCTCGCCTGCATGCGCCCCGACCCGGCGCATGGCGGCGGGCGCGGCACCGCGCTCGTCACCGGAGTGATCGCCAGCGCCGCGGTGCTGGGCGGCAGCCTGGCGATCACCGCGGCGGTCGGCTGGGCGCTGCTCGCGGCGATCGGCTCGATCGGGATGAGCAACCCGAGCGTGGTGAGCTATTATGTCTTCGCCATCGCCTTGCTCCCCTTCGTCGCGCTGGGCGTCGCGGTACCGTGGATCAAGAAGCTGCCGGCGAACCACCGTCTGCTCACCGCGTCGCCGCTCGCCCCCTATCTCAACGTCGCCTGGCGCTATGGGCTGGTGGTGATCCCGATCCTCCTGTTCGTCTCGGTCTACCGGATGGGCGACGTAATGGCGCTCACCCTCTCGCATCCGCTGTTCAATGCGCTGGGCTACAGCCTGGAGGCGATCGCAGTGGCGGACGGCGCGGTTGCGCTGCTTTCCAGCATGCTCGGCGTGGCGCTGGGCGGCTGGCTGGCGGCCAAGGCGCCGATGGGCTGGGCGCTGGTGATCGGCGCGATCATGTCCGCCTTCTCCAACTGGATCTTCGCCTGGCTCGCCTATCAGGCGCCGGGCGGGCCGGTATGGTTCTCGCTGTTCGGCGTGCAGGTCACCGCGGGGGACTTCGATCTCTATCTGGCCATGGCGCTCGACCAGTTCGGGCACGGCTTCGAGGGCGCGGTGTTCGTCGTCTATCTCTCGCTGCTGGTGAACCCGCGCTTCCCCGGGACGCAATATGCGCTGCTCTCGGGCCTCGCCTTCCTGATCCCGAGGC
>CBIFVW010000100.1:0-12437 GCA_966186155.1 uncultured Sphingomonas sp.
CGCCGGTCAGCACCGCGACACGCTCGAGCTCGGCGAAGCTCGTGCCGGGCGAAGTGAGCATGCGGCGCAGGTCCGCCTCGGCCTGGAGCACCTGGCGCACGCCGCTCGGCAGATTGTCCGCGATCGGCCCCTCGTTCAGCAGGTCGAGCGCGCTGCGGTTGAGCGAGGCGAGCTGGCGCGGCGTGAGCAGCCGTGCCGCCACTGCCTTGTGCTCGGTCGAGAGATCCTCGAACTTCGCCCGCGCGATGATCGCCCAGAGAAGGGTCTGGATGTCGTGCTGGTGGATCTCCGGATGGTTCACCGAGTTGCGGACGATCGTCATCACCGCGTCCTGCGCCGGGCCCTTGGGCGGCGCGTAGAGATAACCGTCGCCGCCGCCCGGCCCGTGCGTGCCGGCCTTCAGGCAGTAGCTCTGGTTGTGGAAGCTGTAATAGCCCGGCTGGAGCACGAAGCCGCCATTGGGCGTGCGCTGGAGCTGCATCAGCGAGCGCTTGGGCTCGCGCGGCACGAAGCCGTCCTTCGAGGGATCGCCCCATTTCGCATCCGGCAGGCTGGTGGTGATCGGCGCCTTCTGCAGGCTCGGCATGCCGATGCCCGCCCGCTTGGCGAGCTTGCCGAGGCCCCCGAACTGCGCCTGCGCCGGCGCGGCCGAGAAGAGGAGCGCAGCCGCAGCGGCCGCACCAAGGAACATGCGGAGGTTCATGATCGGTCTTTCCACCCTGTTTTCGGAAAAATGGCCGTATCCGCGGCCGCGGGCGCCCTATGGTGTTGCGTCGCTATAGGCCAGGCCGGCTCGCGAGCTCAATGCCCTCTCGCGTCGGACCATAAGCGGAGCGCTTCCTCCGCCTCTTCGGGCGAAAGGTCGCCGAGCGGGCTCGCGATCCAAAGCCCTTCGCGCTCGGCGGGATCGATCGCCAGAAGGCCGTGCGCCATGATGATGAACGGCCCCCGGGCGACGACGACGTCGCCGTTAGCGGCCTCGCGCGCCTGATCCGGCGGCATCCGCCGATGGATCTCGGCGGGCATGTCCATGGGCAGAAGCTGCATTACAGGTACCCCACTCCTCAAGCCCGCAACCCGCGAAGGGTGGATTTGTTCCAAAGCGTGAAGGTCTTCGCGGGGTCGAGGGACGAACCCAGCGCCTGCCCCCAAATCCGGCACCACGAGGCGGCCTGCCCATTTTCGAGGCACCTTGTGCGGCGCGGCGCGGCATGCGACCGAGAGAGGATGCCGAGTCCGGCTCTGGCACGGAGTTTGCCAGACGCGCGGAAGGCCACCCGCCGCATGCCTTGGGGGAAACCGTGAAAAAGATCGAAGCGATCATCAAGCCGTTCAAGCTCGACGAAGTGAAGGAAGCGCTCCACGAAGTGGGCGTCTCCGGCATCACCGTCACCGAGGCGAAGGGGTTCGGCCGCCAGAAGGGCCATACCGAGCTCTATCGCGGTGCCGAATATGTCGTCGACTTCCTCCCCAAGGTGAAGCTGGAGGTGGTGGTCGAGGACGCGCTGGCCGATCGGGTGGTCGAGGCGGTCGCCGCCGCGGCGCAGACCGGGCGCATCGGCGACGGCAAGATCTTCGTCATGCCGGTCGAGACCGCACTGCGCATCCGCACCGGCGAGCGCAACGAGAACGCGATTTGACGCGGCGCAACATCGCGTCGATGAAGCGTCCGCACCTGTAATTTTATTTCCCGATTCGTCGGGTCCACGAAAGAGAGCGAAAGGGCATTACCAATGGCGAATTCGGCCAGCGACGTTCTGAAGATGGTCAAGGAGCATGAGGTCGAGTGGATCGACCTGCGCTTCACCGATCCCAAGGGCAAGTGGCAGCACCTGACCATGGTGGCGGGCGTGATCGGCGAGGACGAGCTCACCGACGGCCTGATGTTCGACGGTTCGTCGATCGCCGGCTGGAAGGCGATCAACGAGTCCGACATGATCCTGAAGCCCGATCTCGACGCGGTGTGGATCGATCCCTTCTCGGCCACCCCGATGCTGATCCTGGTCTGCGACATCGTCGAGCCGTCGACCGGCGAGCTCTACGCCCGCGACCCGCGCAGCACCGCCAAGCGCGCCGAGGCCTATTTGAAGACGCTGGGCATCGGCGACACCGTCTATGTCGGCCCCGAGGCCGAGTTCTTCATGTTCGACGACGTCCGCTTCGAGAACAGCTACTCGACCAGCTATTACGCGATCGACGACATCGAGCTGCCGACCAACACCGGCACCAAGTACGAGGCGGGCAATCTCGCCCATCGTCCGCGTGCCAAGGGCGGCTATTTCCCCGTCGCCCCGGTCGACTCGGCGGTCGACATCCGCGGCGAGATGGTCGCGACGATGCTCGAGATGGGCCTGCCCTGCGACAAGCACCACCATGAGGTGGCCGCCGCGCAGCACGAGCTCGGCCTCACCTTCGGCACGCTGGTGACCACCGCCGACCGCATGCAGATCTACAAGTACGTCGTGCACCAGGTCGCCAACGCCTATGGCAAGACCGCGACCTTCATGCCCAAGCCGATCAAGGAGGACAACGGCTCGGGCATGCACACGCACATGTCGATCTGGAACGCGGGGCAGCCGCTGTTCGCAGGCAACGGCTATGCCGGGCTCAGCGAGATGTGCCTCTATTTCATCGGCGGCGTGATCAAGCACGCCAAGGCGCTCAACGCCTTCACCAACCCGACCACCAACAGCTACAAGCGGCTGGTGCCGGGCTATGAGGCGCCGGTGCTGCTCGCCTATTCGTCGCGCAACCGCTCGGCCTCGTGCCGCATCCCCTATGGCGCGGGCGCCAAGGCGAAGCGCGTCGAGTTCCGCTTCCCGGACGCGCTGGCCAATCCGTACCTCGCCTATTCGGCGCTGCTGATGGCCGGCCTCGACGGCATCCAGAACCGCATCCATCCGGGCGACCCGATGGACAAGAACCTCTACGACCTGCCGCCGGCCGAGCTCGAGCAGGTGCCGACCGTGTGCGGCTCGCTCCGCGAGGCGCTCGACAGCCTCGAGGCGGATTTCGAGTTCCTGCTCAAGGGCGACGTGTTCTCGAAGGACCAGATCGAGGCCTATGTCGAGCTGAAGCGCGAGGAAGTCGCCCGCTGGGAGATGACCCCGTCGCCGGTCGAGTTCGACATGTACTACAGCGCCTGATCCCGGTCGGGATCGGACGAAGCGAAGGGCGCCCGGGAGACCGGGCGCCCTTTTCCATGGGCGCTCAGCGGCGCTCGAGCTCCGCCACGAGCAGCGCCGCCGCCCGTGCCGCTCCGTCGGTCCGGATCGCACCGGCGACGGTAGCGGCGCGCCGTCGGGTCTCCGGCGCGAGCACCGTTTCGAGGCCCGCCGACAGCGATTCGAAGCTCGGCGCGGGCCCGGCATGCGCCGCGCCGATGCCGAGCGCGGCGACCCGGCCGGCCCAATAGGGCTGGTCCGCGACCTGCGGCACGATCAGCTGCGGCGCGCCCGCCTGCGCGGCCGCGGTGGTCGTGCCCGCCCCGCCATGATGCACCGCCGCGGCGACGCGGGGGAACAGCGCCTGCTGGTTGACCTCGCCGATGAGGAAGCAATCGTCCGCATCGTCGATCGCGGCCAGCTCCGCCCAGCCGCGCGCGAGCAGCACCCGCCGGCCCTGCGCCCGCACCGCCTCGATCGCCGCGCGCCCCGCATCGAGCGCGGCCTGCATGGCCATGCTGCCGAAGCCGACATAGACCGGCGGCGCCCCGGCCTCGAGGAAAGCCTCGAGCTCCGGCGGCAGCGGGCGGGGGTCGGGAAGGAGCCAGGCGCCGGTCTGCACGACGTCGAGATCGGCCGGCTGCTCCCAGGGGCTCAGCACCGGGTCCGACGCCAGCCAGGGCCGCTCGGTGAAGACATGGTCGCGGACATGATCGAGCGTCGCCAGGCCGATCGCGGCACGGTGCGCGTTGACCGCCGCGCCGAACAGCGCCTCCATCGCCCGGGCATTGTGCGCCCAGAGCACGAGATTGTCGTCGACGCCGGCGGGATGCGGCCAGCCGGGATAGGGCATGGGCGGATGGTGCGGCGACGGCAGGACGTGCGGACAGAAGGCCGTCCAGACATAGGCGATGCCCATCTTCTCGGCGACCGCCTGGGCGGCGGCGATCGAGGGGAACAGGCCGGTCGCCACGATCGCGTCGCACCCCGCGGCCGCGGCGGCGAGAGCGTCATATTGGGCGGGCATCATCCGGGCCGCGAGATCGGGCAGGCCCATTCCCGATTGCCTCGCCTCGGCGATCCACTGGTGCACCGACATGAAGGCCGGCACCATCTCCACTCCGGCGCGGTCGAGCAGCGTCTCGAACTCCGCGTCGGGCGGCGCGGAGAGCCGCACCCCGGCTCCCAGCGCCTGCAGGGCCACCGCAAGCGCCGCCATCGGCTGCACGTCCCCGCGCGATCCGTAGGTCGATATCAGTACACGCATATTCGCCGCTCCCTCTTCCGTTGCGAATCGAGGGCAGCGTTCATGGAACAGGAGGGGGGGCTTGCCGCAAGCCCCGGGGTGGGGTACACGATAATAGTGGGAGGCGATGTTCGCTCCCGCACCTTCCGACAGCCATGGAAACCAGCTCGCGCAATGGCGTGGCGCGTGCCCGGTCGCGTGCCGCTCGATCCCTGCTCAGGCACATCATATAAAGAATTCTTTATATCTAACTTGACGCACTGCGCGCGGGGTGGGAATATCCCGGTGTCGAGGTTCTCCGGCCGCATCGCGCGCCGGAGCTAAGACGGGAAGCCGGTGCGGCCTTCGGGCCAATGCCGGCGCTGCCCCCGCAACTGTAAGCGGCGAGCGGCGGCCGATAAGGGTCACTGGCGGCGGCATCGCCCCCGGGAAGGCCAGGCCGGCGTGACGACCCGCGAGCCAGGAGACCTGCCTCCGACGCGATAACGTCCACCGGCGGGGTGCCCGGGCTGGCCGCTTGCACGCCGCGGCCGGCCATCGTCGTCCACGCGCGCCGGTGTCCGTCCCAAGGTCTCCCGCCCTTCATCGGGGTATGAAGACCATGACCGTCACCGTCGCCACGCTCGGCTTCCCGCGCATCGGGCCCAGGCGTGAACTCAAGCACGCGCTCGAAAGCTTCTGGTCGGGCAAGACGTCCGAGGCCGAGCTGCTCGAAGCCGCCGCCGGGCTGCGCACCGCCGCCTGGGCCCGCCAATCCTCGCTCGGCGCCGACTGGATCCCGTCGAACGACTTCTCGCTCTACGACCATGTCCTCGACACCAGCCTGATGCTCGGTGCGATCCCGGACCGCTACGGCGCGGCGCCGGGCACTGCCGATCTTCGCACCTATTTCGCGATGGCGCGCGGCACCGCCGGTGGCGAGGCGGGCTGTGGCCATGGCCATGGCAGCCAGACCGCGTGCGAGATGACCAAGTGGTTCGACACCAACTATCACTATCTCGTCCCCGAGCTGGTGCCCGGCCAGCGCCTGTCGCTCGCCTCCGCCAAGATCGTCGAGGAATATCGCGAGGCGAAGGCGCAGGGCTTCGAGACCCGGCCGGTGCTGCTCGGCCCGGTGACCTGGCTCAGTCTCGCCAAGGGCCGCGAGGTCGATCCCTTCGACCTCCTCGACGAAGTGCTCGGCATCTACTCCGCCGTGCTCACCCAGCTCGGCCAGGCCGGGGCGCAATGGGTGCAGATCGACGAGCCCGTCCTCGCGCTCGACCTTTCCGAGCGCCAGCGCGCCGCGATCACCCGCACCTATGCCAAGCTCCCGCGCGTCGGCGTGAAGCTGATGCTCGCCACGTATTTCGGCGGGCTCGAGGACAATATGCGCCTCGCGACCAGCCTGCCCGTCGCGGGGCTCCACATCGATCTCGTCCGCGCGCCCGATCAGCTCGACGCGGTGCTCGCCCAGGCCCCCAAGGGGCTGCTCCTTTCGCTCGGCGTGATCGACGGGCGCAACGTGTGGCGCGCCGATCTCGAGAAGCTGCTCGAACGGCTGGAGCCGATCGCGGCGACGCGCGACCTGGTTCTCGCCCCCTCCTGCTCGCTGCTTCACGTCCCAGTCGATCTCGCGCTCGAGACCCGGCTCGATCCCGAGATCGCGCAATGGCTCGCCTTCGCGGTGCAGAAGATCGAGGAGCTGGCCATCCTCAAGCGCGCGCTGAACGAAGGCCGGGCCAGCGTCGCGGAGCAGCTCGCCGCCTCCGCCCGCGCCGCCGCGGCGCGCGAGGTCTCGCCGCGCATCCACGATCCGCTCGTCGCCGCCCGAACCGCGGCGGTGACGCCCGGGATGCGCGAGCGCCGCTCGCCTTGTCCGGTCCGCGCCCGGCGCCAGGCGGAAGCGCTCGGCCTGCCCGCCTTCCCCACCACCACGATCGGCTCCTTCCCGCAGACCGCCGAGGTGCGCCATGCCCGCGCCGAGCATAATCGCGGCAAGCTGGACGACGCGGCCTATGCGCGCTTCCTCCGCGAGGAGACCGCGCGCGCGATCCGCTGGCAGGAAGAGGCCGGGCTCGACATGCTCGTCCATGGCGAGTTCGAGCGCAACGACATGGTCCAGTATTTCGGCGAACGGCTCGCCGGCTTCGCCTTCACGGTGAACGGCTGGGTCCAGAGCTACGGCTCGCGCTGCGTCCGTCCGCCGATCCTTTATGGCGACGTCTCGCGGCCCGCGCCGATGACGGTCGACTGGTGGCGCCATGCCCAGTCGCTCACCGACAAGCCGGTTAAGGGCATGCTCACGGGGCCGGTCACCATCCTCAACTGGTCCTTCGTCCGCGACGACCAGCCGCGCGAAGCCTCGTGCCGCCAGATCGCGCTCGCGATCCGTGACGAGGTGCTCGACCTGGAATCCGCCGGCGCCCGCGCGATCCAGATCGACGAGGCGGCGCTGCGCGAGGGGTTGCCGCTCCGCCGCCGCGACTGGCGGCACTATCTCGACTGGGCGGTCGACTGCTTCCGCCTCTCGGCCGCCGGCGCGGCCGACGCGACGCAGATCCACACGCACATGTGCTATTCGGAGTTCAACGACATTCTGCCCGCGATCGGCGCGATGGACGCCGACGTGATCTCGATCGAGACCGCGCGCTCGCGGATGGAGCTGCTCGAGGCCTTCGCCGCCTTCGACTATCCGAGCGCGATCGGGCCGGGTGTCTACGACATTCACGCCCCGCGCGTGCCGACGGTCGAGGAGATGGTCGAGCTCATGCGGCTCGCCGGGAGGCACCTCAGGCCCGAACAGCTCTGGGTGAACCCCGATTGCGGGCTCAAGACGCGCAAATGGGAGGAAGTGCGGCCCGCGATCGACGCGATGGTCGAGGCGGCGCGGCGCCTGCGCGTCGAGGTGCTGGCGGACGCCTGAGATGGCGGCGCCTTGGAAGGAGATGGCTTGAATCGACGCCCCCTCACTCTTCCTCGGAAAGGGTGAGGGGGTCATTCGCTCCGGGATGCTGCGCCGCAACGAAATCGTTGCGGGAACGGAACCGTGGCACCGGCGTTGGCCGCAATGGTTCTGCAGGGAGGACTATCGATGCGTATCGCGCCGCCCTTGGCCGGCCTGTTGCTGGTCGCCGCCTGTTCGAGCGGCGGCGATGGCGGCCCCTCCCCCACCCCGACGCCGACTCCGCCTTCGGGCAACACCGCGCCGGCCTTCACTTCGGCCGCCACCGCGAACGTCCCGGAGAACACCCTGCTCGCCTATCAGGCGGCCGCGACCGATGCCGAGGGCAACCCGGTCACCTTCTCGATCGCGGGCGGCGCCGACGCCGCGCGCTTCACCATCACCAATGCCGGGGCACTGAGCTTCGCCGCCAATCCCAGCTTCGAGAGCCCGCGCGACACCGACGGCAACAATGTCTACCAGGTCCAGCTCCGCGCGAGCGACGGGAGCCTCGCCAGCACGCTCGACGTGGCGGTGACGATCACCGACACCCGCGAGGGCATCCGCGTCCGACGCGTCGGCACCGGGTTCAACCAGCCGCTGTTCGTCGCGGCGGTGCCGGGCGATTCCTCGCGCGTCTTCGTCGTCGAGAAGGGCGGCGGCGTCTGGTACCTCAACCCGAGCACCGGCACGCGGACCGCCGCCTTCACCGTCGGCAATCTCTCGACCAGCGGCGAGCGCGGCCTTCTCGGCCTTGCGCCGCGCCCCGATTTCGCGACTTCGAACATCGTCTTCGTCCACGCCACCGCGCCCGACGGCACGCTCGAGATCCGCGAATACACGATCGGCCAGCCGGGCTATCGCGTCGCGCTCGCGACTCCGCATCCCGGCGCCGACAACCATAATGGCGGCTGGATCGCATTCGGGCCGGACGGCCATCTCTACGACGCGACCGGCGATGGCGGCGGCGGCGGCGATCCGAGCAACAACGCCCAGAACACCAATTCGCGGCTCGGCAAGATCCTGCGCCTCCGCATCGACACCACGCCGGGGTCGACCACGCCGTTCTCGCCGGCGCCCGGCAACCCCTTCATCGGGGGCGGCGGCGATCCCTATGTCTTCGCCTATGGCCTGCGCAATCCGTTCCGCAACGCGTTCGACGGTAACCGGCTGGTGATCGCCGATGTCGGCCAGGGCGCGATCGAGGAGATCGATCTCGCGCCGGTCAACCAGCCCGGGCTCAATTACGGCTGGCGCTTCCTCGAGGGCACCCAGCCTTATAGCGGCACCGCGCCTGCGGGGCTCACCGCTCCGGTCTCGCAATATGACCATGGCAGCGGTCCCAAGCAGGGCGGCTCGATCATCGGCGGCTATGTCTATCGCGGACCGGTGACCTCGCTCCAGGGCTCGTACATCTTCGGCGACTTCGTGAGCGGCAACATCTGGACGCTTCCCGCCGCGCAGCTCGTCCAGGGCCAGCTCTTCCCCGCGGCGGACTATGAGCGCCGCAACCTCGACTTCCTGCCCGATGCCGGCACGATCGACCAGCTCGTCTCGTTCGGGGAGGACGCGGCCGGGAACGTCTACATCGTCGACATCGCCGGCGAGGTCTTCATGATCCAGCCGGGCTAGACCCGCAGCACCGCCTCGGCCCGCTCCGGCAGCAGGCGTTCGAGCCGATCGATCGCCTCGTGCGCCAACCCCTCGCCACGCGCCGTCCGGATCACCTCGGCGAGCTTCTCGGGCAGGTCGCGGGCCATCGCCTCGATCCGCGCCACCACTGCGCCCGGATCGAGGCCGGCGCTCGGCGCCCAGCGTGCCCAGTGCCGCCGGTGCACGCGCTCGATCAGATAATATTCGATCTTCATCGCCAGCTTCATCCGCTGCGGCTGCAGCTCGGGAAGCGCGAAGGCGCTGGCGATGTCGTAGAGCGGGGCGAGGCGTACCGTGTCCTGCGCGAGCAGGAAGCCGTAGTTCTTGGCGTGCGCGTCGGTGCCGCCGATCAGCCAGTTGAAGATCAGCGAGTCGACGAAGCGCCACAGATCCTCGACGACCGCGCCCGCCGCGAACGGACTCCGCACCGAAGTGGCGATCAGCCGGGCGATGTCGGCGGCGGTAGGCCCGCCGTCATTCTGGTATTTCTTCCAGGGAAGCACTGCCAGCGCCTGGCACATGTCCTCCTGGTGCAGCCGCAGCAGCCCGCCATCGGCCAGCGGCGTCCGGTCGTAGCGCGCCACGACGATCGCGAGCTGCCCGTCAAAGGCGCGCACTTCCGATGCGGCGCTCACCAGGCCCATCGCCTCGGCGAGCCGCAGGCAGACATGCTCGTTCTCGGCATGGCCGGGCAGGTCGGGCGCGGGCGGCTTCAATATGTGCGTGGTCGGGATCCGTCCGCTCGGCACGCCCCAGCGTCCGCTCTCCAGCAGCAATGCCGTCTTGGGCTGCGCGCCCGCGAGGCTGAACTGCCCGTTCTCGCCCGCGGTTCGCCCCGAGCCCGCGTCCTTCAGCACCGATCGCAGCCTGGCGCCGATCTCCGCTTCGTCGAGCCACTGGATCGCGTCCTCGCCGCCCGCCCGAAGCGCGTCGAGCCGCTCGGGCCGCACGAATTGGACCGCCCCCGCGCAATCCTCGCCCACCTCGCGGATCAGCGCGAAGGGATTGCGGGCGGAGACGTGGAACTGCTTCGCCCAGCGCTCGAGCGTCTGCTCGTTGTCGGGAAGCAGGTTCCAGATGAACGCGCGGATCGCCGCGTCGCCATACGCGCGCTGGGTCAGCGGCATCGACAGCGACAGCGGATAGGCGTCGGGTGCCGCGCGCCATTCCTCCGAATAGGCGAAGCCCAAGCGATTGTCGGCGAAGGTCGCGGTGCCGGCAACGCGGTTCTCCAGCAGGACGAGCAGCTCGGCCATGCGTCAGCGCCGGCGCAGCAGGTCGGCGATCGCCGCCGCCGAATGCGACTTGCCGGCGCCCTGATCGGTCTCGATCGTCGACAGGCGGACGCCGAGCGCGTCGAGCGCGCGGAGCGCCAGGTCGAGCTGGACGGTCGGCTTGCCATTCTCCATCTCGCTGACCCAGAGCCGGCTCGCGCCGATCCGGGCGGCGAGCTGCTGCTGGTCCCAGCCGAGCGCCTTGCGCCGCTCGCGGATCAAGGCGCCGAGGTCACGGGCGCTCTGCACGCGCATGGCCATTCCTCCTGAAAGCGATCGCTTACAGCGGACTTATGCATGCTTTCGCTTACATTTGCAAGATGCATGCGATCGCTTACACAGCACGAATGCAAGCGATCGCATGCATCTCCACGCCTTGCTTTCGCCGTCCGGGCAATCCAGATAACGGCATACCGCAATTTCGAATCGGACGAGACGCATGCGCAGCTATCTCAAGCACTATATCGACGGCGCCTGGGTCGAAAGCGAAGGCGGCACGCCGCACAAGGTGATCAATCCCGCCACCGAGGAGCCGGTGAGCGAGATCGCGCTCGGCTCCGAGGCGGACGTCGACAAGGCGGTCGCCGCGGCACGCCGCGCGTTCGAGAGCTTCTCGCGCACCAGCGTCGACGAGCGCGTCGCGCTGCTCGAACGCGTGCTCGAGGCGTACAAGTCCCGCGCCGGCGACATGGCCGAGGCGATCAGCCTCGAGATGGGGGCGCCGATCAGCCTGGCGAAGACCGCGCAGGTCGGCTCGGGCATCGGCCATCTCATGGCGGCCGCCCGGGCGCTTCGCGAATTCGAGTTCGAGGAGCGGATCGGCAACAGCCTGGTCGTCCATGAGCCGATCGGCGTGGTCGCGCTGATCACGCCGTGGAACTGGCCGCTCAACCAGATCGTGTCGAAGGTCGCCCCCGCGCTCGCGGCGGGCTGCACCATGGTGCTCAAGCCCAGCGAGGAAGCGCCGGGCTGCGCCGCGATCTTCGCCGAGGTGCTCGACGCGGCCGGCGTGCCCGCCGGCGTGTTCAACCTCGTCAACGGCGACGGGCCCGGCGTCGGCACTGCACTCAGCCGCCACAGGCAAGTCGACATGGTGAGCTTCACCGGATCGACTCGCGCCGGCGTGCTCGTCGCCAAGAACGCGGCCGAGACGGTCAAGCGCGTCCATCAGGAGCTCGGCGGCAAGTCGCCGGCGCTGGTGCTCGAAGGCGCCGATCTCGGCAAGGCGGTGCCGGTCACCCTGTTCAGCGTGCTGATGAACTCGGGCCAGAGCTGCATTGCCCCCACTCGCCTGCTCGTGCCCAGGCAGCTGCAGGAGCAGGTCGCCGCGCTCGCCGCCGAAGTGATGAAGGCCACCCAGACCGGCGACCCGTCCGAGGAAGGCCGCCATATCGGCCCGCTGGTCAACAAGGCGCAGTGGGACAAGGTGCAGGGCCTGATCGCCAAAGGGCTCGAGGAAGGCGCGAAGCTCGAGGCCGGCGGCCCGGGACGTCCCGACGGAGTCGAGACCGGCTATTACATCCGCCCCACGCTCTTCTCGGGCGTCACCAACGACATGACGATCGCGCGCGAGGAGATTTTCGGGCCCGTCGTCACGATCATCCCCTATGACGACGAGGAGGACGCGGTCCGCATCGCCAACGACACCGATTATGGCCTGTCTGCGGTGGTCTTCGGCGACGATGCCGCAGTGAAGCGCGTCGCCCCGCGGCTGCGCGCCGGCATGGTCTATGTGAACGGCGGCCAGCCCGATCCGAACCTGCCCTTCGGCGGCTACAAGCAATCGGGCAACGGGCGCGAGCACGGCAAGTTCGGGCTGGCCGAGTTCCTCGAGGTCAAGGCGATGGTCGGGGCGCTGGCGTGAGGCCGACTTCGTCCGGGTAAAGCCTAGGGATTTCGTGATCGATAACCCGGGGGAATTGGCGAAGAGGCAGCAACAGGCCGGCGCCCAAGCAGCGTCATTGGAGGCGCGACGGAAGCAAGGATCAATGCAAGTTCGCCCTAGGTTGTGTTGCCATTCAGGAAGCGGCTCTTCCATTCCTCCCCCGGAGGGGGAGGACCTTTCGAACGTCAACACGACCTACGGCAGCAGCACCGTCGACCCCGTCGTCTCCCCCGCCTCGAGCGCGCGGTGCGCCTCGGCCGCTTCCTCGAGGGCGAAACGCTGGTTGATATCG
>CBIFVW010000101.1:0-12388 GCA_966186155.1 uncultured Sphingomonas sp.
AGCGCCAGCCAGGTCCAGCGGACTCCCCGGGCCTGGCTTTCGGGATGCACCGAGCCGGTCTCGGCCCGGCGGACCAGATGGAAGCCGGCGGCGCGCGCCAGGTCGATCGCCTCCTCGGGCGGCGCCGCGAAGCTATGCGGCCCGAGCGGCCCCGGCTCGTGACGAAGCGACAGGATCGCCCGGCCGCCCGGCGCCGTGATTCGCGCGAGGCTTCGTATCGCGACCACGCGATCGGGCGTGCCGAGATGATGCCAGACGGCGCAGAGCAGCACCAGGTCGAAAGGTCCGTGCCGCGCCGTCCCGGCAAGCTCGGGAAGCCGGTCGTCCAGCCACGCGATCCGGTCGCCGTGCAGCGCGGCGCCTGCCTCCCGGAACTGCCGCACGGGCTCGACCGCGAGCACATGGTGCCCCTGATCGGCGAGCCACGCCGCGTCCCGGCCCGTGCCCGCGCCGATGTCGACGACCCGGGCGGGCGGATCGGGCAGGAGGTCGAGGACCGGCGCGTAGATCCGGGCCGGAGGAAGCGCGTCATAGCCGGCGATGAGCGCGGGCGTCGCCGCGGCGGCATAATCGGCGATCGCGTCGTCCATCCGCGGCCTCCCCTTCCCGACGTCACGTCCCGGGCGCGGCAAAGCCTGACATTTCGGATCGCTTTGCGCCATAGCGGCCCGCATGACCGGACCCGATCTTCTCCTTGCATGCGCCGCCGGCCTGCTCGGCGGCGCGATGAACGCGCTGGCGGGCGGAGGCACCTTCGCGACCCTGCCCGCGCTGATCGCGATCGGGATGCCGTCGAACATCGCCAACGCCACCTCCAACGTCGCGCTGCTCCCCGGAGCCGGGGCGAGCGCCTGGGAATATCGCGACGAGCTGGCGCCGGTGGGCGGGCTTTCGGTGGCGGTGCTCGCGGGGATCACCTTCGCCGGCGGGCTGGTCGGCAGCGTGCTGCTCGTGCTCACGCCGACGCGCGCCTTCGACCTGATCATCCCCTGGCTGCTGCTCTTCGCCTTCGCGGTGATGGTGTTCGGGCGCCGCGCCTCGGACTGGCTGCACGCGCGCGTGACGATCGGGACGCGCACGCTGGTGATCGCGCAGAGCCTGCTCGGCATCTATGGCGGCTATTTCGGCGGTGGGGTGGGGCTGATCACCACTGCGGTCTACGGCCTGCTCGCGGGCGCGCATCCGCGCTCGCTCTTCTCGATCCGCACGCTGATGCTCGCGATCGCCAACTTCGCCGCCGCGATCGTCTTCGTCGGCTTCGGCATGGTGCGCTGGCTCGCCTGCCTGCCGATGCTGGCCGGCGCGATCCTCGGCGGGTGGCTCGGCGCCAAGATCGGCAAGCGGCTGCCGCACGGGCTGGTGCGGGCATGGACGTTGCTCGTCACCGGGGGGACCACGCTCGTCTTCTTCGTGCGCGCCTATGGATGAGGAGCGGGCCAGTGCCGCCTTCAGCGCAGCCGAAAACAAGGCTAAGGTGAACCCATGCAGGTCTATCGCCACCGGCTGGTCACGCGCATCTGGCACTGGATCAACGCCGTCGCGGTGCTGGTGCTGATCCCGTCGGGGCTGATGATCTTCAACGCGCATCCCCGGCTCTATTGGGGGCATTACGGCGCCAATTACGACCAGGCCTGGCTCGAGCTGCCGCGCTGGCCGGGCTGGCTGACATTGCCCTCGCACTATGACCTTGCCGGCGCGCGGCACTGGCATCTGTTCTTCGCGCTGGTGCTGGGCTTCGGGCTGCTCGGCTACATGGCGTGGAGCCTCGCCAACGGGCATTTCCGGCGCGACCTCCGCATCCGGGGGAGGGAGCTCGCGCCGGCGCATCTCGGCAAGGACCTGGCCGAGCATTGGGCGATGCGCTTCCACGATCCCGCCGATCCCCGGGCGTACAACATCTTCCAGAAGCTCTCCTATGCGGGCGTGGTCTTCGTGCTGCTGCCGCTGCTGATCCTGACCGGGCTCGCGCTGTCGCCGGGGATGTGGCCCTGGCTCGCCGACCTGTTCGGCGGGCGCCAGTCGGCGCGCTCGATCCACTTCGTCGCGATGGCGCTGATGAGCCTGTTCGTCGTCGTCCATCTGGCGCTGGTGATCCTCGCCGGCCCGGTCAACGAGGTCCGCTCGATGATCACCGGCCGGTGGCGCGTGCCCGAATGATCACGCGCCGGAACCTGCTGGCCGCCGGGAGCGCCTCGCTGCTCGCGGGGTGCGACGCCTGGACCGGCAGCCCGGTGCTGCTGAGCGCCGAGGAGGCGCACCGCTTCCTCCAGCGCTCGATCACCGGCCGCGCCGCGCTCGCGCGCGAGTTCCGCGCCGACCAGATGAGCCCGCGCTTCCGCACCAACGGCACCGCGAGTCCGAGCACGCCCGAATATCAGGCGCTCGCCGCGAACCGCTTCGCCGGCTGGCGGCTCCGGGTCGACGGACTGGTCGCGCGGCCGCTGTCGCTGAGCCTCGCCCAGCTCCGGGCGATGCCCCAGCGCGCGCAGATCACGCGGCACGATTGCGTCGAGGGCTGGAGCGCGATCGGGAAATGGCAGGGGCCGCGGCTCGAGACATTGCTCCGGCTCGCCGGGCTGAGCGACCGCGCGCGCTACATCGTCTTCCACTGCGCCGACCGGCTCGGCAGCGGGGCGGGGGTGCCCTATTACGAGTCGGTCGATCTCGTCGACGCCTTCCACCCCCAGACGATCCTCGCCTGGGCGATGAACGACGCCCCGCTCGACATCGGCCACGGCGCCCCGCTGCGCCTCCGGGTCGAGCGCCAGCTCGGCTACAAGCACGCCAAATATGTGATGCGGATCGAGGCGGTCGAGAGCCTGGCGGGGATCGGGCGCGGCAAGGGTGGCTTCTGGGAGGATGTCGCCGGCTATGAATGGTATGCCGGCATCTGACATTTCGCAGTTGCGGAAACCCGTTAGCCCCCTAAGTTCAAGTTCGGCGGGGGCCGTGTGTCGAGGTACAGCCTAATGGCATTGATCGATCGTTTTCTGGCCCGCGCCATCAAGCGCGGTGAACTCACTGTTCTCCACGCCGATGGTTCCAGGCGCGATTTCGGCGAGCCCGATCCCACGCTCAAGCCTGTGACGGTCCGCTTCGGGCCCGGGGTCGCCGGCAGGATCCTGCGCGATCCGTCGCTTGGCGCGGCCGAGGCTTTCATGGACGGCAGCCTGGCGATCGAGCAGGGCGACATCCTCGACCTCGTCACCTTGTTCACCGCCAACAACCGCTGGGAGGACAATGATTCGGTCCTCTATCCCAGCAAGCTCAAGCGGATGGCCGACGCGGTGCTCCACCGGATCGGACGCATCAACATGGAGCGCCGCTCGAAGCGCAACGTCGCGCATCACTATGACCTGTCGGGCCGGCTCTACGATCTCTTCCTCGACGCCGACCGCCAGTATAGCTGCGCCTATTTCGCCGACCCGGAGACGAGCCTCGAACAGGCCCAGGCCGACAAGAAGGCGCACATCGTCGCCAAGCTCGCGGTGCGGCCGGGGATGAAGGTGCTCGACATCGGCTGCGGCTGGGGCGGGATGGCGCTGTACATCCACCAGAAGACCGGCGCCGAGGTGCTCGGCATCACGCTTTCCGAGGAGCAGCTCAAGGTCGCCCGCCAGCGCGCGATCGACGCGGGCGTCGCCGACAAGGTGCGCTTCGAGCTGGTCGACTACCGCAAGATCGCGGGCCAATATGACCGGATCGTCTCGGTCGGCATGTTCGAGCATGTCGGCCCGCCTTATTACCGCACCTTCTTCCGCAAGTGCCGCGAGCTGCTCACGCCCGACGGCGTGATGCTGCTCCACACGATCGGCCGCGCCGGCGGGCCGGGGGTGACCGACGCGTTCACGTCGAAATACATCTTCCCCGGCGGCTATATCCCGGCGCTTTCCGAGATCGCCAAGGGCTATGAGGGGCTGCGCTACTTCATGACCGATCTGGAAGTGCTGCGCCTCCACTACGCCAAGACGCTCCGCCACTGGTACGATCGCACCGTCGCCGCCAAGGACGAGATCGTCGCGCTCTACGACGAGCGCTTCTTCCGCATGTGGACCTATTATCTCGCCGGCTGCTATGTGAGCTTCCAATATGGCGGGCTGGTCAACTACCAGCTCCAGTTCGCGCGCTCGCGCGACGCGCTGCCGCTCACGCGCGACTACATGCTGGAGGACGAGCAGGCGCTGCGTGCCGATCCCGCCCCGGTGCGGCTGCGTCAGGCCGGATAGGCCTCGGCCATCCGGTCGATCTTCGCCCGGATCAGTGCCTCGAGGGCCGCCGCGTCCACATCGGCCAGCTTCCTGATGTAGAGGCAGCCCTTGCCGGTCCTGTGCTTGCCGAGCCGGGCGAGCGCGTCGCCCTGATCGGCATGGGCGTCGAGCACATAGAGCACGAGCTCGGCCTTGCGGGGCGAGAAGCCGATCCGGCACATCTCGCCTTCGTGCCCGCTCTCATACCGATAGCGATAGCTGCCGAAGCCGATGATCGACGGCCCCCACATCACCGGCGGTTCGCCGGTGAGCCGCTCCATCGTCGCACACAGTGCCTCTGCGTCGGCGCGGCGGACGGGATCGGCGACGGCGGCGATGAATTCCGCCGCCGTAACTTGGGTAGGCTTGGTCTTGAGCGCGCTCACATGTCCAGTCCGGTGTCGCAGTCGTTCCAATAGTCGGTATTGGTAGTGCATTGCTGGACGCCGGTGAAGCGGTCGACCAGGCAGACGGTCTTCTTGGGGCAGATCTTGCGGCGGCGCGGCTGATATTCGGGCGGCGCCTTGGCGCGCTGGAACGCGGCGACCACCTTGGGCCGGAACGCGCTCACCTGCTCGCGGATCTTGGCGTCGCCGTCGCGGATCGCGACGTCCATCCAATAGAGGACCTCGTCCTCATGGTCCTTGGCGTCCTTCATCTGGAGGAGCGCGCTCGCCGCGATCACCGCGCCGACCACTTCGCCCTGGTCCGCGAGGTTGCGCGCGAGGCGATAGGCCAGGGCGTGATCGGCCTTCACGCCGTCCCCGTCATTGGCCATGTAGGCGGCGAGATAGGCGGCGTAGACGTGCCCGCGCTCCGCGGCCTTGGCATAATAGCCGAACGCCGTCTTCGGGTCCTTCTTGGTGCCGAGGCCCGCGGCATAGAAATTGCCGGTCTGGAAGAGCGCGTCGACATGGCCGAGATCGGCCGCCGCCTGCATCAGCGGCAGCGCGCCGGCATAGTCCGCCTTCCCGGTGGCGGTGCCGTTCACATAGAGCAGCGCCATGAAATATTTCGCATGGGCGTAGCCGAGCTCGCTCGATTTGGCGAGAAGGCCCCAGCCCTGGGGCGCGGTGAGCTTGGGGACCTTGCCCTGGAGCACCGACAGCCCGGCTTCGAAATAGGCCGCCCCGTCATTCTGCTTGTTGTAGAGCGCGAGATGGCCGAGCCCCGGCTCGGTCACCACCAGCCGGTCCGACGCGCGCGCGGCGAGATCGGCGCTGGGCACGGGGCAGGGCTTGCCGGCCTCGGCATTGGCTTCGTAGGCGCCCACGAACTGCTTGTCGGCCTCGGAGACCGTTCCCCCCGCCTTGAACTGCTCGACGAGCAGGTCATAGGCGCCGTGGCAATTCTGCCGGTGGAAATATTGCCTGGCGATATCCGGAAAGCCGCCATTGACCTGCGACTGCATCGCCGCCGCCGTGGTGGCGGCGACCAGCGCCGCCGCGAAAGCCCATCCTCCGAACCGCATCATACCCCCTCCCTCCGCGTAGAGACGGACGCGAGGCTGCGCGGGCCGGCCGCCTGGGACAAGTTACAAAGCCTGACAGGGATTGCGGCGGCTCCGCTTGCGCGCGGATCGCATGGACCCTAGAGCGCACGCCGTTTTCCCCTTTCGGAGTCGCTTCCCCATGTCCGACAAGATCAACCGCGTCGTCCTCGCCTATTCGGGCGGGCTCGACACCAGCGTGATCCTGAAGTGGCTCCAGCAGACCTATGGTTGCGAGGTGGTGACCTTCACCGCCGATCTCGGCCAGGGCGAGGAGCTCGAGCCCGCGCGCAAGAAGGCCGAGATGGCGGGTGTCAGGCCCGAGCACATCTTCATCGACGACCTGAAGGAGGAGTTCGTCAGGGACTTCGTCTTCCCGATGATGCGCGCCAACGCCCTGTACGAAGGCCTGTACCTGCTCGGGACGTCGATCGCCCGGCCGCTGATCGCCAAGCGCCAGATCGAGATCGCCAAGCTCGTCAATGCCGACGCGGTCAGCCACGGCGCCACCGGCAAGGGCAACGACCAGGTCCGCTTCGAGCTCGGCTATTATGCGCTCAATCCGGACATCAAGGTGATCGCGCCCTGGCGCGAATGGGACCTCACCAGCCGCACCCGGCTGATCGAGTTCGCGGAAGCGCACCAGATCCCCGTCTCCAAGGACAAACGCGGCGAGGCGCCCTTCTCGACCGACGCGAACCTCCTCCACACCTCGAGCGAGGGCAAGGTGCTCGAGGATCCGTGGGACGAGGTGCCCGACTATGTCTATTCGCGCACGGTGAACCCCGAGGACGCACCCGATGCGCCCGAGACCATCACGGTCGACTTCGAGCGCGGCGACGGCGTGGCGCTCGACGGCGTGGCCATGTCGCCCGCGACTCTGCTCGCGGCGCTGAACGAGCTCGGCCGCAAGCACGGCATCGGCCGGCTCGACCTGGTCGAGAACCGCTTCGTCGGGATGAAGTCGCGCGGCATGTACGAGACGCCGGGCGGCACCATCTACCATCTCGCGCATCGCGGCATCGAGCAGATCACGCTCGACCGCGGCGCCGCGCACCTCAAGGACGAGCTCGCGCCGCGCTATGCCGAGCTGATCTACAACGGCTTCTGGTTCGCGCCCGAGCGCGAGATGCTCCAGGCGGCGATCGACCATAGCCAGGAGAAGGTGACCGGCACCGTTCGCCTGAAGCTCTACAAGGGCAATGTGATCGTCACCGGCCGCAAGTCGCCCCATTCGCTGTACAGCGAGAAGGTGGTGACCTTCGAGGACGACCAGGGC
Source organism: uncultured Sphingomonas sp. (assembly GCA_966186155.1). Lineage (GTDB taxonomy): Bacteria > Pseudomonadota > Alphaproteobacteria > Sphingomonadales > Sphingomonadaceae > Sphingomonas. The sequence continues at coordinate 7,016 of CBIFVW010000101.1, forward strand.
GCGTACGACCAGCGCGACGCGGCGGGCTTCATCAAGCTGAACGCGCTGCGGCTGCGGCTGCTGGGGCGGCGGGATCGCTGAGGCTTCCTAACCCGGGATTAACCATGACCGGCTAGTCCCGGGCGCATGCCCGCGAGCTCCTCCTGGACCCGGTGGCGCGACCCCGGGCTCGCGCTCCTGCTCGCTTGCGCGCTGATCCTCGGCTGGACGGTGCGCGACTGGGCCGATCTTTCGCGGCTGCGCCTGCCCGACACCGACGACGCGATGCGGCTCCAGCAGATCCGCGACTGGCTGGGCGGCCAGGCGTTCGGCGATCTCGCCCAGCACCGGCTCGGCCGGCCGCCCGGGCTCGAGATGCACTGGTCGCGCCTGCCGGACCTGGTGCCGGGAGCGCTCCTCTTCCTGCTGACGCCGCTCGCGGGCGCGCGCTTCGCCGAGCTGGCCGCGGTCATCGCCTGGCCCGGCCTGCTCTTCGTCGCGGCGCTGGCGCTGACCGGCGCGATCGCCCGCCGGCTCGGCGCTCCGAGCGCGACTGCGATCGTCGTCGCCGCGCTCGCCTATCCCGCGAGCAGCCTCTTCCTGCCCGGAAGGATCGACCATCACGGCTTCCAGCTCGTCCTGATCCTGTGCCTCGTCCGCGCGCTGGTCGGCACGGGAACGCTCGGCGGGGGCGTCGCGGCAGGGCTGGCGACCGTCGCGTCGCTCGCCATCGGGCTCGAGACCGCGCCGCTGCTCGCGATCGGCGGCGGCGCCGCGGTCGCGCTCTGGATCGCACGCCGTCCCGGCGCGCAGGCGCTGCTGCTCGGCTATGGCGCGGCGCTGACATTGGCGCTGGCGGCGGCGAGGGTGCTGCTCGGGACCAGCGGCTGGGACTATCCGGGTTGCGACGGCTTCACCGCGCTGCTGTGGCGCGCGGCGCAGGCGACCGCGCTCGCGCCGCTCGCGCTCGGGATCGCGGGGTTCGCGCTCGAGAGCGGCCGCGGCCGGGCCCTCGCCGCGCTTGCCGCCGCGCTGGTTGCGGTTGCCGCGGTGCTGCTGCTCGCCCCCGATTGCCTCCGACCCTATGGCCAGGTCGATCCGCTGCTCGCCCGGCTCTGGCTCGCGCGCGTCGCCGAGGCGCAGCCGCTCTTCGCCGCGCCGGCGGCCAATGCAGTCGCCTATGCCGGGCTGGCGAGCGCCGGGCTGGTCGCCGGCCTGTGGATCGTTCTGCGCGAGCGGACCCCGGGCTGGGCGGTCCTGCTCGGGTTCCAGGCGGCAGCGCTGGCGGTGACGCTGTTCCAGCTCCGCGGCGCCTATGCCGGCGCGCTGCTCGCCGCGCCCGCGCTGGCGACGCTGATCGCTGCCGCGCGCGCCCGGGGTTCCTTGCCACTCGCGGGCGCATGGATCCTCTCGACGGGCATTCTCTATCCGATCGCGGGAAGCGCGTTCTTCCCCTCCCGGCCGGGCAGCGCGGAAGCCTGCACGGGTCCCGAAAGCCTCGACCGGATCGCCGCGCTGCCGCCCGGGCGCCTGCTCGGGCCGGTCGATCTCGGCGCCTATGCCATCGCCGGCACCCGCCATTCGGTGATCGCCGCGCCCTATCACCGCAACAACCAGGGGAACCGCGCCATGTACGACTTCTTCCTCGGCGATCCCGCGCGCTCCGAAGCGATCGCCCGGCAATGGGGCGTCGACTATGTCGCCTTCTGCCCCGGCGAGCTGGACGGCACGGCCGGGCCGGCCTCGCTCGCGGCGGCGCTGGGCGCCGGACGCGCGCCGGGCTGGCTCGCGCCGCTGTCGCTCCCCGGCGAGGCGCCGCGCGTCTACCGGCTCGTCTCGCGTCACTGAGGGCATGGACGGCGCCGCCCGGCATTGGTGGGAGACCCGCTGGTTCGCGCTGGCCGCGATCCTGGCGTCGTGCGTGCCCCTGCTCTGGCCAGCGCTGCCGCCGCTGGCGGACCTGCCGGGCCATGTCGGCCGCTATCACATCGCCGCGGCGATCGGGGGCTCGGCCGACCTTCAGCGGCATTGGAGCTTCGAATGGGCGCTGGTCGGCAATCTCGGAGTCGACCTGATCGTCCAGCTCCTCTCGCCGCTGCTCGACGCGGAACGGGCGACGAAGCTGGTGGTGCTGCTGATCCCCCCGCTCTGGGTGAGCGGACTGATCCTGCTCTCGCGCCAGGCCGGCGGACGGCTCTCGCCCGCCGCCGCCTTCGCCTTCCCGCTGGCCTATTGCTATCCGCTCCAGCTCGGCTTCGTGAACTTCATGCTCGCGGGCGGCCTGGCGCTCCATGCGCTCGCCTTGTGGACATGGCTCGAGCGGAGGCCGGGCGTCCGCGCCGCGCTGTTCGTTCCCGTCGCCCTGGCGCTCTGGGTGGCGCACAGCTTCGGCTGGGGCATGTTCGGGCTGCTCGCCTTCGCGGCCGAATGGGTCCGCCAGCGCCGGCTCGGCCGGAACCGGATCGAGGCCGGCCTGCGCGCCATCGCCTGGTGCCTGCCGCTCGCCTTGCCGCTGGCGCTCATGATCGGCGCCGCGCCGGCCGAAGGGCCCGCCTGGGACTGGAAGGCGAAGGCGAGCTGGGTTCCCATGCTGCTGCGCGAGCGCTGGAAATGGTATGATGTCGGCTGCGCGATGCTGCTGTTCGGCCTGGTCTGGACCGCGGTGCGCGACCGCCGCTTCCGCTTCGACCCGCGCACCGGAACCGCGGCCTTGCTCTGCCTCGCCGCGTTCGTCGCGCTGCCGCGGCTGATCGTGGGAGGCGCCTATGTCGACATGCGCATGCTCGCGCCGGCGATGGCGCTGGCGCTGATCGCCATCCGGATCGCGCCGGGCCATGCGCGGCTCGAAGCGGGGATCGCCTGGGCGGCTACGGGCTTCTTCGCGCTCCGCACCGTCACTTCGACGATCGCCATGCTGTTCTTCGCCCAGCCCCAGCAAGCCGCGCTCGAGGCCGTGCCGCACATTCCCCGGGGCGCGGCGGTGCTGGTGCTGGTCGACGAGGCCTGCGCGTCGCAATGGCATGGCGATCGGCTCGGGCACATCGCCGGCATCGCCGTCGCGCGGCGCGACATCTTCGAGAACGGGCAATGGACGCTCGCCGACCAGCAGCTGCTCCGCGCGCGCCACCCCGGCGCCGAACCCTATCGCGCCGATCCCTCGCAGCTGGTCTATCCCGCCGACTGCGAATATCGCCCGACCCGCTTCGACGCCGCGATCCGCGATTTCGATCGCGGCACCTTCACCTATGTCTGGACGCTCGGCTTCCCCGCCAGGCCGGCGCTCGCGCCCGATGTCCGGCTCGTCTGGGCCAACAATGTCTCGGCCTTGTACCGCGTGCGTTGAGAGCCGCTTGCAGCACGGGCACCTGCTCCCCTAGAAGCGCCCGATGGATAGGGGCGAAGCGCTGCAATGGTGGCAGACACGATGGTTCGTGGCGCTCTGCACCTTCATCGCCACCGTGCCCCTGCTCTGGCCCGACATCCCGCCGCTGGTCGACCTGCCCGGCCATATGGGGCGCTACCGGGTCCAGTTCGTCTATGACCAATATCCCTGGCTCAAGGAATGGTTCGACTTCCATTGGAGCCTGATGGGCAATCTGGGCGTCGACCTCCTCATCATCCCGCTCCATCATGTCTTCGGGCTCGAGCTGGCGGTGAAGCTGGTCGTGATCGCGATTCCCGCGATGACCGTGGCGGGCATGCTGTGGATCGCGCGCGAGGTGCACGGCCGCATCCCGGCGACCGCGCTGTTCGCGCTGCCGCTCGCCTATGCCTTCCCCTTCCATTTCGGCTTCGTCAATTTCGCGCTGTCGATGGCGTTCGCGCTGCTCGCGTTCGGATGGTGGCTGCGGCTCGCGCGGCTGGGCAAGCTCGCCTTCCGCTCGCTCGTCTTCCTGCCGATCTCGGTGCTGATCTGGATCACGCACACCTATGGCTGGGGGCTGCTCGGCATCCTCGCCTTCTCGGCCGAGCTGATCCGCCAGCACGACCTCAGGCGCCGGACCGACGTGCCCTGGTACAGGGACCTGGTCGGCGGCTGGGTGCTGCCCTGGTTCCATGCCGGCATCCAGTGCCTCGTGCTCGCGCCGCCGGCGTTGCTGATGGTGCTGTGGCGCTCGGGCGGGCATGTCTCCGGCCAGACCTTCGACATGTTCAACTGGCGCGCGAAGATGCTGTGGATCACCCAGGTCTTCCGCGACCGGTGGCAGCTGTTCGACATCGCTTCGATCGGCGTCCTGTTCCTGCTGCTGTTCAAGGCGGTGCGCGATCCCAACATCCAATATTCGCGCAACCTCGGCCTGTCGGCGGTCTTCCTGGCGCTGGTCTATGTCCTGCTGCCGCGCGTCGTGTTCGGATCGGCCTATGCCGACATGCGGCTCGTGCCGTTCCTGCTCGCTATCGGCATCCTCGCGATCCGGCCCAAGCCCGGTCTGTCGATCCGCGGCGCGGCGACGGTGGCGGTGCTCGGCATGACCTTCTTCTGCGTCCGCATGGCCGCGACCACCTGGAGCTTCTGGCTCTACGACCGCTCGTACGACCGCGAGCTGAAGGCGCTCGACCATCTGCCCGAGGGCGCCCGCCTCATCACCTTCGTCGGCGAGACCTGCTACAACGAATGGAAGATGACGCGCCTCCAGCACGTCCCCGCGCTCGCGCTCGAGCGCAAGCTCGCCTACACCAACGATCAATGGTCGATGGCGGGCGGGCAGCTGCTCACGGTGCGCTACGCCGCCGCCCAGCGCTTCGCGCACGATCCCTCGCAGATCGTCACCGACGTCCAGTGCCCGCGCGAATGGTGGCGGCCGGTCCCCTGGGCGCTCGCCCGCTTTCCGCGCGACGCGTTCGACTATGTCTGGATGATCCGCCCGCCGGCCTACAACCCGCGCTTCGAGCAAGGGCTGGTGCCGATCTGGCGCGACGGGACGAGCGCGCTGTTCCGAGTCGACCACAGCGTCCCCGCGCCGGTGATCGCCCCGGGCGAGCTGCCGGTGCCGCGCTGGGAGCGTGACATCATCCTCGCCGATGGGCGGCACCAGCGCACCAGCAACTTGCCCGATCCCGATGCGAGCCCGTCGGTGACGCCGGTGCCGCTGCCCATCGAAACGGCTACACCCAAGCCTAGGTCGAAGCCGAAGCCGAAGCGCTAGCAGCCGCGGCGGAAGGGCGTCAGCGCTTCCAGATATTCCTGCTCGTGCGCCACCGCCTCGCGCTCGCGGCGCAGGAAGTCGGCTATCGCGTTGCGGAAGCTCGGGTTGGGAAGATAATGCGCCGACCAGGTGGCCACCGGCGCATAGCCCCGCGCGAGCTTGTGCTCGCCCTGCGCCCCGGCCTCGACACGCGCCAGCCCGCGCGCGATCGCGGCGTCGATCGCCTGATAATAGCAGAGCTCGAAAT
>CBIFVW010000102.1:0-12359 GCA_966186155.1 uncultured Sphingomonas sp.
CCGCGCAGGTTGACGTCGAGGATCGCGGCGTCGATCCCGCCACCCTCTACCAGTTCGAGCGCGGCGGAGACGCTGTCGGCGGTGCCCGCCACGGCGCGATCGAGCGCGTCGAGAAAATCCTCGAGCATCATCGCGATGAGCGGCTCGTCCTCGACGATCAGGATCTTCTGGGCCCCCGGCATATGCGCCCTTTTGCAGGAAAAAGGCGCGGCGCCAAGGGTTTATTTCGGAGTAAGAACATCCCGCGCGGCTTCCGCCAGCTGCTGCACCGAGAAGGGCTTGGGCAGGAAGGAGACATGCTCGAGGTCGATCGACTTGCGCAGCTGCTCCTCGGCATAGCCCGACATGAAGAGGATCGGCAGGTCCGGATAGCGGGCGCGCACCTGCCGTGCCATGCTCGGCCCGTCCATCACCGGCATCACCACGTCGGAGATCAGCAGATCGGGCCGCTCGATCGTCCCGAGCAGCTCGAGCGCCGCCTCGCCATTCTCGGCGGTGACGACGGCATAGCCCTGGCGGGTGAGCGCGCGCTCGGCGATGGCGCGGACCATGTCCTCGTCCTCGACGATCAGGATCGTGCCGGTGCCCCAGGTGTCGGCAGGCTTCTCCCTGGCTGGAGCCGCCCCCTTGGGCGCGGCCACCGCCTCGGCCGCGGCATGGACCGGCAGGTAGATGGTGAACTCGGCCCCGCCCCCGGGCGCGTTGTCGGCGAAGATGAAGCCGCCCGACTGCTTGATGATGCCGTAGACGGTCGAGAGGCCGAGGCCGGTGCCCTTGCCCACTTCCTTGGTGGTGAAGAAGGGCTCGAAGATCTTGCCGAGGATCTCGGGCGGGATGCCCGTGCCGGTGTCGGCGATGCGGAGCGCGGTATAGTCGCCGACGGGAAGCACGTCGTCGTCCATCTGGCGGACCTCGGCGGCGGGCACCGCCATCGTCTCGATGGTGAGCGTGCCGCCGCCGTTCGGATTGCTCGCCAGCATCGCGTCTCGCGCGTTGACCGCGAGATTGACCACCACCTGCTCGAGCTGGCCCGGATCGGCGCGGACCGGGCCCAGGTTGCGGCCGTGCTTGACCTCGAGCGTCACCGTCTCGCCGAGCAGGCGCTTCAGCAGGTTCGAGACCTCGGAGATCACGTCGGGGAGCTGGAGGATCTGGGGCCTGAGCGTCTGCTGCCGCGAGAAGGCGAGCAGCTGGCGGGTCAGCGAGGCGGCGCGGTTCGAATTGGCGCGGATCTGCTGGATGTCGTCATAGTCGCTGTCGCCGGGCGAGTGGCGCATCAGCATCAGGTCGCAATGGCCGATGATCGCGGTGAGGATGTTGTTGAAGTCGTGCGCGACGCCGCCGGCGAGCTGGCCGACCGCCTGCATCTTGGTCTGCTGCTGCGCCTGGCGCTTGAGGCGGATCTCCTCGCCGCTGTCCTTCAAGATGATGAGGGTCGCCGCCTCCCCCAGCCCGCGCGCGCCGGCGATGGTGATCGCCACCGGCTCCTCGGGCGCGTCGATCAGGCGCACGGTCATCTCGGTCGAATGGGTGGGACCGCTGGCGAAGCGGCGCACCGCGTCGGCGACCGCGCCCTTGTCCTCGCGCACCACCAGGTCGATCGGGTAGAGCGGCGGCGCGGCCGGGTTGATCCGCGCGGCGCGCGTGAAGGCGTCGTTCATGCTCACGAACCGTCCGTCGCGGTCGACCAGCGCCATGCCGAGCGGCAGCAGCGCGATCAGCGATCGGACATGCGCGGTGGCGCTGGCGCCGATCGCGGGCGTGGGCATCGCGCCCTGCTCCTCGTCGAGCAGGGCGACGAGCATCGGCGCGTCCTCGCCGTCTAGGAAGGGGATCTGGAGGACGCGCAGCGGCGTGCCGCCCAGCCCCTCGCGCTCGAAGCGGACCAGGCCGGTGGAATCGGTGATCAGGAAGCGCGCGAAGTCGCGGCCCTCGGCGGCGGCTTCGGCGCTCCCCATCGCGCGCAGGCGGAACACCCGGTTGGCCGAGCGGACCCGCCCCTCGGGCGAGACCATCGCCGCCATGATGCCGGCGGCGCCGAGCCGGTCGCCGGTATGGCCGTCGATCAGCGCCTGGACTTGGCTGGCGAGGTCGAGCGCCTGCACCCCGATGAAGCGCCAGACGAGCGATTCCTCGCCGACGCGCTGGACGCGCGCCGAGACGGGAGCGCCGAACACCTGGATGCCGTCCTCGCGCGCCTCGCCGTCGCGCCAGGCGGTGCGCGCGGCGGTGCCGAGCGCGGCGACCGCGGCGTCGCTGACCGGCAGGCCCGGCGGAGTCGGCCAGCCGGCGAACAGCGCCTCGTAGCGGCTGTTGGCGCAGACGAGCCGGCCGGCACGGTCGGTGACCGCGAGCGCGTCGTCGCTGGCGGCGGCGAGCGCATAGGCCACCGACCAGTCGACCGGCGCCTCGTCCGTCTCGCCGGCGCCAAGCATGCGGCGCGCGCCGTAGAGCGCTCCGGCGGCGAGGATGCCGGCGGCGACGAAGCCGACCGCGACCGAGCGGTCGTTCAAGGTGAGCAGGACTACCGCGCCCGCGAGGAAGCCCGCGACGACGGCGGCCGCGAGCGGCAGGAGCGATCGAGGCTTGGGCAGGGAAGTCGGAGCGGGCAGCGTGGCCATGCGCCACCGATGTTCGGTACGGCGATGTGGGTCAAGCAAAACTCCCCTCCCGCGCGCGGGAGGGGAGTTTGACCTCACCAGATCCGGACGCGCTTGTCCGGGGTCAGGAACAGCTTGGCGCCCGGGGCCGGGCTGAAGGCGCCGTACCAGGGATCGAGGTTACGCACGACCCAGGCGCGCTGCTGCGAGGGCGAGTGCGGATCGGTGAGCAGACGCTGCCGGAGGTTCGCCTCGCGATAGTTGCGCCGCCACACCTGCGCCCAGCCGAGATAGAAGCGCTGGTCGCCGGTGGTGCCGTCGATCTCGGGCGCCGGCTGGCCGTTCAGCGAATGCTTGTACGCGTCATAGGCGACGGTGAGGCCGGCAAGGTCGGCGACGTTCTCGCCGAGCGTCAGCGCGCCCTTCACGTGCATGCCGGGCAGCGGCTCATATTGATCATATTGCGCGACCAGCGCGTCGGTGCGCGCCTTGAACGCGGCGACGTCGGCCGCGGTCCACCAGTCGGTCAGGCGCCCTTCCGCGTTGTACTTGGCGCCCTGATCGTCGAAATGATGGCTGAGCTCATGGCCGATGACCGCGCCGATGCCGCCGTAGTTGACCGCCGGATCGGCGTTGGGGTCGAAGAAAGGCGGCTGGAGGATCGCGGCGGGGAAGACGATCTCGACCATGCCGAAATTGGCATAGGCGTTGATCTCCATCGGCGTCATGCCCCATTCCCAGCGCCGGATCGGCTGGCCGAGCTTGGAGACATTGTCCTCGTGCGCCCAGTTGTTGGCGCGGACATTGTTGCCATAGGCGTCGCCCGCGACGATCTTCAGCGCCGAATAGTCGTGCCAGCGGTCGGGATAGCCGATCTTGGGTGTGAAGGCGGCGAGCTTGGCGTGCGCCTTGGCCTTGGTCTCGGGCGCCATCCAGTCGAGCTGGTCGATGCGGCGGCCCATCGCGGCGATGACGTTCTTGACCAGCTGGTCCGCCGCCGCCTTGGTCTCGGGCGGGAAGTACTTCGCGACATAGACCTTGCTGACCTCGTCCGAGATCGCGTCGGTGGTGAAGTTGACCGCGCGCTTCCAGCGCGCCTCCTGCTCGGGCGTGCCCGAGAGGGTGGTGCCGTAGAAGGCGAACTGCTCCTTGTCGAAGGCGCTCGGCAGCACGTCGGCGAAATTGTCGAGGCTGCGGACCAGCAGCTGGTCCTTGAACACCGCGATCGGCGTGGTCCGGAGCAGGCCGGCGATTCCAGTGACCGCGCTCGGCTGCGCGACGATCACGCTGTCGACCGGCGCGCCGATCGCGGCGAAGAAGCCCTTGAAGTCGAAGCCCGGGGCCTTCTTCGCCAGCTCGGCGACCGTCATCTTGTTGTAGGTCTTGTTGGCGTCGCGGCTGTCGATCCGGGTCCAGTGCGCCTGGGCGATCTTGGTCTCGAGATCGACGATCGCCTTGGCGCGCGCCGCCGCGTTGGGCTCGCCCGCGAGCGTCAGGACATTGGCGAGATGCTTCTCATAGGCCGCCTTGGTCTCGACGAGCTTGGCGTCCTTCGAGAGATAATAGTCGCGGTCGGGCATGCCGATGCCGCCCTGACCGAGATTGAGCGCATAGGCCTCGGGGTTCTTGTCGTCCTGGCCGACATAGGTGCCGAACAGGCCGCGCACACCGTTGCGATCTGCCTGGGCATAGAGCGCGGTCAGATCGGCCTTGGTCCTGGCGGCCTTGATCTGGTCGAGCCAGGGCTGGATCGGCGCCAGCCCCTTCGCGTCGATCGCGGCGGTGTCGAGATAGGCCGCGTAGGCGGTGCCGATCTTCGAATTGGGATCGTTCCTGGCTTCCTCGAGAATGTCGTGGGTGCGCTGCTTCGACAGGTCGTCGAGCAGGTTGAACGAACCATAGTTCGACTTGTCCGAGGGGATCGGCGTGTTCTTCGCCCAGGTGCCGTTGGCATAGTTGTAGAAATCGTCGCCCGGCGCGATCGCCGCGTCCATTCCGGCGGTATCGAAGCCATAGGTGCCGAAAGTCGGCTTGGGCTTCACGACTTCGGGGACGGACTCGGTGATCGGCTCGGCCTGGACCGGCACGGGCGCAGAGGCGCCGACCTGGGTATCGTGGGCGCAGCCGGCGAGCAGCACCGGCGCGGCGAGGAACGTAGTGGCGAGGAGCGACAGACGCATGGGAACCCCCAAAGGTTGGATGCGCTGTCTTAGAACGTTGACACGGCTCGTCAATCGGCCCCGTGATACATTATTTCATGAAGCGTCGGGCGCCGCGATCCTGTCCGCTCGCTCCCGGTGCCGCCGCTTCCATTTCCGCGCGATCCACAGCCGCCACGCGAGCATGGTGCCGAAATAGCCGACCAGCGCCAGCGCGAAGGTGATCGTCACGAGGCCCGCGAGCGTCGCGGGCCCTGCCTGATGGATCAGCCAGTCGCTCCAATGCTGCTCGACGACCCTGGGACCGGCCTGCTGCTGCGGGCCGATCATCCAGCTGCCGAGCCAATAGGCCGCGACCCAGAGCGGTGGCGTGGTGAAGGGATTGGTGATGAAGGTCGTCGCCGCCGCGGCGGGGATGTTGGCGCGAAGCGGCAGCGCGAAGATCGCCGAGGCGGGGATCTGGCCCATCGGCACCAGGATGCCGGTCACCACCCCCAGCGCCACGCCGCGCGGCACCGATCGCCGCGTGAAGCGCCATAGCGAGCTGTGCATCACACGCGTGGCGAACGGCTTGACCCAGCGATTGCTCTCGACCGACTCCCGGCTGGGGATCGCGCGGTCGAGCCAGCGGCGGAGGCGGCCCTTCTCAGCCACGGTCGCGGAGGAGCCGGGACTGCTCGCGCTTCCAATCCCGTTCCTTGATCGACTCGCGCTTGTCATGTGTCTTCTTGCCCTTCGCCAGCGCCAGCTCGACCTTCGCGCGCCCTCTTGCGTTGAAATAGATCGAAAGCGGGACGAGCGTCATGCCTTCGCGTGCCACGGCGCCATGGAGCTTGTTTATCTCGCGCTCGTGAAGGAGCAATTTACGGGGGCGCTTCGGTTCGTGGTTGAAGCGGTTGCCATGGCTGAACTCGGGGATGTTCGCATTGACCAGCCAGACCTGCGAATCCTTCACTTCGGCATAGGCCTCGGCGATCGATCCCTCGCCGAAGCGCAGCGACTTCACTTCGGTGCCGGTCAGCGCGATGCCGGCCTCGTAGGTGTCCTCGATGAAATAATCGTACCGCGCGCGCCGGTTCTCGGCGACGGTCTTGACCTTTACGGGAGCGGGACGCGGACGAGCCATGGAGAGGCGCGATGTAGGCGCCGTCCCTTCCTTTGTCATCCCCGGCTTCGCGAAGAGGACGGATGGGGGGGAATGGACAGTCCCCTCCCCGCTGTTCCATAGCTGTTCCGATGTCGCCCGTGCTCAACGTCCACCGATCGATCCTGGGCCAGCCCTGGCGCTGGCGGGGCCTCGCCGCCGATTCGCGCGGCGGGCTGGTGCCCGACGACCTGGTGACGCAGCTCCTCCTCGCCCGCGGCGTGGCGCGCGACGAGCTCGACATGCACAAGGCGCCGAGCATCCGCGCCTTCATGCCCGACCCGTCGATCTTCCGCGACATGGACAAGGCCGCGACGCGCCTCGCCGACGCGGTCGAGGCGCGGGAGCAGATCGCGATCTTCGGCGATTACGACGTCGACGGCGCCACTTCGGCGGCATTGCTGATATTGCTTCTGAGGGATCTGGGCGTCGAGGCCCGCCCCTATATCCCCGACCGGCTGATGGAAGGCTATGGTCCCTCGGGCGAGGCGCTGGTGCGCCTGAAGGCCGAGGGCGCGGGGCTGATCGTCACGGTCGATTGCGGCGCCCAGGCGTTCGAGGCGCTGGCGATGGCACGCGAGGCGAATGCCGACGTGATCGTGGTCGACCATCACAAATGCGCGTCCGAGCTGCCCGTCGCGCTCGCGCTGGTGAACCCCAACCGGCTCGACGAGGAGGAAGGCGCGGCGCACGGCCATCTCGCGGCGGTCGGCGTCGCCTGGCTGCTCGGCGCCGCGCTGGTCCGGACACTGCGCGCGCGAGGCTTCTTCGCCGACAGGCCCGAGCCGCGGCTGCTCGACCTGCTCGACATCGTGGCGCTCGGCACCGTCGCCGACGTGGCGCAGCTCAGGGGCCTCAACCGCGCCTTCGTGGCGCAGGGGCTCAAGGTCATGGCGCAGCGCAAGAATATCGGGATGAACGCGCTGATCGAGGCCTCGCGGCTCACGCGCGCGCCGACCTGCACCGATCTCGGCTTCGCGCTCGGACCCAGGATCAACGCCGGCGGGCGCGTCGGCCGTTCGGACCTCGGCGTGCGGCTGCTCACCACGCGCGATCCGGAAGAGGCGCGCGCGATAGCCGCCGAGCTCGACCAGCTCAACGAGGAGCGCCGCGCGATCGAGGCCGGAGTGCAGGCCGAGGCGGAGGCTCTGTGTCTGTCCAAGGGCAACCGCGCGATCGCGGTGATCGCCGGGCGCGGCTGGCACGCGGGCGTGATCGGCATCGTCGCGGGCCGGCTGAAGGAGAGGCTCGGCCGTCCCGCGATCGTGATCGCGCTCGATGCGGACGGGCTGGGCAAGGGGTCGGGCCGGTCGATCCCCGGCGTCGACCTCGGCGCCGCGGTGCTCGCCGCCAAGGATGCGGGACTGCTCGAGGCCGGCGGCGGCCACGCCATGGCGTGCGGCGTCACGATCGAGGAGGCGCGGCTCGACGCGTTCGCCGACTTCCTCGAGGAACGGCTGGCCGAGCGCGTCGCACAGGCGATGGGCGAGCGCGCGCTGCTGCTCGACGCGGTGGTCGCCCCGGGCGGGGTCTGTCCCGACCTGGTCAACGCGATGGAGGCCGGCGGCCCCTATGGCATGGGCTGGCCCGCTCCGCGCGTCGCGGCCGGGCCGGTGCGCGTGGTCAAGGCCGATGTGGTCGGATCGGGCGGGCATGTCCGGCTGATCGTCGCGGGCGACGACGGGCGCAGCCTCAAGGCGGTCGCCTTCCGCCAGGCTGAGACCGAGCTCGGCGCCGCGCTGCTTTCGGCGCCCGGCCATCGCAAGCTCTGGCTCGCCGGGCGCGCCCGGATCGACGACTGGGGACCCCGCCCCGCCGCCGAGCTGCACGTCGAGGATGCGGCCTGGGCGGACTAGCCCTACCGGGAAAGGCCATGGGACGATCGACACGCTTGACCCGCCGCCGTTCCTTCCCTACCGGCCACTCCACGCTCGGCATGGCCCCTTCGTCTAGCGGTTAGGACGCGGCCCTTTCACGGCTGAAACACGGGTTCGATTCCCGTAGGGGTCACCAATGCGAAGCTCGCCGCGACAGTGGGCACGCTGTTGCCGTGTCGAGCGTGGGACTCGCCGGCCTCGGAGCCCGCTGCATCAGAAGCTTCAGACCGCGCGGATCGTAGAGGATGTCGTGGCGGCTGTGCGCCGCCACGCTGGACCCGTCATATTCGGCATAGCTCGAGACACGGCCCAGCAGGTCGGAGGCGGTCTGCGCGTGCGTCACTCCGCCGATCGCCACCGAGACGAGCTGGCCGGAGGCGTGCTTAGTGGATTTAGCGCACTGTCACGGTAATCGGCCACCGTAATCATAAGCTCGCGGACATCGTTGGAAGGCGACGAAAGGTCACAAAGGTCGCACTACGTACCAGTGCGCAGCCACGCCGAAAGCCGTTATTCAACCGAATGGTAAGTTGACGAAGTTGACACGACTCGGGGGTGTCCCCTGCGTGCGTTCAATGGGCGCGCTCGGGCGAGCGCGGCGTGGGTGGGGGCGGACGAGTCAAAGAGCGGGAGGCTGGCTCCGCACCTAGGAGAGCAGGCGAAATCCTACATTGCAAGCCTTTGACGAAACGCTCTCTGCGGCGCTTAAATCGTCTCCCCAGAGGCGACGCACTTAGGCCCTTCGTAGAGCTCGAAGGTGCGTCCCCGGCTGAGGCTCTCATGAGGGGCCTCCGGCACCAAAAAGCGCACGTCAGCAAGCCAAACGAACGGCTCCAACTCCTCAACTTTCTCTACCACGAGTGACCATGCATTTTCAGGCGGCCACGGCTCATTGGAGCCGGTGAACCGCACCATGGTAGCGTAGGGAGGCGATCCTGTGCCGATCGGCAACACCGATCGACCACCCTCATCCTTGGTTCTCCAATGGACCTTCGCTTTCATCGTTCTTTACCTCGGCTTGTAGGGTCTAGGAGTGACGCCCTGAAGGTCGTCCATGTGTAGGAACCTTGCAGGCCCACGGCCATCCAGATTGGGCACACGATAGAGGCTTGGTGCATTGTCGGGCAAATCAGCTTCGATCACCCGGTAGTTTCCAGGGCCTTCAAGTCCGTCTCCATGCTTGAGCACGTCATCGTAGCGATCTGCGAACCACTTCCCTTCGAGGGAGTTGGGTCCCTGATTAAATCGTCCAGTAGCGACAATGTCGTCAAACTCCGCGTGACTGACAGCGCGGTAAGCGCGGGTAAATCCTTCCGGAACACTGTCTGCGGCCCGCGCGCGAGCCGCCATTTCCGATATGCGGCCTAAGGTGGCGGCCTTTCCGACCAGTGGCAACGCTGCCACCGCGTCCATTGAGGTCAACTCGCCATTGTAAGCGCGGATGGTGAGATCGATCCCGCCGCCGACAGGGGTTAGCTTGCCGAACTCCCAAAGACCATTGCCCAATGCCTGAGCGAGTTCCAGTTCGGCGGCGTTTGCTAGGCCGTTATAGGCGTCGATGCGCAGCTGCGCATAATCGAACGCCCGCATGACCTCGGCATGGTATCCCGGATCGTACTTGCCGAGGCTCGCGTTCCAGCTAGCGAGATAGCTCGTCCGCTGAATGTCCAGAACCATCTGACTCAGCGTGGGCGGTCCAACCTCCGTCGGCAGGCGGGGGAGTCCGGACACAGTTTGCTCGTCCATCCTCTCGCGACGCGCGCGCGCCAGAGCGGCACGGGATGCTGTCACGACGATTTCGCCGTTCGTCCCGTCTTCACCTATGCCGCTGACGATCGCGGCTTCTCTGGCGCTGCCAATGCGCTGGGTATCAGCGGCTACCAGCGCGAGCTGCTCGTCTCTTAGCTGTCCAACTAGGCGCACGCCATCGGCGCGGATGCCGTTCCGCAGACCCGCGTTTAGCCATGGCGTTTCCGATGCCGCGCCGTGTCCCGCACCTTCATGCGTGAGTGATGCGGCAGTTGCGCTTGCGATACCTCCGGCTTGAATCGCCTCCTCGGCCACCGCCCCCAGGGTCCTGGCGATCACATCGGGCAGCACGGCGAGGATGTTGTCGCCGAAGTCGGTGCCGGTGAGGACCGAGCGGGTGGCGGCGCTGGCGAGGGCGTCGGCGGTAATGCCGCCGACCTGGCCAGCCAGGCCCGCGCCTCCGAACGTCCCGCCGGCTAGTGCGCCCATGCCTGCCGCCGCGACGCCGGCGAAGTCGAACTTCGACTGGAGCCTGGTCGCGACCCCGATTCCCTGGGTGACCGCGTTGCCGAGCGCGCCGCGGGCCACGTCGCCAAGGACCGCGCTGCCCGCGATCTCGCCGAGCCCCGGCACATAGGCCAGTCCCTTGGCGACCCCCGCCGAGATGCCGGCGAGCGCCACGCCCTTCCAGCTGAACCGGTCCTGGACGCCGATCGCCATGCCGTACAGCTGGCTTCCCGCGCTCGCCACCGCACCGACCGTGGAGGCCGTGGCGATCCCCGCCCCGATCGCCGCCGCGCTTCCCGCCGGCGCACCGACCGCACCGAACAGCCCGGTGAACAGCTTCGCCACCGGCGCCTTGATCACCAGCGTGATCGCGATCGCCACCACCGCCACCAGGATGACCCCGAGCGTGCCGCAATTGTCCTTGCGTGGCGGCTTCGGCGTGTTGGGCGAGGTGTTGCCGATGGCCTCGGCGGGGTCGTAGGGCTTGAAGCTGGTGGCGTCGTGGCGGCTGCCGACCACGCCGCCGGGGACGGCGAGCATGGTGCCCGTAGCGAGCGCGCCCGCGCCCATGCCGGGATTGGCTTCGGCGAGCTTGTACCAGAGATTGGCGTCGCCCCAGAGCCGGGCGGCGATCGACTGCAGCGTCTCGCCCGCGCTCGCGGCATAGCTCGTCGCGCCGCCTACCGTGCCGCCGTTCAGCGCCGTGAAGTTGGCGTCGAAGTCCGCGAATATCGTGCCGTTCGAAGCGCCGCCCCGAAAGGGCCCGCTGCCCGGCGCCGCGGTCCGCTCGGCGATCGCGGCGGCATAGTCGACATTGGACGTGCCGTCGTTGCTCACCACGCCCATCTGGCGGCCGCCGAACCTGTAGGTGCGGGTGATCGGATCGCTGTTCTGCCAGTCGAGGTCGGACTCGCCGCGGAAGAGCACCTGGCCTTCCAGGTCGGTCCTGTAGAGGA
Source organism: uncultured Sphingomonas sp. (assembly GCA_966186155.1). Taxonomy (GTDB): domain Bacteria; phylum Pseudomonadota; class Alphaproteobacteria; order Sphingomonadales; family Sphingomonadaceae; genus Sphingomonas. The sequence goes on from CBIFVW010000102.1 coordinate 10,993, forward strand.
TCGTGCGCGGTCGCGCGCCGCCGGTGATGGCGACCCCGGTCAGCGCCCCGTCGCGATCATAGCTATAGCTTGAGGTGCTGGTACCGTCGCGGTTGACCAGCTGCACTAGCGATTGCTGCGCGCCGTCGCGCCATCCATAGGCCTGGCTGGTGTAGCTGTCGGCGTAATCGAGGTCGGCTTGGGAGTAATTGCCGGGCGTGCCGTAGACCGGCGCGCCGCCGTTCTTCCAGTTCTTGGTCTCGCTGTAATAGAGCAGGCTGCCGCTCGCGCTGCCCACCTGCCCCGCCCAGCCGATCGCCGGGCCGGCGACGCCCGCGCCGGTGGCGCTGTAATAGTTGACCGTGTGGCTGTGGAGCCAGTCGGAACCCTGCCGGGTCGAGCTCTTCTCCGCCAGCACCAGCCCGCGCGCATCGTAGACGATGTCGTGGCGGCTGTGCACCGCCACCCCCGAGGCGTCATATTCGGCATAGCTCGAGATACGGCCCAGCAGGTCATAGGCGGTCTGCGCGCGCGTCACCCCGCCGATCACCACCGAGACGAGCTGGCCGGCGGCGGAAGGTTAGGCGAAGGTGAGGCCGAGGAGCGCTGTGGGGTGCTCCGGACGCCAGCGTCCAGAGATGGGGATGAATTGACTCAGTTGCGCGATATTGCGCGTCTCGTAACTTTGCTACGCGGGATGGGATATTCAACCGATCGGTAAGTTGACGAAGTTGATACGACAAGGGATGCAGACGCGGTCTCGAGCGAGTGCGCCATGCGAGGAGGGGCCGAACGAGTCAAAAAGCGGGAGACTGGCTCCACGGGGAGTAGAGCAAGCGGAATTCTATTTTGCAAGAGCGCTTCACCCTCTACGGCTATTCAACTTTAAGACGACCCGCATTCCACTCCTGCAACGTCATCTTGGCGCTGAAAGCGACAAGACCTGATTCCGAGGACAAATCAGCAAGCGTGTTTGTTGCAAAAGCGGTAGCCGTTGGAAGGAGGTAGTACGAAGCCCAGAGCCTCACTCCTGGATCGCTGTCGATCAGCAAATCTTTGAGAGCCGCGATTCCGTGATCGGGAAAATTCCGCATTTCATCGCGCGCACTCACCACATCATTGTATGCCTTGTTTGCTGATGTGGAATCCCCTTGCTCTGTGAATATCGCGTGGGCCTGCGCCGCAGCAGTGAATTTCTCGACCGACACACCTAACTCCTATTTGCTAAGACGCCTAATCTGTTCCAAACCGAACTGATACTGATCTTCAAACGATTTGCCACTCAACCACTGCCGGACGGTTTTTCCTTGAGTAAAGGGTTGTTTCGATGAGTAGAAGCCGCTGATTCTTTTATGGATATCCGCTGGCACAGCAACCACGTTATCGAC
>CBIFVW010000103.1:0-12090 GCA_966186155.1 uncultured Sphingomonas sp.
TTCTTCTCCCGCCCCTCGGGTCAAAAAGGATTTGGAGAAGAACGATGCGTAGGATTTTCGCCTGTGCCGCGCTTGCCGGCGTGATGCTGGTCTCGGCCTGCAACACCGTGGAGGGTGTCGGCAGGGACGTCGCCTCGGCCGGCGACACCGTCGCCAAGGCTGCCGACGACAACAAATGACCTATCAGAAGCCCCTCTTCCGGAGGGGCTTCGCCTTTCAGGCCGTCTCGGCCTGTTCCTGCGCGCTCCGCCGGCGGCGCGTGAACCAGATTCCGACCAGCGACAGGAAATAGAGCCCGATCAGCGGGATCGCGAGCAGCAGCTGCGAGCCCACGTCGGGCGGCGTCAGCACCGCCGCGACCGCGAAGGCCGCCACGACTGCATAGCGCCAGGCCCCCTTCAGCTGCTCGTAGGTCACGATCCCCGAGCGCTCGAGCAGCATCAGCAGCACCGGCAGCAGAAAGGTGATGCCGAACGCGAACAGGAACTGCATGATGAAGTCGAGATATTTGATGACCTCGGGCAGCGCCTCCTGCTGCACGCCGTTGCCGAGATCGCCCTGATAGCTCAGCAGGAAGTGCAGCGCGGTCGGGATCGCGACGAAATAGGCGAGCGCGGCGCCGGTGAGGAAGAGCAAGGGCGTGGCGAGCAGGAAGGGCAGCAGCGCCTGCTTCTCGCGGCGATAGAGGCCGGGCGCGACGAACTGCCATAGCTGGTTGGCGATGACCGGAAAGGACAGCATCATCGCCGAGAAGAACGCCACCTTCACCTGGACGAAAAAGGCGCCGAATATCTCGGTATAGACCACTTTGGTCTGCCCCGCCGCCGCGAGCGGCTGGACGAGGAAGCCGAAGATCGGCTTGGCGAAGTAGAAGGCGACGAAGAAGGTCACCACCAGGGTCGCCACGCAATAGAGCAGCCGCCGGCGAAGCTCGATCAGATGCTCGAGCAGCGGCGCCTGGGTGTCGTCGATGTCCTTCATTCGGCCGCCTCGGCGGCGGGCGCGGGCTTGGGTTTGCGGGCGCGCTTGGGCTTGGGCTCGGCTTCGGCGGCCTGGCCCTCGGCCGGGGTGGCGGCGCGGGGCTTGCGCGTGCGCTTCGGCGCGGGAGCGGCGACGCCGGGGGTGTCGTCGACGATCGCGGGCCGCTCGACCATCACCGGCGGACCGTCCTCGGTCGCGGCACGGGCCTCGGGATCGGGCGCCGGAAGCTGCGCGGGCGGGTGCTCGCGCATGATCCGCTCATTCTCGGCGGCCCATTGCTTCTCCATCTCGGCGAGCTCCGCCTCGCGGACCATCGTGTCGAAGCCCGAACGGAACTGGCGCGCGACGCCGCGCGCCTTGCCGACCCATTTGCCCACGAAGCGCATCGCCTTGGGCAGGTCCTTGGGGCCGATCACCAGCAGCGCCACGATGGCTACGACCAGGAACTCGGGCGCATTGAAATCCAGCATCGATTACCGCCACAGCTGCGCCCCGGCCGAAAAGCCGGCGGCGCCCAAACATGCGCTCAGCGCTGCTCCTCGCGGGTACGCTCCGCCTCGCGCTCGACCTGCGGCTCGGGCGCGGCCTTGCCCTCGATCCGGGTAGCCGGCTTCTCGTCTTCCTCGGCCATGCCCTTCTTGAAGTTCTTGATGCCCTTGGCGACGTCGCCCATCATGTTCGAGAAGCGCCCGCCGCCCAGCAGCAGGATCGCGACCACGCCCAGCACCAACCAGTGCATCAGGCTCAAACCACCCATGATACTTCTCCTTGATTCCGGATCTATCTAGGCCCGGCACGCACCAGCGGCAATGGCCGAGGGCGCCGGGGGCCCCTATTCCTCGTCTGTTACAGTTTCGATTTCAGCGGCTTCCTCCTCGCCGCCCTCCCCGATCGCCTCGAGCGCGAGGTCGACGGGATCGAGCAGGCCCGCCGCCTTGAGATCGTCGATCCCCGGCAGGTCGCGGCGGCTGGCGAGGCCGAAATGGGTGAGGAAGCCCGGCGTCGTGGCGTACATCAGCGGCCGGCCCGGCACTTCGCGGCGGCCGGCGGGGCGCACCCAGCCCGCCTCCATCAGCACGTCGATCGTGCCCTTGGAGATCTGCACGCCGCGGATCGCCTCGATCTCGGCGCGGGTGACCGGCTCGTGATAGGCGATGATCGCCAGCGTCTCGATGCCCGCGCGGCTGAGCTTGCGGCTCTCCTCGCGATCGCGGCGGAGCAGGTGCGCCAGGTCGGCGGCGGTCTGGAAATGCCAGCGGTCGCCGCGGCGGACCAGCTCGATGCCGCGTCCGGCATAAAGCGCCTCGAGGCTGGCCAGAGCGGCACGGACGTCCACCTCCTGGCCGACATGCGCCTTGATCTCGTCGACCGAAAGCGGGTGCTCCGACGCGAACAGCACGGCCTCGACCGCGCGCGAGGGATCGTCCTCGGTTATCATCCCGCCGCCTTGAGATAGAGCGGCGCGAAGGCCGTTTTCTGCTTGAGCTCGACCCGGCCCTGCCGCGCGAGCTCGAGCGCGGCGACGAAGGAAGAGGCGAGCGCCGACTTGCGATAGCTGCCGCTCGCACCGTCGGGGAGGAAGGTCTCGATCGTGCTCCACTCGATCCGCGCGCCGATCAGCGCCGAGACGCGTTCGATCGCTTCCTCCAGCGTCATCACGTCGCGCTGGGCGACGACGTGCATCACCGGTCGGGTGCGGGCGCTGATCCGGCCATAGGCGGCGATCAGGTCGTAGATCTCGGCTTCCCAGCGCGCCTTGCGCAGCACGCGCAGCCCCTCCGGCGCGGCGCGGAAGAAGACGTCGCGGCCGGTGCGGTCGCGCGCGATCAGCCGCGCGCCGGCCTCGCGCATCGCGTTCAGCCGCTCGAGGCGCAGCTGCAGGCGGAGCGCCAGCTCCTCGGGGCTCGGCGTCTCCTCGGGATCGCGCGGGAGGAGCAGCGCCGATTTGAGATAGGCCAGCCAGGCGGCCATCACGAGATAGTCGGCGGCGAGCTCGAGCCTCAGCTCGCGCGCCTGGTTCACGAAGTCGAGATATTGCTCGACGAGCTGGAGGATCGAGATCTGCCGGAGATCCACCTTCTGCGTCCGCGCGAGCGCGAGCAGAAGGTCGAGCGGCCCTTCCCAGCCGTCGATGTCGATCTTGAGCGTGTCGGAGGTCTCGGCGTCCATGGGCGGAGTTAAGCAGGTCAGGCGAGCGCGAGCAATTCGTCGCGCTTCGCGACCAGCTCCGCGAAGTCGGCGTCCGGCTCGTCGGCGCCGATCGTCGCCATCGCGCGGTCGAGCCGTTCGATGCAGTCGGGCGAGGCATCGGGAAGCAGCCCGGCGATCTCGACCATCTCGTCCATCCGCGCCCAGCAGTCGAGCACCACGTCGCAGCCCGCCGCGAGCGCGGTACAGGCCTTCTCGCCCGGCGTGCCCGACAGCGCCTTCATGTCGATGTCGTCGGTCATCAGCAGCCCGTCGAAGCCGATCCGGCCGCGGATGACGTCTCCGATCACCGCAGGCGAGAGCGTCGCGGGGCGCTCGGCATCCCAGGCCTCGAACACGACGTGGCAGGTCATCCCCATCGGGGCGCCTTTGAGCGCAGCGAAGGGCGCGATGTCGGTCTCGAGCGCCTCGGCGCCCGCCTTCACGCGCGGCAGCTCGAGATGGCTGTCCACCAGCGCGCGGCCGTGCCCGGGCATGTGCTTGACGATGCCGACCACGCCGCCGCGGCGCAGTCCCTCGAGCGCCGCCTTGCCGAGCGCCGCGACGCGCATCGGCTCGCCTCCGAACGCGCGGTCGCCGATCGCCTGCGTCACCTCGGGCTGGACCACGTCGAGCAGCGGCGCCGCGTCGACATTGACGCCCACTTCGGCGAGCATCAGCGCGAGCGCGTGGTAATTGGCCCGCGCCGCCTCGATCGCGGAGATCGGCGCGCGGTCGTAGAGGCGCCCGAACGCCTCGCCCGCCGGAAAGGCCGGCCATTCGGGCGGCGCCATCCGCGCAACCCGGCCGCCCTCCTGGTCGATCAGCACCGGCAGGTCGGCGCGGCCGGAAAGCTCGCGCAGGCTCTCGGTGAGCGCCTGCATCTGCGCGCGGTCGCCGCAATTGCGCTTGAACAGGATATAGCCGAGCGGATCGGCGTCGCGGAAGAAATCGCGCTCCTCGGCCGTGAGGGCCAGGCCGGAGACGCCGAAGATTACGGGCTTCATGAGGGGGTCTTAGCGGAGAGGCGAGCCCTGTTTAAGCCCCTCCCCTCCAGGGAACGGCTCAGGATCAATTCGCCACGTAGCAGCTCTCGCCCGCCACCTTGAGCTTGCCGCACAGCTCCCGCGCCTGGCCGTTGCTGCCCGCGTTCACTCGCAGGCGGAACACCGGCTTGCCGTCCTTCTCGCCGCGCTCGACCGATCTGCCGAGCGGCGCGAGATAGGAGAAGCGCTTGGAGAGCCGCGCCCAGGCCGCGTTCGCGCCGCCTTCGTCGGGGAAGGCACCGAGCTGGATCAGCGCGCCCGAGCCGGCGCTCGCGACTGGCGCGGCGGCGGGAAGCTGGCGCTGCTGCGCCTGGGGCTGGCTGGCGCCCGAAGGGATCGCGACCTTGGCGGTCTTCTCGCCGCTCAGCGACGGACGGGCCTCCGCGACCTTCCTCCCGTCCACCGGCGCCTCGGGGAGCGCATTGGCGTTGATGCTCGAATTGCCCGCCTCGCCCTGGCTGGTGGCGAAGACGGTGTCGCCCTCGCCTTCCACCTTCATGCCGCCCGGCTCGTCGGGCTTGACCTTGTAGTCGCCGGGGGGCGCCGCGATCAGCTCGCCATTTCCGACCAGGCTCTTCTGCTTCTGATACCAGTAATAGCCGAAGGCGCCCGCGCCGACGACCGCCAGCAGCAGGACGACGAGCAGCAGGATGCGGCCGATCGAAGGACCCTCGCGGTAATCCTCCTCGACCGTCTCGAGCCAGGGCAGGCGATCGTCGTCGCCAAATCCTGCCTCACCCCCACGCATGTTCATCCGTCACATCTCCTGGACGGCCTCTACGCCCATGATGCGGAGGCCGTTGCGCACAATCTGCCCGATCGAGCGGGCCAGATAAAGCCGCGCGCATGTTAACCCGGGCTGATCGGCGATCAGGAACCGGCGGCTGGGATCGTCCTTTCCGAGATTCCAGAGCGAATGGAGTTCGGCCGCCAAGTCATAGAGATAGAAGGCGATTCGATGCGGCTCGCGCGCCGAGGCGGCGGCCTCGACGGTCCGCGGGAACTGCGCGGCGAGCTTGACCAGCCCGAGCTCCTCTGTGCCAAGCAGAGACAGGTCCGCATCGGGACAGTCGATCCCCGCCTCCGCCGTCCGGCGCTGGAGCGAGGCGATCCGGGCATGCGCGTACTGGACGTAGAAGACCGGATTGTCCTTCGACGCCTCGACCACCTTGGCGAAGTCGAAGTCCATCTGCGCATCGGCCTTGCGGGTCAGCATGGTGAAGCGGACCACGTCCTTGCCGACTTCGCCCACCACGTCCGCCAGCGTCACGAAATTGCCCGCGCGCTTCGACATCTTCACCGGCTCGCCGCCGCGCAGCAGCCGGACCATCTGGACCAGCTTGACGTCGAACTTGGTCTCGCCGCCGGTGAGCGCCTGCACCGCCGCGACGATGCGCTTGACCGTGCCGGCATGGTCGGCGCCCCAGATGTCGATCAGCTGGTCGGCCGCCTGCGCCTTCTGGAAATGATAGGCGAGATCGGCGCCGAAATAGGTCCATTGGCCGTTCGACTTCTTGATCGGCCGGTCCTGGTCGTCGCCGAACTGTGTCGCGCGGAACAGCGGCAGCTCGACCGGTTCCCAATCCTCGGGCGTCTCGCCCTTGGGCGCCTCGAGCACGCCGTCATAGACGAGCCCGCGCTCGCGCAGCCATTGCTCGGCCGCCTCGGGCTTGCCCTCGGCCTGGAGCTCGGCCTCGGACGAGAACAGGTCGTGATGGATGCCGAGCAGCGCCAGGTCCGCGCGGATCATGTCCATCATCGCGGCGACGGCGGTCTTGCGGAACAGCGCGAGCCATTCGCTCTCGGGCTTGCCGACGAACCGGTCGCCATGCTCGGCCGCGAGCTTCGCGCCGACGGGCTTCAGATAGTCGCCCGGATAGAGGCCCTCGGGGATCTCGCCGATGTCCTCGCCCAGCGCCTCCCGGTAGCGCAGGTACGCCGAGCGCGCGAGGACGTCGACCTGACCGCCCGCGTCGTTGACATAATATTCGCGGATCACCTTGTGCCCGGCGAATTCGAGCAGGCTGGCAAGCGCGTCGCCCACCACCGCGCCCCGGCAATGGCCCATGTGCATCGGGCCGGTGGGATTGGCCGAGACATATTCGACGTTGACCGTCGTCCCCTCGCCCACCGTCGAGCGGCCATAGGCGTCGCCCGCCTCCAGGATCGCCATCAGCTCGCCGCGCCAGGTGTCGTCGGTGAGCGTCAGGTTGATGAAGCCCGGCCCCGCGACGCTCACCGACGCGACTTCGTCGCGCTTCTCGAGCTCGGCCGCGATCTTCTCGGCGAGCGCGCGCGGATTGGTCCCCGCGGGCTTGGCGAGCACCATCGCGGCGTTGGTCGCGAGATCGCCGTGCGAGGGATCGCGCGGCGGCTCGACGGTGATCGCGCGTCGCTCCAGCCCCGCGGGAAGATCGCCGGCGAGGACGAGCGCATCCAGGGCGAGGTTCAGATGCGCGGCGAAGCGTGCGTAGAGCGTCATTCACGGTTCCAACAGGGATGGGAGCGCGCGCCTTAGCGGATGCGGCGCCGCGATGCCACAGGGGTGAGATCGACCCTGGAGCGCCCACCCAGGCTCGTCGAACGTCGCCGGCTTCGCCGCCCGCTCCATGATACCGGTGGCATCTTGGGCTGTCCCAAATTGCTACCGAGACCGTGCTGCGAAGCGCCGGAGCGAATTTAGCGACGATTCCCAAGGAATTAGTGCAAAATAATCGACACGCATCTGCGCCTTGACTGCGCCTGACACCGGTATCAAGATGCATGCCGGGAATTGGACCAGGTCAAACCTGGCCAACATGAGGGGAGAGGCAAAGATGAAGCTGCGTGTCCTGGCGCCGAGCATGGCGCTCGTTCTGGCATTGGCCGGATGCAATGGTAGCGAGGAGGGCGCGGTCGTGACGCCCACCCCGTCGGGGGCCTCGACCCCGACGCCGGGCGCGGCGATCACTTCGGGCCTGCTGCCCGTCTCGGGCGAGACCGCGGCCCACAAGGACACGCTGCTCAAGCTGACCTTCACCGGCGCCCCGGTGGCGACGGGCATCGGCAAGATCCGAGTGTACAAGAGCGACGGCACGCTGGTCGACACGATCGACACTTCGGGCGGCCCGGTCGTCGCCGGCGGCGAGACCCAGACCGCGCTAGGCAACGGCAACACCGAGATCGACAAGATCGGCAACGGCGTGCCGAGCCTGACTCAATATCGCTACACTTATTATCGCCCGATCCGAATCTCCGGGAACACCGCGACGATCAAGCTGCACGACAATGTGCTCGCCTATGACACGTCCTATTACGTCCAGATCGACCAGTCGGTGTTCAACGGCCCGATCGGCGGGTTCACCACCTTCCCCGGCATCACCGGGACGACGGGTTGGACGTTCAAGACCAAGTCGGCGCCCACTTCCACCACCGCTGTGACCGTGGACGACGACGGCGCGGCGGACTTCCGGTCGGTGCAGGGCGCGCTCAACTATATGATGACGGTGGGGTGCACCGCGTGCGGCGCCGGCGCCGCGGCGGCCAAGACGATCACGGTCAAGAACGGCACCTATGACGAGCAGCTGTTCCTGCGCAACGTCAACAACCTGACGATCGCCGGCGAGAGCCGCGCGGGCACGATCGTGCAGAACAGCACTTGGGAAGCGTTCAACCCGGGTACCGGCGGCAGCCGCGCGACTCCCAACACGACGCTCAGCAACATCGGCGGCAACTCGGCGCTGGGCAACCGGCTCGCGCTGGGCGGCGGCCGGGCAGTGATGCTCGTCGAGGGCGGCGACCTCATCAAGCTGACCAACTTCACCATGACCAACACCCATGTGAAGGACGCGACGCAGAACAGCCAGGCGGAGGTGATCTACTACAACTCGGCCAATCTGAACGGATCGCGGTTCATCGGCACCGACATGAACTTCATCGGCACGCAGGATACGCTGCAGGTGAAGGGATGGGTGTGGATCTACAACAGCCTGATCGCCGGCGACGTCGATTTCATCTGGGGCTATCCCTATGCCGCGGTACTGGAGAATTCGGAGCTGCGCACCGTCGCGGATCCGACCGCGCCGACTTCCGGCGGCTATATCTTCCAGGCGCGCTCGGCCAAGGGCTATCCCGGCTTCGTGGTGCTCGGCGGATCGCTCACCTATGCGAGCGGCGTGCCGGCCGGCTCGACCTATCTCGCGCGCTCGGGCGGCGTGACGCAGGCGCAGGGCTATTGCACGACGATGCTGGCGCTGGGCGGCGGATCGCCGGGCAATGCGCACCTCTATTGCGACAATGTCGCCTATATCGGCGTCCGCATGGACAGCCACATCGCCACGGCGGGATGGTGGATCAACCCGGTGCCGAACCTGCTGCCGAGCGCGACCGAGGGCTGGCGCGAAAGCGGCTCGCTCAACCCCGCCGGCGCCGCGCTGTCGATGGCCGGGCGGAACACGACCTATGCGACGAGCGGCGCGAACCTGACGGCGCTCAACACGCGCGCCAAGGCCTTCGCGCAGTGGAACGGCAATGTCGGCTGGAACCCGGTGCCCTGAGTCTTTGGGGTCTGCCCTAGATCGGGCTTTGTCTCCCTCTCCCCTTCTTCAGAGGGGAGAGGGAGTTGAATAGCCCGACCTAGACCCGCACGAGGTCCTGAATCGGCTTCTCCGCGCGCATGTCCGGAAAGAGCTTGCCCGCGGCCTGGCGGGGCATCAGGTCGAAATGCGCGGCGACCGCCGAAGTGATCACCGTGTCCAGGCCCGCAGTCGGCCTCAGGTCGCGATTCTCGTAGAGCGCCGCGTCGGCGAGGCCCGGCCAGTCCGCGACCACGCGGCCGCCATTGACCGCGCCGCCCATCAGCATGGCGACCGAGGCGGTGCCATGGTCGGTGCCCTGGGTGCCGTTGACGCGCACCGTGCGCCCGAACTCGGTCGCGACCAGCACCACCGTGTCGTTCCAGAGCGGCCCCAGCCCCGCCTTGAGCGCACCGATCATCTGGTCGAGCCCATTCAATTGCCCCGTGAGGCGGCCGCGCTGGTTGGCATGGGTGTCCCAGCCGCCGGTCTCGATCATCGCGATCCGCGCCCCGCCTTCGGCCGAGAGCAACTTGGCTGCGAGATCGCCCGTCGCGGCGGCGTTGCGGCCGTTCTCGGCGGCGAGATCGCTGGTGAGCGTCCGCGTCGCGGTGGCCTGTTCCCAGATGCCGTGGAGCTGCTTGTCGCCGGCATACATCTGCGTCACGCGGGCGATGAGGTCGTCCGAAGCGTCGGGCAGCGCCGAGGGGGCGTAGCTCGCCACTTCCACCGGCCCGCGCAGCGCCATCGGGATGGTCGCGGCGAGCGCGATCGCCTTGTCGTCGCGCGGCAGCAGCGTCAGCAGCCGGTTCATCCAGCCGTCCTTGAGCGCATAGGCGGAGGTGCCGCCGGTCTCGAGCACGTTCTGCCCGTCGAAATGCGAGCGGTCGCGATAGGGCGAGGCGACGGCGTGGAGGAACAGCGCCTGCTTCGCGCCGTAGAGCGCCTGGACGTTCTTCATCGCCGGATGGAGCGCGAACATCGAATCGAGCCGCGGCGCCGCGGCGAAGTCCTGGGCGAGATTGCCGCGCTGGCCGGCAAAGGCCGGATCGCCGACCGGCGCGACGGTGCCAAGCCCGTCGGCTGCGCCGCGCTGGATGACGAAGACGAAGCGGCGGTCGGTGGCGGCGCGCGCGAAGGCCATCCGCGCGCCGAGCCCCGAGGTGAGAACCGTCGAGGCGCCCATGGCCAGGAAATTGCGACGAGTAAGCGTCATCGGACCTACCTCCGCATGAATTCGGGCGAGACGAGCATCAGCGCGATGCCCTGTCCCGGGCTCTCGGCGCGCGCGATCGACTGGGCGGTGCTGGCGCTGAGCGCGCCCGGGAACAATTGCGCGGCGCGCTGGCGGGCGTCGATCGCGTCGCGCGTGCGCTGCGCCAGCCGCTGGGCGGCCTCGACCCGGCGCATCACGGCGTCGGGCCCGGCCCAGGCGCCGGCGACGTCGTCCCAGCCGGCGGGCGAGCCGGGCTTCCAGACCGGCTGGCCGAGCTGGCCCATCAGGCCGTTGACTGCGTTGGGCTGCACCTGCTGCGTCCCGAGCACGCGCATCGCCGAGATCGACCATTCCCAGGGCGACTTGAACTTGACCGGCTCGGGCGCCCAGCATTCGGGCGACGCGATCAGCGCGCGATAGACGGTCGGCAGGTCGCCGCCCGAGGAAAGATATGCCTTCTCCAGCCGCGCGACCATCGGCGCGGGGGGATCGTCGCCGGCGAAGTGGCGCGCGAGCTTGGTCGCGAGATGCTTCGCGGTCGCCGGATGCGTCGCGAGATGGTCGAGCACCGCCGAGGCCTGGCCCTCCCCCTGTTGCGTCCAGCTCCTGCCCAGGATCGTGCGCGCACCGGGCTCGTGCAGCCGCTCGGCGAAGAGGAAGGTGCCCGGCTCGCCATCGGCGGCCGCGAAGCGCGCGCCGCGGCCGCGGCCGAGCCCGTTCACCGTCCAGCCGGTCATCGCCCGGGCGAATTCGGTGACGTCGGCCTGGGTGTAGACGGTGCGCACCCCGAGCGTGTGCAGTTCCATGATCTCGCGTGCGAGATTCTCGTTGAGCCCCGGCGCATTGGCGTTGGGGCGGCGGCGCGCGAGCTGCCCCGCCATGCTGTTGGGCCCGATCGACTGCGCCTGGTCGAGATAGAGCAGCATCGCCGGATGGCGCTCGACCGCGTGGAGCATGTCGCCGAACCTGCCCATCACGTGCGGGCGGATCGCCTCGAACTCCATCGTGCCGGCGAGGCCGACGACCTCGAGCTTGTCGGCCGAAACGGCGAAATGGTTCGCCCAGAAATGGACCAGCCGCTCGGCGAAGGGTGTGGGCGAGGCGATCGCGGTGAGCGCACGGGCCGAGACCGCGCCGACATAATAGTCCTGCGCCTGCCGCCGCGCGAAGCGGCGCGCCTCGGCGATGGGATCGCGAGCGGCGGCCGCGTCCTGGCCGGGCTTGCCCTGCATCGCCTCTCCGGGCTGCATCGGCGGCGCGCCCTGCATGTCCCGCATCGCCGCGCCGTCGGTCATGCCCTCGGCCATCGGCGGTTGCGCGCCGGCAGGCCGGGCCGGCTGCCGCTGCCTGCGGGGGCCGAGCTGCTGGCGCAGCATGCGGGTCTGCTCGAAATATTCGGCGAGGTCGGCCGCGACGCGCGTGCTCGGCGGCAGCGCGGCGATCGCCTGCGGCCGCGGCTCGAAGCGCGCGACCTGGCCCGCGAGCCACTGGCGGGGGTCGGATCCCGCGTCCTCGCCCGGCCGGGCACCGAAACCGAAGCGATTGAGCGCGATGCTGGCGTCGGTCATGCGACTTCCCCTGTGTGCTGGCACCGGGATAAGCTCAACGTGTCGCACAAGTTTGTCAGCCCCTCCATTCGCCGCCGCCTTGCCCCGGCTCGTCGCTTGCGCTGCCTGCAATCGCCCGTGACGTTCTTTGCGGTTGCCGGACATGCTGCGATGCAACATTTCTTGCGCGAGAACATAACAACGGATGCCGATCTGGCTCTTGAACCCATCAAGGAGAAAGATCGTGTCTCATTTCCTCTTCGCTGCCGCCGCCGCTTCGCTCACTCTCGCCGTTCCGGCCGCGCTCGCGGGCGAGCGCAGCTTCACCCAGGACGGCGTCACCTACACCTACACCGTGACCCAGCAGGGCGCGGCGCAGGTGATCAAGGGCCGCGCCGACAAGGGCGGCGATTTCCGCCTCACCGTGAAGGACGGCTGGGTCGACGGCTATGTCGACCGCGCCCGCGTCTCGTTCCGCGCCCCGAAGCGCAAGGCCGGCGCCGAGTTCGCGGCGCGCTGATCCCCTAAGAGCCCTCCCCCTTGATGGGGGAGGGTTGGGT
>CBIFVW010000104.1:0-12079 GCA_966186155.1 uncultured Sphingomonas sp.
TCGGGCCGCGACGAAGTGACCGGCGCCAACGTGCTCGTCGCGCTGTTCAGCGAGCGCGAGAGCTATGCCGTCTATTTCCTGCAGCAGCAGGACATGAGCCGCCTCGACGCCGTGAGCTACATCTCGCACGGCGTCGGCAAGAACGCGTCGACCGCGGAGACGAGCACGCCCAAGGGCGCCGAGGAGGACAAGTCCGCCAAGGCCGAGAGCAAGTCGGGCAAGGGCGAGAGCGCGCTCAAGCAGTTCACCGTCGACCTCAACGAGAAGGCGAAGAACGGCAAGGTCGACCCGCTGATCGGCCGCGGCCCCGAAGTGGACCGCACGATCCAGATCCTGTGCCGCCGCTCGAAGAACAATCCGCTCTATGTGGGCGATCCGGGCGTGGGCAAGACCGCGATCGCGGAAGGGCTCGCGCGCAAGATCGTCGAGGGCGAAGTGCCCGACGTGCTCAAGGAAGCGGTGATCTATTCGCTCGACATGGGCGCGCTGCTCGCCGGCACGCGCTATCGCGGCGATTTCGAGGAGCGGCTGAAGCAGGTCGTCTCGGAGCTCGAGAAGCTGCCGCACGCGGTGCTGTTCATCGACGAGATCCACACGGTGATCGGCGCGGGCGCGACCAGCGGCGGCGCGATGGACGCGTCGAACCTCCTGAAGCCGGCGCTGTCGGGCGGCACGATCCGCTGCATCGGATCGACCACCTACAAGGAGTTCCGCAACCATTTCGAGAAGGACCGGGCGCTGCTCCGGCGCTTCCAGAAGATCGACGTCAACGAGCCCAGCGTCGAGGACACGATCAAGATCCTCGCCGGCCTGCGCACGGCGTTCGAGCAGCACCATGCGGTGAAGTACACCCCCGACGCGATCAAGTCGGCGGTGGAGCTCAGCGCGCGCTACATCAACGACCGCAAGCTGCCCGACAAGGCGATCGACGTGATCGACGAGGTCGGCGCGATGCAGATGCTGGTGCCGCCCAGCAAGCGCAAGAAGACGATCACGCCCAAGGAGATCGAGGCGGTGATCGCGACGATGGCGCGCATCCCGCCCAAGTCGGTCTCGACCGACGACACGCGGGTGCTGGCGAACCTCGAGACCGACCTCAAGCGCGTCGTGTTCGGCCAGGACAAGGCGATCGAGGTGCTCTCGTCGGCGATCAAGCTCAGCCGCGCGGGCCTGCGCGATCCCGACAAGCCGATCGGCAACTATCTGTTCAGCGGCCCCACCGGCGTCGGCAAGACCGAAGTCGCACGGCAGCTGGCGGAGATCCTCGGCATCCCGCTCCAGCGCTTCGACATGTCGGAATATATGGAGCGCCACTCGGTGAGCCGCCTGATCGGCGCGCCTCCGGGCTATGTCGGCTATGACCAGGGCGGCCTGCTCACCGACGCGGTCGACCAGCAGCCGCATTCGGTGCTGCTGCTCGACGAGATCGAGAAGGCGCATCCGGACCTGTTCAACATCCTCCTCCAGGTGATGGACAACGGCAAGCTGACCGACCACCACGGCAAGACGGTCGACTTCCGGAACACGATCCTGATCATGACCACCAATGCCGGCGCGTCCGACATGACGCGCGAATCGATCGGTTTCGGCGAGATCAGCCGCGACGACGTGCAGGAGGAGGCGGTGAAGAAGCTCTTCACCCCCGAATTCCGCAACCGTCTCGATGCCATCGTGCCGTTCGACTATCTGCCGACCGCGGTGGTCAGCCGCGTGGTGGAGAAGTTCATCCTCCAGCTCGAGCTGCAGCTGGCGGACCGCGGCGTCCACATCCAGCTCGACGACGAGTCCAAGGCGTGGCTCACCGAGCGCGGCTACGACAAGCTCTATGGCGCGCGCCCGATGGGCCGCCTCATCCAGGAGAAGGTCAAGCAGCCGCTCGCCGAGGAGCTCCTGTTCGGCAAGCTCGTCCATGGCGGCGAGGTGTCGGTGAAGCTCAAGGACGGCGCGCTCGCCTTCGAGATCACGCCGGCCGCGCCGAAGAAGCCCAAGGGCGGCAAGAAGACCGAGGCGGCCAAGGCGAAGTAACGCCGCGCACCGCCGGAAACGCGACGGGCCGGAACACGCGTTCCGGCCCGTTTCGCTTTCAGCGCCAGCCCGGCGGCGGACCGTAATGGATCGCGGGCGGTCCTGCCGTGTAGATGATCACCGTCACGCCGGCGGGAGCTATCGGAGGCGGAGGCGGAGGGGGCGCGTAATAGGCCGGCCGGGACGGCGGGCATCCATATCCGCCGCACGCCTCGAGCTGGGCCGCGCGTTCGGCGGCGAGGCGGCGCGTCCATTCGTCGCGCGCGATCGCATAGTCGACCTGCTCGTCGGTGCTCGCCCATGCCTCCTCGCGGCATTCGCGGTCGCTGCCGCAGATGCGGTCCACCGCGCGGCGGACGCGCCGCTCGAGCTCGTCGACGCCCGAGGCGGTCGAAAGATCGAGCGCCGAGGCGTCGACGCGGATCGACATGGTGTCGCGGGCCCGCCAGTCCTGCGCACCGGCGGCGGCGGGCAGGAGCAACGCAGCGGCGGCAGCGGCAAGAATCCCCTTCATCGTCCATCCTCCTGCGCGGATCTTAACCATAACCCGCCAGCCGAGGATTCGATCCGCATGTGCAACGAGCCCGTTCGGCATGCCATAGCCTGCGGATATGCCGCATGTGTGATATTCGAATAACACACCCTTGCAAATTCGTTCCGATCGCGTAAGGGGCGGCCGCTTCGGGTCGCAGCCATGGGCTTCCAGGGAGATATCCGAATGCGTTCGATGAAGTGGAAATTGCTGGGCACGGGCACATTGCTCGCGAGCATGCTCGCGGCGGGTGTCGTCGTCGCACAGAGCAACGATGCCGCGCCCGAAGCGCGCTATGTGATCGACGCCGGCACGATCGCCGGCATGATGGGCCAGGGCGACAGCCACGAGCTGACGCTGCGGCTGGGCTCGCGCCTGCCCGCGACCGGCGGCGCCCCCAAGGCGGATCATTTCATGCCCGCCGGCGCGCGGCTCGGCGCCTCGGTGCCGCTCGTCTCGCCGCCGGGCAAGCCGGCCGCCGACCCCGAGTATAAGGACTATGAAAGCCAGTTCCAGCGCCCCAAGGGCCGGCTGCTGATCTATTGGGGCTGCGCCGCGCATGCGGGGCCGGGCCAGCCGGTGGTGATCGACTTCGCCAAGCTCGCCAAGGGCCAGGTGCCGCCCAACCTCTTCTCGGGCCGCGTCGCGGCCGAGACGGGACCGACGCCGGCGAACAGCCGCACCTATGGCGACTGGCCGAACGGCAAGTCGGACAAGCGGATCAGCGGCCAGTCGTCGCTGCTCGGCCAGCACCGGATCGCGGGCAATTACAGCCCAGAGATCGCCTTCGCGCTCAACCAGGACTTCCTCGCCGCGCCGCGGGTCAAGTCGGCGGCGGGCACCGACGGCTCGATCGGGCTGAGCTGGAACGGCATCCCCGCCGCCACCGGCTATTATGCCTGGGCGATGGGATCGAAGGACATGGGCCGCGGCGGCGACGATGCGAAGGACATGGTCTGGTGGGCCTCGTCGGCGACGCAGGAGTTCGGCGGCGGGCTGTGGAGCTGGCTGTCGCCCGCGACGGTCAACCGGCTGATCGGCCAGAAAGTGGTGATACCGCCCAGCCAGACCAGCTGCACCATCCCCGCCGAGGTCAAGGCGGCGGCCGGCGATATGATGATGGGCTTCCTCTACGCCTATGGCCCCGAGGCGAACTTCGCCTTTCCCGAGCGCCCCAAGGACCCGAAGGTCGCCTGGCGGCCGAAATGGACCGCCAAGGTCCGCTATCGCGCGATGGGCAATTTCATGACCGGCATGCCCGGCATGTCCGACATGCTGGGTGCCCGCGGGCAGGACGAGGACGGCGCGCGGCCCGCCGAGCAGCCCAAGCCCTGCAAGCCCAAGCTGGGCGGCCTGCTCAAGCGGGCGATCGGCGCCGGCAAGGGCTGCTGACACCTGGCGCGCCGTGCCGGGGAACCGGCGCGGCGCATCAATCTTAACCGGATATTCGTCATGTCCGCATAGCAGGCGGACATGTCCGCGGCGTGCCTATCCCGCCTTACCGCCCTGATCGGCGCGCTGCTGGCGCTGCTGTGCCTGGCCGCGCCCGCAGCGGCGCAGGGCCTGGCCGGCCGGCCGATCGGCGTCTGCGTCCTGCGCGACACCGTCGGAATGAACGCCGCAGAGCTGATCCGCCATCCCGAGCGCTTCGATTGCAGCACCCGGCAGCACCAGTTCGGCCCGGGCGATTTCTGGGTGATCTCGCAGGACATCGACCAACGCCCGCCCACGCCGCTCGGCGTGCGGTTCGCGAGCGTATGGCAGCGCGGCCTCGCGCTCCACATCCTCTACGAGGACGGGCGGATCGCGACCGCTCGCACCGACGCGCGAGGCATCACGCCCTGGATCCAGCTCGGCGCGATTGCCGAGGTGCCGCTTCCCCTGCGCCCGGCGAAAGCAGTGCGCGTGCTGTGGCACGTCGAGGGCTCGGCGAACATGCGCGGCATCCTGATGGGGGCCCGGATCGCGACCGAAACCGAGAGCCAGCACGCGAACCTCGCGCTCGGCGCGATCTATTCGGCGTTCGCCGGCCTGTGCATCGCGCTGATCATCTACAATCTCGCGCTCTGGGGCGCGCTCCGCCACCGGTTCCAGCTCTATTATTGCCTGATGACGACGGCGCTGCTCGCCTACGCCTTCTCCTCCTCGGGCGCGCTCGCCTGGACGTTTCCGGACATCGCCAACAACGACCGGCTGCGACTCAACTATCTCCTGCTCGGCATCACCGGCGCGAGCGCGCTGGTCTTCGCGCGCAGCTTCTTCGAGCCGCGGATCTTCGCGGGCTGGCTCGGGCGGTTCACCTGGGTGATGGCGGGCGCGATATTCGGCGTCGGGATGCTCGTCTTCTTCGGCGCGCCGCTCAGCGTGCAGCTCGTCGACGCGGCCTTCACCTGCACCTTTCTCGGCCTCGCCGCCGTCGTCTTCCCGACGCTGTGGCGCGCGTGGCGGCGCCGGAGCAACTATCTGTGGCTGTTCGCGATCGGCTGGGGCGCGCCGATCCTGACTTCGCTGCTGCGCATGCTCGCCAACTTCCACATCCTGCCCTGGAGCTTCTGGCTCGACAATTCGACTCTGATCTCGATGGCGCTCGAGGCGCTGATGTCGAGCCTCGCCATCGCCTATCGCATCAAGCTGCTGCGCGACGAGCGCGACGACGCGATCGCGAGCGAAGTGATGCAGCGCCGCCTCGCCGACACCGATCCGCTCACCGGCCTGCTCAATCGCCGCGCCTTCCTGTCGCAGGCGATCGGCCGGGCCGGAGAACAGCAGCTGCTGATCGCCGATCTCGATCATTTCAAGCGCGTCAACGAGACGCTGGGCCATGACGGCGGCGACGAGGTGCTGCGCCTCTTCGCCCGCCTGCTGCGTACCGCGGCGCCCGCAGGGACGCTGATCGCGCGGATGGGAGGCGAGGAGTTCGCGCTTCTCTCGTCCGCCGGCGCGCCGCTGGAGCCCGATCAGCTGCTCGCCCGGCTGCGCGTGACGCGCATGCCCTTCGATCTCAAGGTGACCGCCAGCATCGGCGCCTGCACCGGTCCGCTCGCGGACGACCGCGACTGGAAATCGCTCTATCGCGGTGCCGACACGGCCCTGTTCGAAGCCAAGTCCGCGGGCCGCGACCGCGCCCGCCGCGCGCATCGCGAAGCCGCCTGATTCGCTTGCCGCCCGCCCGGCGCGCGCCTATGGTGCGGCCATGCCGAGCCGGGGTGGAAAGATCGCGATCGCAGCCCTTGCCGGCCTGGCGCTGATCGCGCTCGCCTCGCCCGATCACCGCGCCAATATCGAGATCCTCGCGCATCGCGCCGGCGATGTCGCGCCGCAGCGGCTTGAAGCGGTGGTCGACCTCGGCATCGTCGCCGTCTCGGTGCTCGTCACATGGAGCAAGCGGCTCACGCCTTGACGTGAACGGAAGGCTGCTTACACCTGTGTCAATGACCGATCCCGAGCAAGCCTGGCGCACCGCCTATCGTCACCCCGGCCGCTGGGACTCGGACTTCCCCCCGCAATCGATGGTCGAGCTGTTCGAGCGCAGCGCGAAGGCGCATCCGCAGGCGCCGCTGCTCGATTTCCTCGGCCGGCACTACAGCTATGGCGAGACGCTCGACGGTGTGAACCGCGTCGCGGCGGGGCTCGCGGCTTTGGGCTATGGCAAGGGCGACCGGATCGGGCTCTTCCTGCCCAACGTGCCCCATTATGTCGCGGCCTATTACGGCATCCTCAAGCTCGGCGCGACGGTGGTCAATTTCTCGCCGCTATACACGGTCGAGGAGCTTTCCGCGCAAGTGGCGGATTCGGGAACGCGGCTGCTCTTCACCCTGTCGGCCTCCGCGCTACTGCCGACCGCGCTGGCGGTGCTCGACCGCAGCCAGCTCGAGCGGCTGGTGGTGGGATCGGTGGCGGGAGCGCTGCCTGCGGCCAAGTCGCTCTTCTACCGCCTCTTCCGCGGCGCCGAGGTGGCGAAGCGCCCGCACGACGCGCGCATCCTCGCCTTCTCGCAGCTGATCCACAATGCCGGTGCGATCGACGCGCCCGCGATCGATCCCGACAAGGACCTAGCGCTGATCCAGTATACCGGCGGCACCACGGGCACGCCCAAGGGCGCGATGCTCAGCCACCAGAACCTCTCGGCCAACGCGCGCCAGGTCGCGCGGCTCGATCCCGAGCTCGGGACCACGCAGGACCGGGTCCTCGGCGTCCTCCCCTTCTTCCACGTCTTCGCCAATACCTGCGTGCTCAACCGCACCGTGGTGACCGGCGGCGAGATCGTGATGCTGCCGCGCTTCAACGCCAAGCAGGCGCTGGCCGAGCTCAGGCGCACCCGCCCGCGAGCATTGCCGGGGGTGCCGACCATGTACCAGGCGCTGCTCGACGCGCCGGGGATGAAGGCATCGGACTTCTCGTCGCTGCGCTTCTGCATCTCGGGCGGCGCGCCGCTGGCCGAGCAGCTCAAGACCGTATTCGAGAAAGTGACCGGCGCGCGGGTGATCGAAGGCTATGGCCTCTCCGAGAGCTCGGGCGTGGTCTCGACCAACCCCTATGGCGGGCAGGACAAGCCGGGCACCATCGGCCAGCCCATCCAGGGCACGCGCGTCCGGCTGGTCGACAAGGAGGATCCCACGCGTCCGGCGCCCGAGGGCGAGCCGGGCGAGATCGTCGTGGCGGGCCCGCAGATCATGAAGGGCTATTGGAACCGGCCCGAGGCCGATGCGGCGGTGTTCGTCGACGATGAAGGCGGGACGCGCTGGCTACGCACCGGCGATGTCGGGCTGATCGACGAGGACGGCTTCATCCGCATCGTCGACCGGTTGAAGGACATGATCGCGGTCGGCGGGTTCAAGGTGTTCCCGAGCCAGATCGAGGCAGTGCTCTACACGCATCCGACAGTGAAGGAGGCGCTCGTGATCGGGCTGCCCGACACCTATCATGGTGAACTTCCGCACGCCTATGTGACACTAAGCGAGGGTGCCGAGGCGAATGGCGAGGAGCTCGCGCGTTGGCTCAACGCACGTGTCGGCAAGCACGAACGCGTGGCGGAGGTCGTGGTGCGCGATCACCTGCCCAAGACGATGATCGGCAAGCTGAGCCGCAAGGACCTGCTGGCGGAGGTCCAGGGCGGCGCCTGAGAAGGAACCGCTGACGATGAGGAAGCTGCTGCCCTTCGCCGCGCTCGCGTTGACCGCGGCCGCCCCTGCGCCCGCCGAACGGCGCGTCGACGTCGCGCTCTCGAACTTCAAGTTCACGCCCGACACGATCGCGCTGGTCCATGGCCAGCCCTATGTGCTGCACCTGTCGAGCAGCGGCGGGCACAGCTTCGCCGCAAAGGCCTTCTTCGCCGCCGCGACGATGGCGCCTGGGGACCGCGCCAGGCTGAAGGACGGCAGGATCGAGCTGGCAAGCGGCGCGAGCGTCGACATCGCTTTCGTTGCGCCCAGGCCCGGTACCTACCCGATCAAGTGCACGCACTTCCTGCATGCGAGCTTCGGGATGACGGGCAAGTTCGTCGTGCGCTAGTCCCCCGGCTTCACGTCCTTGCCGTACATCACTGCCTTCAGGTTCATGAACTCGTGCATGCCCCAGGGGCCGAGCTCCCGGCCATGGCCGGAGAGCTTGACTCCGCCGAAGGGCGCCTCGGGAGTCGAGGCGAGCAGCGAATTGACCGCGGTCATCCCCGCTTGGATGTCGCGCGCGAAGCGTTCGATCTCGGCTTCGTCGCTGGTCCAGACCGCCGAGCCGAGGCCATAGGGCACGTCGTTCGCCAGCGCGATCGCTTCGTCGATGTCCTTGACCTTGTAGATAGCGGCGACCGGCCCGAAGATCTCCTCCTTGGCGACATCCGCCTCGGGATCGAGGTCGACGAGCACGCCCGGCGTCATCCACGCGCCCTCGCGCTCGATCTTCTCGGCGCCGAAGCGCAGGACGGCGCCCGCCGCCCTGGCCCGCTCGACCTGCTCGAGCACCGTGTCGCGCTGCTGGACGCTGGAGAGCGGGCCCATGCCGGTGCCTTCGTCCATCGGGTCGCCGATCCGCACTGCCTTCATTCCCGCCTCGAAGCGCTCGAGGAACGCGTCGTGGACGTCGGCATGGACGATCATCCGCTTCGCGCAGATGCAGCTCTGTCCGGCATTCTGGACGCGCGCGGTGACCGCGGTCCTGGCGGCAAGGTCGAGATCGGCCGAGGGCATCACGATCAGCGGATCGGATCCGCCGAGCTCGAGCACCACTTTCTTGAGCGCCCGCCCCGCCGCCTGGGCGACCTGGGCGCCCGCGCCCTCGCTGCCGGTGAGCGTCACTGCCGCCACGCGCCGGTCGGCGATGATGTCGGCGACCTTGTCCGACTTGACGGCGAGGTTCTGGAACAGCCCGTCGGGCGCTCCCGCGGCGCTCACCAGCTGCTGCATCAGCGCCGCGCATCCCTGCACGCTCGACGCGTGCTTCAGCAGCGCGACATTGCCCGCCATGATCGTCGGCGCGAGGAAGCGGACCACCTGCCAATAGGGAAAGTTCCACGGCATCACCGCCAGCACCGGCCCCATCGGCAGCCAGCGGGCGACCGCATGGCCGCTCGCGGTCTTCACCGTCTCCGGCTCCAGATAGGAAGGCCCGCGCTCGGCATAATGGCGGAAGCCCGAGATGCACTTCTCCACCTCGGCGATCGCGCCGGTGATCGTCTTGCCCATCTCCCGGACCGCGGTCTCGGCGAGGTGCCGCTTGTCCGCCTCCCAGCGATCGGCGATCGCGGAGAGCAGCGCGGTCCGCCGCTCGAGCGGCGCGTTGCGCCACGCCTGGAAGCACGCCTCGGCGCGCGTGAGCGCGATCTCGATGCCGTCGGCGTCGAGCTCCTCATGCTCCGTGATGGTTTCGCCGTTGGCGGGATTGACGGTTGCGATCATGGCGCGTCCTCTGCTGGCTCGCGCCCAACATGTGACGCGCGTCGCCGGTTGCAATCCCCTGCCCGCCTGCCGCATAGCGAGAGGATGGCCGAGCAAACCGACATCGCCGCGCTTTCGTTCGAGGACGCGCTCAAGGAACTCGAGCGGATCGTCGCGCGGCTGGAGAGCGGCGAGGCGCAGCTCCAGGAGGCGATCGACCTCTATGAGCGGGGCGACCAGCTCCGCCGCCAGTGCGCCGCCCGGCTCGACGCGGCGCAGGCGCGGATCGAAGCGATCCGCACCGATTCCGAAGGCAAGCCCACGGGCACCACGCCCTTCGCCGCGGGCTGAGTTGGCCGCGGTGCCGCACGCCTCTCTCGCGCTGCAGGCGGCGCTGCGGCAGGTCTCGGCGGAGATGGACCGGCAGTTCGACTTGCTGCTGGCGATACCCGGCGATCCCCGCGAGGGGCTCTATCGCGCGATGCGCCACGCCGCGATCGGCGGAGGCAAGCGGCTGCGGCCGCTCCTGGTCTTCGCCACTGCCCGGCTGTTCGGCGTCGACAAGACCTGCATGGCGCGCACCGCGCTCGCGCTCGAATGCATCCATGTCTATTCGCTGATCCACGACGACCTGCCGGCGATGGACGATGACGACCTGCGCCGCGGCAAGCCGACCGTCCACCGCGCCTTCGACGAGGCGACCGCGATCCTGGCGGGCGACTGCCTCCACGCGCTCGCCTTCGAAGTGCTCGCCGACGAGGCGACGCATCCCGATCCCTTCGTGCGCATCGAGCTGACCGGGGCGCTCGCGCATGCCGCGGGGCCCGCGGGCATGGCGGGCGGCCAGATGATGGACCTCGAGGCCGCCAAGGCGAGCTTCGACCTGCCGACCGTCACGCGGCTCCAGGCGATGAAGACCGGCGCGCTGATCAGCTGCGCGGTCGAGAGCGGCGCGATCCTCGGCCGCGTGGCGTCCGAGGGACGCACGGGGCTGCGCGGCTATGCCCGCGACCTCGGCCTCGCCTTCCAGATCGCCGACGACATCCTCGACGCCGAGGGGGACGAGGCGCTGGCGGGCAAGAAGCTCCGCAAGGACGAAGGGCGCGGCAAGGAGACCTTCCTCACCCTGCTCGGCCTCGATCGCGCCCGCGCCCAGGCGCGGCTGCTGGTCGACCAGGCGATCGCGCATCTCAAGCCCTATGGCACCGAGGCCGACGTGCTCCGCGACATCGCCCGCTTCACCTTGGAACGCGACCGCTAGGGAGGATCGCATGACCATCCGCACCGGCGTCTATCCCGGCACCTTCGACCCGATCACGCTCGGCCATATGGACATCATCCGGCGCGGCGCGAAGCTGGTCGACCGGCTGGTGATCGGCGTGACCACCAACCCTTCCAAGAACCCGATGTTCAGCGTCGAGGAGCGGATGGCGATGGTGGAACGCGAGACCGCGGGGATCGCGGGCGAGATCCATGTCGTCAGCTTCGATTCGCTGCTGATGGACTTCGCCGAGCGCGAAGGCGCGAGCGTGATCGTCCGCGGGCTGCGCGCCGTCGCCGACTTCGAGTACGAATATCAGATGGCGGGCATGAACCAGCAATTGAACGACCGGATCGAGACGGTCTTCCTGATGGCCGACGTCTCGCTCCAGCCGATCGCCAGCCGACTGGTGAAGGAGATCGCGCTGTTCGGCGGATCGATCCGCAAGTTCGTGACCCTCGCGGTAGAGGCCGAGGTCGTCGCGCGGGTCGAAGCACTTGGCCGCAAAGGCAGTGGTTGAACGGCGCGCTTTGCTCTAGACGCTTAGGCCAAGAGGATTTTCGAGTGGGGATTTCGATGCGTTTCGTTGCCGCTTTGGCCGGTCTGGCCATGTTCGCCTTTGCCGCGCCCGCCCATGCCCAGGCCGGCGGCGGGGGCAAGCCCGAGAAGATCGTCGAGCCGCTGCGCGGCGTCGACCAGCCGGAAGCGGTCAAGAGCATGCTGCCCGCCGTGGTGCCGCCCGATCCCGCCAACACCTGGGTGCTCGACCTGTCGACCGGCGGCCGCGTGCTGATCCGGCTGCGTCCCGACGCGGCGCCCAAGATGGTCGAGCAGGTGAAGACGCTCACGCGCCGCCATTTCTATGACGGCCTCGCCTTCCACCGGGTGATCGACGAGCCCTACAACATGGCGCAGGGCGGCGACCCGAAGGGCGACGGCACCGGCGATTCGGACCTGCCCAACGTGCCGGCCGAGTTCAGCAACCTGCCGCATGTCCGCGGCACGGTCTCGGCCGCGCGCCGCGGCGCCGACGACAATGCGACGCCCGAGCAGATCGTCGAGGCGCAGAACAGCGCCAACAGCCAGTTCTTCATCATGTTCGCGCCGAAGCTGACGTTCGACCACGACTATACGGTGTTCGGCCGCGTCGTTTCGGGGATGGAGTGGGTCGACAAGATCGAGCGAGGCGAACCGCCGGCGAACCCGACGCGGATCGTCCACGCCTATATCCAGTCGGACAATCCGCCGCCCTATTCGAACCTGCCGGCCGATGCGCCCAAGGCGCTGCCCGAAGGCGAGACCAAGGCCACGCTGCCGCAATAGGGCCGTGCCTACCAAGTGAACGTCGATCTTTTCGATTTCGAGCTTCCCGCCGACCGAATTGCGCTGCGG
>CBIFVW010000105.1:0-12053 GCA_966186155.1 uncultured Sphingomonas sp.
GCGGCGGAAACGGGTTGGCCTTGATCGCGTAATGGACCGCCACGCCCGCCGGCAGCGCCGCCCGAAGCCGCGCCACCCGCGCCCGCACTATCGCCAGGTCATAGACATAGGCCGGCGTCGCCTCGTCCAGCCATGGGAGCGCGTCGAGCCCCGCGAATTCGGGCGGGATCGGGCCGAAGGCTTTGGGCGTCATGCCAGGCTCGCTTTCAACATCGTCCGGTCGAGCTTGCCGTTCGCATTGCGCGGAAGCTCCGGGCGCCAATCATAGCGGGTCGGCTGCATGAAGCTCGGCAGCTCGCGCCGCAGCCGTTCGCGGAGCTCTTGCTCACGGCTGCCGTCGCCGCGCGCGACCACCAGGATCGCCTGGCCGAGCCGCTCGTCGGGCATGCCGAAGGCGGCCGCCTCGCCGGTCTCGCCGCCCGCGAGCACCGCTTCCTCGATCTCGGTAGGGCTGATCCGGTTGCCGGCCGACTTGATCATCTCGTCGTCGCGCCCGACGAAGCGCAGCAGCCCGTCCGCATCCTCGCTCACCGTATCGCCCGACCAGACCGCCATGCCGCCACTCTTGGCGAATTCCGGCGCCGGGCGGAAGCGCTGCGCGGTCCGCTCGGGATCGCGCCAATAGCCCTGCGCGACCAGCGGCCCGGCATGGACCAGCTCGCCCCGGCGCGCGCTCCGGCCGTCGGAGTCCACGACGAGAATCTCGGCGAACGGAATCGCCCGTCCGATCGAATCGGGATGGGCATCGACGAGCGCCGGATCGAGATAGGTCGATCGGAATGCCTCGGTGAGACCATACATGGGATAGAGATCGGCCTCGGGGAACCGCGCCCGCAACGCGCGCACCATTCTAGGCGTAAGGGCTCCACCTGAATTGGTTAGGCGCCTTAGTTTGGACGCGGTCTCAACCGGCCAGTCCGCTTCGAGCAGTTGCACCCAGAGCGGCGGCACCCCCGCCAGGGTCGTGATTCCGAAGCGCTCGACCGCCTTCACCACGTCTCGCGCGGTGAGATAATCGAGCGGCACCACCCGCGCGCCCGCGGCCCAGGTCGAGAGAAGCTGGTTCTGGCCATAGTCGAAGCTCAGCGGCAGCACGCCGAGCACATGATCTTCAGATTCGATCTTAAGATAATGTGCCACGCTGATGGCACCGAGCCACAAATTGGCGTGGCTCAACATCACGCCCTTGGGTTTTCCGGTCGACCCGGAAGTGTAGAGGATCGCCGCCAGCGCATCCGGGTCGGCACTCGACGGCGGCAACTGGCCGGTCGATTCCAGCTCGTCCTCGGTCGCGATGCGGCAGTCGGCGGGCACGTCGCCCGGCTCCAGCGCCACGCTCCGGGACGCCTGCGTCACCAATAGCCGGGCCCCGCTGTCGGCGAGGATGTGCGCTACTTGCGCCCGCTTGAGGATGGGGTTGACCGGCACATGGACCAATCCTGCCCGGGGCGCCGCCAGCGGTATCAGGCAGGCGGTGCGGGTCTTGGGCAGCCAGCTCGCCACTCGCTCCCCCCGCGGCAGGCCCAGTTCCTTGAGCCAGCGCGCGAGGGCGCCCACCGCCGCCTCGAGCCCCGCATAGGTCAGAGCCCCGCCCTTGTCCTCAAGCGCCACCGCCTCCGCCGCCCCGCGCAGCGGCAGGTGGTCGATGGGCCGGGGAACGGGGTCGAGCGCGATCACGCCGTTACCCTTACGCTTGGCAGCGCCCGCGCCAAGCCTTACGGGGGCGAAAAAATGCGGGGATAGCCGAGTTGCAGCGGGAAGGTTTCGCCGAAGTCGAGGATGCGGTGCGGGGCGTGCTCCGCGACGTGCTGGGGCTGAGCGCCGAACGCGCCGCCGCCCTCCGCGAGGATAGCCCGCTGTTCGGCGCCCTGCCCGAGCTCGATTCGCTCGCGGTGGCGGGCGTGCTGACCGAGCTCGAGGATCGGCTCGGAATCCTGATCGAGGACGACGAGGTCGATGGCGAGATGCTCGAAAGCTTTGGCGCGCTGACGCGCTTCGCCGCCGGCAAGGCGCTCGGGTGATCGGCCATTACGACTGGGCCGGCGGGCGCGAGGCGATGCTCCGCTTCGGCCCCGCTACCGGCCCGGTCGTGATCGCCGCGCTGCCGCTGTTCGAGGAAGCCAACCGCACCCGCACCTTCGTGGTGACCATCCTCCGGCTGCTCGCCGAGCGCGGCGTCGCGGGGGCGCTGCCGGACATGCCGGGCCAGGGCGAGAGCCTGGTGCCGACGGATGAGATGCGGCTCACCAATCTCCGCTCCGCTTTCGCCGCCGCGGCCCGCGCAGCCGGAACCCCGGCCCTCTCGATCGCGATCCGCAGCGGCGCGCTGCTCGACGGCGAAGCGATCCTCGCCGGCCGCTGGTATTTCGCGCCGCAATCCGGGCCGGAGCTGATCCGCGAGCTCGGCCGCGTCCGCCAGGCCGGCGGCGGCGAGGACTTTGGCGGCAACGCGCTCGCGCCCGAGTTCCTCGCCGAGCTCGACGACGCCGCGACCGAGTCCGCGCGTACCGTTCGCATCGACCGCGATCCCAAGGACGCCGATCTGCGCGTCGACGCCGCTCCGCTCTGGCGCCGCGCCGAGCCGGACAACGATCCGGCGCGCGCCGCGCTGCTCGCCGACGACATCGCCGCCTGGGTGCGGGCATGCGCAGACTGATCGCCTTCCCCTGCGCCACCGACACGCTGCTCGGCACGCTCGACGAAGCGCCCGGCGGCACCGGCCTGCTGATCGTCTCGGGCGGCAACGAGATCCGCATCGGCGCGCATCGCGGCATGGCGCTGCTGGCCCGGCGCGTGGCGGCGGCGGGTCAC
Organism: uncultured Sphingomonas sp.; assembly: GCA_966186155.1. Taxonomy (GTDB): domain Bacteria; phylum Pseudomonadota; class Alphaproteobacteria; order Sphingomonadales; family Sphingomonadaceae; genus Sphingomonas. Next base: position 2,812 of record CBIFVW010000105.1, read on the forward strand.
CCGGTCCTGCGCTTCGATCGCCGCGGGATCGGCGATTCGACCGGCGAGAATCGCGGCTATGAGAGCAGCGCCGACGACATCGCCGCCGCCGCCGCGGCCTTCCGCGCCGAAGCCGGAGTCGCCCGGATCGTCGCCTTCGGCAATTGCGACGCCGCGACCGCGCTCGCCTTCTTCCACTCCCATGCGGGCATCGGCGCGCTGCTGCTCGCCAATCCCTGGGTGATCGAGTCCAGCGACGACCTGCCCCCCGCCGCCGCGATCCGAGCACGCTATGCCGAGCGGCTGCGCGATCCGGGGCAATGGCTTCGACTGCTGCGCGGTAACATCAATATTGCGAAACTTGTCAAAGGTTTGATCAAAGTTTCACAGGACTCATCTCAAGTAAGAACCGGCCTCGCCGCGCGCTTCGCCCAGGCGCTCGCCGGCGCACAGGTGCCGGTGACGATCCTGCTCGCCAAGGGTGACAACACCGCCATTGCCTTCGCGGACGCATTCAAGGACTCCGCCTTCGATCCGGCCCGCGCCCGGGTCGCGGTGGAGACGCTCGACAGCACCAGCCACAGCTTCGCTTCGACAACCGACAAGAATTGGCTCTTCGAACAGGTTCTGAAGAGCCTCGCCTAGCTCACTCGGCTGCCTGATGATGGACCACGGTCTCGAAATCCGCCTCGGCGAGGAAGCGCTCGGCGTCGAGCGCGGCCATGCAGCCGGTGCCGGCGGCAGTCACTGCCTGGCGGTAGACCTTGTCCATCACGTCGCCGCAAGCGAACACGCCGGGCACCGATGTGCGCGTGCTGCCGGTCTCGACCTGGATATAGCCGTCCGCGTCGAGCTCGAGATGGCCGCGGAACAGCTCGGTCGCCGGATGGTGCCCGATCGCCACGAAGCCGCCATCGACTTCCAGGGTCGAGACCTCGCCGGTCTCGGTATCCTTGAGCTCGATTCCCACCAGGCCCAGCGTGCCGCCGCCGTCGATGAAGCGCTCGACCTTCTTGTTCCACAGCACGTTGATCCGCTCGTTGGCGAACAGCCGCTGCTGCAGGATCTTCTCGGCGCGGAACGAATCGCGGCGATGGATGACGGTGACGTCATGGCTGTGGTTGGTGAGGTAGAGCGCTTCCTCGACCGCGGTGTTGCCGCCGCCGATCACCGCCACCTTCTTGCCGCGGAAGAAGAAGCCGTCGCAGGTCGCGCAGGCGCTGACGCCCTTGCCCTTGAGCAGCTCCTCCGAATCGAGGCCGAGCCACTTCGCCTGGGCGCCGGTGGCGATCACCAGCACGTCGCCCAGATAGACGGTGCCGCCGTCGCCGACCATGCGGAACGGGCGCTGGGTCAGGTCGACCTCGACGATCGTGTCCCACATCATCTGCGCGCCGACATGCTCGGCCTGGGCCTGCATCTCCTGCATCAGCCAGGGACCCTGGATCACGTCGCGGAAGCCCGGATAATTCTCGACGTCGGTCGTCGTCATCAGCTGCCCGCCGGGCTGGATCCCCTGCACCACGATCGGCGCGAGGCCGGCGCGCGCGCCATAGATGGCGGCGGTGAGGCCAGCGGGGCCCGAGCCCAGGATCAGCATGCGAGTCGAATGAGTGGCGGTCATCATGGCTTCCGGATTGGGTGATTCCCCCATCTAGGGGGTGCGGTTCGTCGGAGGCAACATGGGTAGTGGCGGCGCGCCTGCAATGGCTGTGGACAACAGCAAAGCTGCTGGCGCGCCAAGCCCCGGTTCTCAGCTCGCGATCTCGATCGTTCCGATGCCGATCACGTCGCCTGCGGGCGGTCCTCCGGCGTCGATCCGGACGAACAGCACGCCCAGCTCCGTTGGATCGCGGCCCGGCGCGACCTCCCGGATCACCTCGCCCACGGGAAGCTCGATCCGCGCCTTGCCGTCGTCGCCGTGGTGGAGCGCCGCGGCGATCTGGAACGGCCCCAGCGAGCCGAGCAGGCATTCGGGCCGCGTCCGCTCGTCGCCCTCGTCGAGATCGAGGTAGAGTTGGTAGAAATAGCCGCCCGCCTCGCCCTCCCGCGTGAGCGAGACCGCGTCGAGCACGATCGTCACTTCGTCCGGCACATAGCCGTGGGAGCGCGCCAGCGGCATCCGCACGCGCCGATCCTCGCGGCCGAGCCAGATGCCACGGAACGGGATCGGCGCAGGCGCGGCGGGCGCGGGCGCCATCGCCCTGGGCGGCGCGGCCTCGACCGGAGGCGGCGGCGCGGCGGCGACGCGCGGCGGTGGCGGCGGGCCCCCGCCCGGCGCCAGCGACGGCAGCCGGAGATCGGCATAGCGATAGCCGAGCCCCTCGCCGCTCGCCGCCTTGGCCCGTTCGAGGCCCAGCGCATCGGCATAGTCGAAGCGCCCGCCCCAATAGGCGTCGTCGGGCGCGGGCATCGTCCTTCCCTCCCCGGCGGCGGCCCAGGCGCTCCACAGCCGGTCGACATTGGCGTGGTGAAGCCAGAAGATCACGTCCTGGGGCGAGAGCATCGTCGCCATGCGGCCGCCGATGAGATTGTGGACGTTGTTGTGGAAGGCCTCCACCTTGGCCTCGAAGCATTCCGCCGCGCCGCGCTGGAAGCCGGTCACTTTCGGCTCGAACGCGGCATAGGCCAGCGCCTTGCCGACATCGCCGCCGATGCGCGGCTCGAACAGCGGATTGGTGGCCGAATTGCCCGCGCTCAGCTCCGCCGGTACGCGCGGATCGGCGAAATAGTCCCAATAGGGCACCCGGAGCGTCGCCGAGCCCGAGATCGCGCGCAGCCTGGCCTCGAACAGATGGAGATAGCCCCGGTGCCAGGCGAGGAAATAATCCTTGCCGTGCGGGCAATGGTGCCGGTGGATCTCGGGCCAGAAGGCCCAGCTGTCGGGGCTCGAGGCATCCGGATTCGCCTTCATCCGCCGCACCGCCTCGACGAAGCGGGGATAGTCCGGCCCCTGGCGGAACTTCGCCCAGGGCTCGCGCTCCTGCGCCGGAGCGCCGAGGGCAAGCGCCGGCGCCGTCCCCGCCACCGCGAGCAGGCCGAGTATCTCGCGTCGATTGAGCATGCCCGATCCCCCGATTCGTGCGGGGCGCATCATGCCAGCGATGCCGCGGGAAGCCAGCCCGGGCGATGACGGAATAGTCGCGGCCCGCAAGGCCCGCGCCTCATCGCAGCTGGCAGATATCGGCCACGTCCATGTCGTTATAATCGAGATTCTCGCCGGCCATCGCCCAGATGAAGCTGTAGTTGCGCGTGCCGGCCCCCATGTGCACCGACCAGGGCGGCGAGATGACGACCTCCTCGTTCCGCATCACCATGTGCCGCAGGTCGTCCGGCCGCCCCATATAGTGGAAGATGCGATCCTCCTCCTCCAGGTCGAAATAGAGGTAGATCTCCGACCGGCGTTCATGGACGTGCGGCGGCATCGTGTTCCACACGCTGCCGGGATCGAGGCGCGTGAGGCCGAGGCACAAGGCGGCGCTCTGGCAGATGTGCGGAAGGATCAGCTGGTAGATCGTCCGCCGGTTGGACGTCTCGAGCTCGCCTCGCTCGAGTGGGCTGGTGTCGGCCGCGGTGATCTTGCGCAGGGGGAAGCGCGCATGCGCCGGCACCGACAGCAGGTAGAAGCGCGCCCCCTCTCCGGCGAACGTCACGTCGCGCGAGCCCATGGGCACGTACAGCGCCTCGTATTTCGCCAGGCGGATCGTCTCGCCGTCGACGGTCACCAGCCCCTCGCCGGCGCCGATGTTGACGATGCCGAGCTCGCGCCGCTCGAGCAGCGAATGGCCCGCCGCGCTCTCCGGCTCGACCTGGTCCGGAAGCGCGAGGACCTTCTCGCCCGGCACCGCGCCCCCGATCACGAAGCGCTCGCCGTGCGAATAGGTCAGCACGATCTCGCCGGCCCGGAACAGCCCGGAGACGAGGTGCCGGTCGCGCAGTTCCGCGTTCGAGGCACCCGCCATCATGTCCGGATGCGTCGCGTAATAGGTCTTCTGGTACAAGATCGTCCCCTGCGGGTCAGCGCGTGCGGTCGTCGAGCGCGGCTACCTGGGTCGCCGCGAGCAGGAAGGCGCCGACGCCATAATATTGCGTGTCGCCGGGCTCGACCTTCTCGGGCCGGTCGCTCACCTGCTGGACATAGCCGAGCCGCCCGTCGGGCTGGATCGCGCGTCGGAGCGCTGCCCAGCCGCGGCGCACCACGGGCTCATATTCCTCGCGCGGCAGCAAACCCGTGTTGATCCCCCATGCGAGGCCATAGGTATAGAAGGCGGTCCCGCTCGTCTCGGGCGGCGAGCCTTCGGGCGCGAGCAGCGAGGGCGCCCAGTAGCCGTCGGGCTTCTGCAGCGCCTTGATGCGCGCGGCCATCCGAAGGAACAGCCCCTCCATCCGAACCCGATCGGCGCTGCCCTTGGCGAGCAGCGGGATCGTCCGCGCCATGCCGCCGAAGACCCAGCCATTTCCGCGGCTCCAGAATTCCTTCCGGCCCTTGGCGTCGCGCCGCTCGAAGAAGCGGCTGTCGCGATAGTAGAGATGCTCGACCGGATCGAAGAGGAAGTCGGTGGTCGCCCAGAACTCGCGCATCGCGAAGTCGCGATAGCGCGGATCGCCGGTCTGAAGCGACATCTCCACAAAGGCCGGCGGCGCCATGAACAGCGCGTCGCACCAGCACCAGCGCTTGAGGCATTCGGCCGCGCCATAGCCTTCGGGCGGGATGAAGAAGGCGAGCGAAGTCACCGCCGGCTCGTTGACCACGCGATCGAAGGTCCGGCGCCCCGGTGCCCGCGCGGCCTCGCCCGCGCCGTTCCGCGCCGCCCAGAGATAGGATTGAACGATGACATAATCGTCGGCGAAATAGGGCTTCTCGCCCGGCAGCCACTGATTGGCCGCGCCCATGTCGAGGACGGCCTTGCGGATGCGGGAGGGGCCGCCCGCGTCCGCGAGCGCCGTCATTCCGACCCAGAACACCGCCTGCTCCCAGGCGCGGGGGTTCCGCGTCTCGCCCGTCGCGCGCGAGACGGTGCCGCCGTGCATCTGGCCGAGTTGCCAGTCGGCGAGGCGCACCGCGGCGTCGAGCGCCGAGGCTGGCGCCGTCGCCGGCGCGGGCTGCGCGAGACCGGCGGCGGGCGTCGCGACCACCAGCGCCGTCGCGAGAGCGGATAGCTTCATTCCCCTTCTCCAGAAATCGAACGAAGGGGCGCCCGGCAACCGGGCGCCCCCAGGAGGAGCCTCAGAACCGTCCGCGGATGCCGAACGAGATCGTCGTGCCGTTGAAGAACGAATTGTCCCGGCGAGTCGAGCCATTGCCCTTCGGCTGGTTGGGATTGGAGTAGTAGGTGTAGAGATTCTCGTTGGTGATGTTCAGCGCGTCGATGCGCAGCTCCAGGAGGTCGTTGACCTTGTAGCTGATCGTGCCGTCGAGGAAGCCCTGCGGCGCGATATAGGGGATCTGGTCGTTCCCCGTGTTCTGCGACGTGATCCCCGTCTTCGCGCGATAATTGTAGGAGCCGCGGATCGAGAGCGGGCCCTTCTCGTAATAGGCGGTCACGCTGTAGGTATAGTCCGGCACGAGCTGGATCGCGATGCGGTCTCCGTTCGTCAGCACGAAATCGTCGCCGGTCTGGTCGATCAGCGTGAAGCTGCTGGTGATGCCCAGCCCGTCGAACGGCGCGGGCAGGAAGGTGAAGTTCTGCTGATAGGCGACCTCCAGGCCCTTCAGCTTGAGCTCGTTCTGGTTCACCACGATCGTGCGGCGGAACAGATAGTTGGGATTGATGACGCCGTTCACGCAGGCCGGCGAACCCAGCGAGGCGCAGTTGAACGCGCTCGAGGGCAGGCCCGTCTGGCTGAACGGGACGTCGTCGCGCACCGGGAAGGGCCGATCGACGATGTTCTTCTTGAACACGCCCACGCTGAACAGCCCGCCGGGCGCGAAATACCATTCCAGCGCGGCGTCATAGGTCGTCGCGAGCTGCGGGCGCAGGTCGGGATTGCCCACGGTGAACTCGGCATTGAAGATGTTCGGTACCCGGGTGCCCGCCGCGATGTCCGCCAGCGCGGCGCGCGTCACCGTCTGGCCGGCCGATCCGCGCAGGACGAGCTTCGGCGTGATGTCGAACGCCAGGCTGGCCGAGGGCAGGAGATTCTCATATCCGCCCTCGCGCTGCGCCGGCACGAACACGCCGGCGCCCGCGCTCTGATAATTGTCGATGTGCGTCTTGGTGTTCGAATAGCGGATGCCGAAATTGCCGCGCAGCGGATGGCCCGCAATCGGGATCTTGAAGCTGGCCTCGAAGAAGGCCGACTTGACGATCTCCTCGGCGGAGAAGGCCTGGTTGAGCGCGATCGGCGCGGCCCGGTTGGCGCCGTTCGCGTCGAGGACGTCCATCACGAACTCGCGCGAGAAGGTCGCGAATTGCGAGGGATAGCCCGAGTTGCCGCCATTGGCCAATTCGCCGAATTGGATGAAGGGGTCCATGTTCGCGAACACGCCGGTCGGGTTGGTCGCGAAGGTGCCGCCCTGCGGAAGCGCCCGGGTCGCGGCGATGCTGCTGCCGTCCTGCCGCTGGATCCGCTTGGTGGTCGAGACGTAGCTGCCGCCCAGCTTGAGCGCCAGCATCTGGTCCCCGGTGTCGACCGGCTTCCAGTCGAGCACCGCCCGCGCGGTCTTCTCCTTGTCATACTCCTGGTTGAGCGCGAAGCCGAGCGAGGGCGAGCGGTAATTGGCGGTGTTGGTGAAATCGACCGGCGAGCTGATCGTCGGATAGCTGACATTGCCCGAGGGATCGAAGGTCGTGGTAACGCCGAAGATGTTCGAGACGATGCGGTTCTCGGAATAGACCGCCTTGCTCTCGCTGAGGTTGCCCTGGGCCGAGAGCTTCATCGTGTCGGTGATGTCGTACGCGGCGCGGACGATGCCGTATTTGAACTTGGTGCGGGCGTCGCGGTAGAAGCTCTCCGTCAGCAGGCTCGAGTTCCCGAACGTGCCGTACAGATTGTTGTACTCGTCGAGATGCACGTCGAGCGGGATCAGGCCCGAATTGTTGCCCGTGCCCGGCGCGCTGGTGCTGCCCGCGACCGTCCGCGAGTTGCGCACCGGGACGCCGAAGGTGAACTCGTCGGTCTGGTCCTTGAGGTCCGCGTAGATGCCGTCGATGCTCGCCTCGAAACGGTCGCTCTTGTACTGGAGCGAGCCCACGAAGCCCAGGCGCTCGCGCTCGTTGTTCGACGCGAACACGCGGTAGAAGCGCGGCAGATAGCCATTCTCCACCTGGGCGCGGGTCAAGCCGCCGAAATTGGCGAGCGGACTGTCGAGGTTGAGCTCGAACTGGAACGGCCCGCTCGTGTTGGCGGGCGGCGCGGGCGTGTAATAGGGCCGGCGGCCGAGCGCCGACGAATTGTAGCCGCCGGTCGACTGGAAGCCGGAGCGCTCGTTGACGTTCTTGGCATAGGCCACGCCGAACAGCGCGCCGAAATTGCCCCAGGTGTCGCTCAGCAGCAGCGACCCGCGCGGGCGCCATTCCTTCGACTGGGTGTTGTAGTTGACCTGCGCGGTATAGCGGATCACGCGGCCTACGCTGTCGAACGGGCGCGGCGTCTGCAGATCGACATTGCCGCCTATGCCGCCTTCCTCGAGATTGGCCTGCGGCGTCTTGTAGACGTCGACCCGGCCGAACAGCTCGGACGGGAAGACGTCGTAGTTGAAGTCGCGGCTCGACCCGCCGACGTTCATCGCCGAGGTCGTGCGGACCGGCGCGCCGTTGATCGTGGTGACGGTGAATTCGGAGCCGAGGCCGCGGATGCTGATCCGCTGGCCTTCGTTCGACGCACCGTCGCGCGACAGGATGACGCCGGGAATGCGCTGCAGCGAGTCGGCGACGTTCGCCTCGGGGAACTTGCCGATGTCCTCGGCCACGATCGAGTCGCGCAGGCCGATCGACTCGCGCTTGAGCTCGATCGCCTTGCTCAGGCTGCCGCGGAAGCCGGTGACGACGATTTCTCCCGAATCGTCGGCCTGGCCGTCGCTGGGCGGCGCATCCTGGGCGGACGGCTCGGCGGCCGATTGCTGCGCATGGGCCGCGCCAGCGGCGAGAATGATTGCGAGCGCGCCAGCCGAAGCAGCAGACGCCAGAAGCTTCTTCCCCATTTTCCTCTCCATCCACGTTCGCGGCGCAGGCCACGCGTGCCAATCTTGTATGATAACTTTTGGGCCGCCCGTCAATTGCTCCGACTTATTCGCCGATTCCAGGCACTTCCGGTGACGAATCGGGAAAACGCAGCAGCCGCCAGGCAGACGGCACGCGAAATTGATACGATAGGTTGTGTGACTTGTGCGGCCGGACGAGCCGCTTCAGTCGCCGGCGGCTTCGCCGGGCCGCTTCCTGCCCCTCAGGCTCGCGCTGAGCGTCGAATGACGCGTGAGGCTCTCGTGCATGTGCTGGCGCGCCGCCTCGCGGGCGCGGACCGAATCCATCCGGATGATCGCGTCGACGATCGCCTCGTGCTCGGAAAGCACCTTCGCGGCATAGGCCCGATGCGCCTCGTCGGGCTTGTCCCCCAGATAGAGGGTGCGCGACGGCACCAGGCGCAGCCCCAGGAACTCGACGAAGCGCGCATAATATTCGTTCTGCGTCGCCCGGGCGATGGCGAGGTGAAAGGCGGCATCGGCCTCGGCCGAGGCCATCGGATCATCGCCCACGGCGACCATTTCCGCCAGCGCGTCCTGGATCGCGCCGATATCGGCGGTCGTGCGGCGCGCCGCCGCCAGACCCGCCATCTCGGTCTCCACGGCCATGCGCATCTCGAGCAGCTTGATCACGTCGGCGAGCTCCTGGAGCTCGTCGCGGGTGATCTGGAACGCGCGATATTCGGCGGTCTCGGCGACGAACACGCCCGCGCCCTGGCGCGAGACGGTCAGGCCATGGGCGGCGAGGCGCGCCACCGCCTCCCGCACGACCGTGCGGCTGACATTCTCCCGCAGCGCGATTTCCTTCTGCGACGGCAGGCGCGAGCCCGCGGGAAGTTCGCCGGAGCGGATCCGGGCCTCCAGCTTGGCGAACAGCTCGTCGGTCAGCGATCCGCGGATCGCCTCTTCGGGCTCATTCGACAGCTCCCCGGTGAAGGACGCCTCCTGGCGACTTGTCATACTAATCTCCGATGGCTACCTTCGTTTATCACGAGCGAATGCAACAGTCGATCCGGCGAAGACCGGCGAAGAGGGGATTTATGCGATCACTCACCGGCATTGCGGCCCTGCTTCTCCTGAG
>CBIFVW010000106.1:0-11930 GCA_966186155.1 uncultured Sphingomonas sp.
CGGGTCGAGCGGGTGCGCGGGCGGGCGGAGAACAGCATCCGCATCGACGGCCATGTGCATGGTCATGTGAGCGACGTGACGCTCGACGATGTCGATGTCAGCTTCGAGCGCTGGACGAACTATCCGGGCGGGGTGTTCGACAACCGTCCGACCAACGTCGCGGAGCCGATCGAGAAGCACGGCACCCCCGGCATCAGCGTCCGCCGCGCCGAGCGCGTGACCTTGCGAAACTGCCGCGTGCGCTGGGGGGCGAACCCGCCCGATTATTTCACTCATGCGCTCCATGCCGAGGACGCGGCGGGGCTGGTCCGCCAGGGTTTCCGGGGGGAGGCGGCGCATCCGGGGCTGGCGGCGGTGCGCATCGACCGCGGCTGATGCGGAAGCCCCTAAGCGGCCTCGCGCGGGAGCACATTCGATAATCCTCCCCCTCCGGGGGAGGAATGAATTGCTTTGCGAATTTCAACACTGCCTATCGCTCCAGCGAATCCCCGATCAGCGCGAGGTTCTCGATCGCGGCGAGGCCCCATTGCGCCGAACCGTTGGTCGAGACGCCCGCCATCTCGTCGACGGGCTTCAGCACATCCGGGCCGGAAATCCGGCGCAGCGCGCCCCGCGCGACATTGTCGTGCCCATCCTCGGCGCCGAGGAACTCGCTCCAGGCGCGCCGGGCGAGCGCCGGGTCCTTTCGCTGGACCGCGGCATAGGCCGTGAAGCGCGAATGCGCCGAGCGCAGTCCGCGCCCCCGGCCCGGCTGCCCCGTCTTGGCGCGGAATTCGGCGTCGCTGGCGTTGTAGAAGGCGCAATAGTCGAGCCAGGCCTCGCGATATGCGGGTTCGTCGAGCAGCTCGAGCAGCTCGGCATGCATTTCGAACACGCCGAACACGCCGTTCAGATGGCTGACGCTCACCTGGTCGCCCGCCCCGAGGAAGCGGCCGGTCTTGAGGTCGAACGGCGCGCCGCCCGCGAACCAGCCCTGTTTGAGCGCCGCGATCGAGCGCATGCCGGCGACGATCCGGTCGCGCCAGCGCGTGTCGCGGGTGCGCTCCCACTCGGTGAGCCAGGCGGCGATCAGCGAGCCCCAGGTGGTGCCGAACTGGACGAACACCTGCCCCTCGGGCAGCGGCGCCGCGGCCTTGACCGCGCTGTTGCCGCCCGGCGGCGCGGAACCCGGCGCGCGCGCATCGACCTTGCGGCCGATCTCGACACGCTGGAGCGTATAGTCGCTGTCGTTGAGCGCGCGCATCAGGTCGCCGCAGCGCTCGTCGGCGGTGAGGTAGTAGTAGATGCGGCGATAGGCGGCGTTCGAGACGCGCGGCTGCTTCGAGCTGTCGCTCCAGTGCTGGACGCCGTGGCGCGTGCCGAAGCCCTTGTACGGGCCGATATGGTAGACATCGACCTCGCCGGTGTGGCGTGTCATCGCCTCCGCCATGCGGAACAGGTCGGCGCGGCCGCTGCGCAGGAACGAGTACCAGAGCCAGAGGTCGGTCGAGAGCTCGCTATTGTCCCAGGCGAAGCCGCCGATGTCGTAGCGCCAGACATGGCGGTCCGTGTCGTAGCTGTGGATCACGTCGCCATAGTTCCAGAAGCCGTACCAGCGGCGCTGGTCGACCTGGCCGATATAGAAGTCGATCAGCGCGTCGTTGCGGTCCTCGATCGCCTTGCGCGCGGGAGTCGAGCGGTCGACCAGGCTCCAGTCGCCGAACACGCCGGCGGCGTGGACTCGGCGCGGCGCGCAGAGCAGCCGCGGCGGGCGCGAGACCTCGCGCGCCATGTCGACGAACGCCGTGCGCGGCGGCGTGGCGGGCAGCGCCCAGAGCGTGAACTCGGTCGTCCGCGCGACGCCGTGCGCGGTGCCCCAGCCCTTCTCATAATCCTCATAGGTGATGTCGAGGCCCTGGTTCTCGGCGACATGGTCCTCCATGCCGAGCCCGTCATGGTACATGCGCAGGTCCATCGCCGGGGCGTCGGGCGCATGGTACCAGATGGTGAAGCGGGCGAGATCGCTCGCGGCGTCGCGTATGTCGAGCCGCACCGGGCAGCGCTGCCAGAAATCCTTCATCCCGAACGCGATCCCGCCCGAGACGCCGCCGACATAGCCGAGGCCCGGCGCGCGGCCGGCGCTGTCGACGTCGATCCAGCCATGGCCCGGCTTGGTCCGCTTGGTGATGGCGAAGCCGTCCGCATTGGGCTGGGCGAGCGTGAAGTCGCCCCAGGCCGGAATGAAGCGGAGCGTCTCGCGCACTGGGCCGGACAGCTCGGCGACGGGCGGGGTGGCGCGGCCGGCGACCTGGGCTTCGCGGAACCGCGCGCCCGGGTCCCGGCGCAGCCCGGTGAGCGGGCGTACCGCTTCGCCCCAGAGCCCGCCCGCCTCGCCGGCGAAGCGGACATGGCGGTCGTGCGGCAGGTCCTGCATCGGCACTGCGCCGGTGAGGCCGAGGCCGCGGAGGAAGTCCTTGTCCGGATCGCCGTCGAAGACGAAGCTGTGGACGATCCGGACCGCCGCCGAGCCGGCGTGGAAATAGAGGCGCAGGCTGAAGGGCAGCCATTCGCGGCCTTCCCCCTTGTGCTTCCCCTCGACCCGGACGACCGCGCGCACCGGACCGCGCTGCTCGATCGTCGCGGCGGAGACCTCGGCGGCATAGCGGGTGAGCGCGCCGGCCGCGCCGTCGTCGCTGTCGGGCCCGTCCTGGGCGGTGGCGACGAGGCGGACGTCGCGCAGTGCCTCGCGGCCGCCGTTCGACGCCGTCTGCAGGATCGCGGCGCCGCGTTTGCCGATGCGCCAGCGCGTGCCGGCCGTCGTCACTTCGATCGAGTCCGCGGACTCGGTCACGGCCACCGGCTGCGTCGGCGCGGCGGGCTTGCCGGGCTCGATGCGCAGGCCCGGCGCAAGGCCCTCGCGCGCGGGAATCGCGTGCGCGGTCCATTTGATCGATCCGTCGGGCCACCAGGCGGTGGTCCAGCTCTGGAGCGCCACCGGCTTGCCGTCGCTCGCGACGGCGCGGAAGGCGGCGCGCGCGGGGACGGTGCCGCGCGGCCAGGGAACGCCCCAGCACTGGCCCTCGTGCGAAGTCGGCGGCGCGCCGTCGAGCCAGGCGATCTCGGCGTCGCCCGGTGCGGGAGAGGAGGCGGCGAGGGCATTGCCGCCCTCCAGCGCCGGCACCGCCGCGCCGGCCAGTGCGGCGGTGCGGATGAAGTCGCGGCGACTCACGGGAAAATCGGCCATTCCAGTTCCTCCCGAGCTTTGTGTTTACGCCCAAAAATAATCCCATTATCTGGAACTGTCTACCAATATTTGACTTGGATTGGATTTGGCTGCATGGTTCGAACGGGGGCGTGGCAGCCGAGCGCACGAAGAGGCGCGGACGGCCGACAAGGTGATGGGAGAGAAGCAATGAGCACTTCGATTCGCCCCTTTGGTACCCCGAGTTTCCGCGGCGCGGTGTCGGCGCTCGCGCTGGCGACCGCGGCCTGCTGGTCGGTGGCCGCCACGGCGCAGACCCAGGCGGACGATCAGGAAACCGCCGAGCAGGAGATCGTCGTCACCGGCCTGCGCGGCTCGCTGGAGAGCGCGCTCAACGTCAAGCGCGAGTCGAACGACATTGTCGACGTCATTAACGCCCAGGACATGGCGGACTTCCCCGACGCCAATGTCGCCGAATCGCTGCAGCGCGTCCCCGGCATCTCGATCGAGCGCGACGCGGGCGAGGGCCGCAACATCACCGTCCGCGGCCTCGGCGGCGACTTCTCGCGCGTCCGCCTGAACGGGCTGGAGGCGATCGCCGCGACCACGGGCTCGACGCTCGGCTCGACGATCAACCGCGGCCGCGGCTTCGACTTCAGCCTGTTCGCCTCGGACCTGTTCAACTCGATCACGGTGCGAAAGTCGCAATCGGCCGAAGTCGACGAAGGCTCGCTCGGCGCCACCGTCGACCTCGCCACCGCGCGCCCGTTTGACAAGAAGGGCCTGCGCGGCGCGCTGTCGGTGCAGGGCGCCTATTACGAGATGGGCAAGCACGTCCAGCCGCGCGTCGCGGGGCTGATCAGCGACACCTTCGCGGGCGACACGATCGGCCTGCTCTTCTCCGCCGCCTATTCGGAGCGCACGGTCGAGGAGGAGGCTTATTCGAACACGGCGCTCTCGGATTACTGGGAGCAGCTCCAGGGCTTCTGTCCCGTCACGCCGGGCACCTCGGTGACGCCGATCAACACCTTGGTCACCACCGCGCCGTTCACGCCGAACTGCACCGCTGCGCCCGGTCCCAATCCCGGCTCGACTCCCGACGCCTATGCCAAGATCGCGCGCGCGGGCGTCTTCATCCCGCGGCTTCCGGGCTATGGGCGCTTCATCAACCGGCAGAAGCGGCTGGGCCTTACGGGATCGTTCCAGTGGCAGCCGAGCCCCTCGACGCTGCTGACGGTCGACGGCGCCTATTCGCGCTACGACCAGAACAAGAACGACCTCGCCACCAATCCGATCAGCTTCAACCGCGGCAACGGCACTGCCGCCGGCAGCCTCACCGCCGCGCAGGCGACCGGCCGCCCCAACATGAAGATCCGTGACGCCGAGGTCGATGACACCGGGCTGCTACGCTACGGCGTGTTCGACGACGTCGACTTCCGCATGACCAATGCCCGCGAGCGGTCGCGGACCAATTTCTGGCAGGTCTCGGCCAAGCTCGACCAGGACATCGGCGAGCATGGCAAGCTCAACCTCCTCTACGGCCAGTCGCGCTCGTTGTTCGAGATCCCCGAGTTCACGCTGATCTCGTTCGACCGGCTCGACAGCGACGGCTTCGTCTACGACACGCGCGACGACAAGCGGGCGGGGCTGCTCAATTTCGGGTTCGACGCGTCGAATCCGGCCAATTGGGGATTCATCAACGGCTATTCGGACATCCGCGTCCAGCGCCAGCGCGTCGACAACAAGTTCCGCAACGCCAAGGCCGACCTGTCCTGGGAGTTCAACGACTATATCACCGGGAAGGTCGGCTACGCCTACAAGCAGTTCACCTTCCAGACGGTGAGCCTGTCGCGCACCGCGTCGACGATCGTGAACGGGAACCTGCCCGCGGGCGTGACGATCGCGAGCCTCAGCCAGCCGATCGACGATTTCGGCCGCCAGCTGAACCTGCCGGCGGGCTCGACCACCAGCTTCATCGTGCCGGACATCGACGCGTTCGAGAAGGTCTACGATTTCAACTGCAACTGCGTGAACGCGCTCGGCGATTTCCGCATCAGCACCACGGCGGCGCTCGGCAACAACCGGTTCGTCCGCGAGACCGACCATAGCCCCTATGCGCAGATGGACTTCAACCTGCCGCTCAGCGACACGCTGCGCCTGCGCGGCAATGCCGGCTTCCGCTATGCCTGGACCAAGCAATATTCGACCGGATACATCTCGGCGGCTCTGCCGATCGTCGAGGCGCGGCGCAGCTATGGCGACTTCCTGCCGGCGCTCAACCTCAGCCTGGAGGTCGACCGCGACCTGATCTTCCGCTTCGCCGCGGCGCGGGTCCTCTCCCGCCCGGCGCTCGGCAATTTGACGCCGGGCGGCGCGGTCAGCGTCTCGGGCAACAACTATTCCTCGACCGTCGGCAACCCCAATCTCGAGCCGTTCCGCTCGACCAATCTCGACGCCAGCGTCGAATGGTATTTCCAGCGCGGCGCGGTGCTCTCGCTGGCCGTGTTCCAGAAGAAGCTGGCGACCTTCGCCCAGCAGCTGCTGACCCAGACGACGATCGCCAACAGCGGCATCCCGATCTCGGCCTTCCCGGCGGGCACCGATCCCAACGCGCCGATCAACATCACCAATTTCCAGACGACGCAGGGCGGCATGATCCGCGGCCTGGAGCTCAACTACCAGCAGCCCTTCACCTTCCTGCCGGGCTTCCTCAAGAATTTCGGCGCGCTGTTCAACTACACGCACATCGATTCGAACATCACCTATTTCCTGACCGCGAACACCGCCGGCCCGACGCTGAGCGACCAGCTGGTCAACGTCTCGCCCAACTCGTTCAACGCGACGCTCTACTACGAGGCGGGCGGCCTGTCGGCGCGTCTGTCCGGCGCGTATCGCAGCGAGTATCTGCGCACGGTGCCGCTGCGCGCGGGCCTGGCCGACGCGACCGGCAGCTACTCGACCTTCAACCTCGACGCGTCGATCTCGTACGACATCACCCCGAATGTCGGGATCAGCATCGACATGCTCAACCTCACCAACCAGGCGACCGACTTCTGGGACGGCAAGACGATCCGCGACCAGCAGGTCTATTCGAAGTCGGGTCGCCAGTTCTTCGTCGGCGCGCGCTTCAAGTTCTGAAGCCGCCGACAAGGCTTCCCGGCCGGCACGAGCCTCCGCCGGCCGGGAAGCTGCTTTGTCCGGCGATGCGGGATGGTGCCGGATGCAGGGCTCGAACCCGCGACCTTCGGTTTACAAAACCGCTGCTCTACCAGCTGAGCTAATCCGGCGCTCCGATCCCCATGCGTCAGGGGACGCCGAAGGTCCAGCCCTCGGTGCGGGCGAGCTCGGGGGTCAGCGCGGCGGGGGACCATAGTTCGGGCCGGTCCGCGGCGGCGCGGAGCCAGGCGGCGCTCAGCATCGCGTCGGTTGCATGGTCGTCGTAGCGGGCGAGCGGAGCATGGGGCTCGGAGCCGAAGGCGGCGAGCAGGCTGTCCAGCGTCGCGGCGTCGCGAATCTTCGAGACGCCCTTGCGCATCCCGGCGAGGCGCGAGGCCAGCGCGGTGTAGATCTCGACCAGCACCGGGCCTGTCGCCGGGACAGGATCGAAGGGCCAGAGCGGCACGCGCCCGCGAAGGCGATGCAGCACCCGCATGCCGGTGAGGCTCGACTTGCCGACCTGCGAGGCGCCGACCAGGTTGAAGCAGCTATAGGGCGACAGCCGCATCGCCTCCTGCCCGTGCTCGCAGACCCGGAAGCGGCCGCGGCCGGGCGGGAACAGGTCGCCGCAATCGCCCCGCTGGCGGAAGTGGCGGCGGGCGTCCGGATGGTTGACGAAGCCCGTCGCGGCGAGATGCGGGTCCGTGGCGGACAGGGCGTCGACCAGCGCCCAGAGCGCGGGTCCGTCGGGCGGGGACAATTCCCAGCCGGGGAAATAGGCGCCTTCGTCGTGGAAGGGGAAGGCGGGGGACAGGTCGAGCCCGACCAGCGCGCGAGTGCCGCTGTCCGCCAGCCTGGCGAGCCAGTCGAATATGTCCTGGCGCGACCAGGCGCGCTCGACCAGCACCGGCGCGCCCGTCCCCGCGGCGGCGCGCGCCACGGCGAGGCCCCTGGGCCGCTCGACCGCCTGTCCCGACCAGTCGATCGCGATGAAATCGGTGAAGGGCATCAGGGGCGCTCATGCATCCCCGCCGCGACGCGCTGGGGCTTCTTCGCCCGATCCCACCAGGCGCGCTGGATGTAGAGCTCGATCCGGTCGCGGCTCTCCGTGCCGTAGCGGACGAGCAGCATCGGGTAGTTGGCATAGTGCGGCGTCTGCCAGAAGGTGTCGGGATCGGTCTCGAACAATATCTCCTTCTCGGGACCTGTGACCATCAGCGCGAAGCTGCCCTTCTCGCGGCCGGGGGACATGAAGCCCTTGCCGTTGACCTTGGGGCAGGGCGTGCCCCACCATTTCTCCATCGCCACATCGGGCAGCCCGCAGGCGAAGGCGACGGCGTCGTCCCAGTCACGCATCGTCCCCTCCTCCGGAGCGCAGCTTCCCCCGCATCTCGTTCCACCAGGCGATCCGCTCGGCGATGCGCTTCTCGTGGCCGCGATCGGTGGGGGTGTAGAAGGTCTGGGGCGCCATCTCCTCGGGCCAGTAATTGTCGCCCGAGAAGCCGCCCTCGGCATCGTGGTCGTACTGATAGCCCTTGCCGTAGCCGATCTGCTTCATGAGCTTGGTCGGCGCGTTGAGGATGTTGGCCGGCGGCATCAGCGAGCCGGTCTCCTTCGCCGAACGCCACGCTGCCTTCTGTGCCGTGTAGGTGGCGTTCGATTTGGGCGCGGTGGCGAGATAGAGGCAGGCCTGGACGATGGCGAGCTCGCCTTCGGGCGAGCCGAGGAAGTCGTAGCTGTCCTTGGCCGCGATGCACTGGACCAGCGCGTTGGGGTCGGCGAGGCCGATATCCTCGACGGCGGCGCGCGTGAGGCGGCGGAGCAGGTAGAGCGGCTCCTCGCCCGCGGTGAGCATGCGGGCGAGATAGTAGAGCGCGGCGTCAGGGTCCGATCCGCGGATCGATTTGTGGAGCGCCGAGATGAGGTTGTAATGCCCCTCGCGATCCTTGTCGTAGACCGCGACGCGGCGCTGGAGGAAGCTCGACAGGCCGGCGGGATCGAGCGGCGCCTCGAAGCTCACCGAGAACAGGGTCTCGGCCTGGTTGAGCAGGAAGCGGCCGTCGCCGTCGGCCGAGGCGACCAGCGCGTCGCGCGCCTCGGGCGTGAGGGGGAGGGGACGGCCCTCGATCGCCTCGGCGCGGTCGAGCAGCTTGCACAGGGCCTTGTGATCGAGCCGGTGGAGGATGAGCACCTGGGCGCGGCTGAGGAGCGCGGCGTTGAGCTCGAACGAGGGATTCTCGGTGGTGGCGCCGACCAGGGTGACGGTGCCGTCCTCGACATAGGGCAGGAAACCGTCCTGCTGCGAGCGGTTGAAGCGGTGGATCTCGTCCACGAAGAGCAGGGTGCGGCGGCCGAGCCGGGCATATTCGCGGGCCTCGGCGAAGACCTTCTTGAGATCGGCGACGCCCGAGAAGACCGCCGAGATCGCGACGAAGCGCAGGCCGACCGCGTCGGCTAGGAGGCGGGCGATGGTGGTCTTGCCGGTGCCGGGCGGGCCCCAGAGGATGATCGACGAGAGCTTTCCCGCCGCGACCATCCGGCCGATCGCGCCGTCGGGGCCGGTGAGATGCTCCTGGCCGACCACGTCCTCGAGCCGCTGCGGGCGCAGCCGGTCGGCGAGCGGGCCCGCGGGCGGCTCGGAGGCGAGGGGCTGCTGTTCGTCGGGGGCGAAGAGATCGGCCATGGCGCTGATAGATAGGCCCGGAAACGGCGCTTTTACACTGTCGATGTGCGGCATGGACGCCTCACCGGTTGACGAAGTTGACACGACTCCGGCCGTTTTCCGGCCGCTCCCTCCGAGGAGCGCCGCGGACGCGACGCCGACGCGACGCCGACGCGACGCCGACGCGCCAATGACGCGACACCTGCGCGACAGCGACGCGCCACCGGCGCGCCATGCGCGCGACACGTGCGCGACGCCGACGCGACCGCCACGCTGCTGGAGTGGATCGACATTTGGCGCATTGTGCCATCCTCGACATCTTCAACCGTCACCCGACCCTGGGCCGGGGTCCACAGTGTCCTTGAACCTCTTGCCCATGACTCGTCTTCCGGTGGACCCCGGAACAAGTCCGGGGTGACGGAGAAGGGAGAAAGCTGGAACAATTGGGGAACATTCCCTATTAGTCAATCTGGGGTTGCAAAAATAGCGCTAAGATATATCTTGAGCACATCACGAGTCGCACAGGAGATATCAAGTGCATCATCAACATCATTGCGGCCAGCGCGGCTGGCATTTCGGACGGCGGGGGCCCTTTGGCGGGCCCGATTTCGTCATCGGCTGGGGCATGGGCGGCCGCGGCTGGGGCCATCATCACGGCGAGCGCGGCGGGCGCCGGCGGATGTTCGACGGCAGCGAGCTCCGGCTCATCCTGTTGAAGCTGATCGAGGAGCAGCCGCGCCACGGCTACGACCTGATCCGCGAGATCGAGGAGCGCTCGGGCGGCGCCTATGCGCCGAGCCCCGGCGTCGTCTATCCGACGCTGACCATGCTCGACGACATGGGCCTGATCGAGGAAGTGAAGGCCGAGGGCGCCAAGAAGCAGTTCGCGATCACCGCGGCGGGCCAGGCGCACCTCGCCGAGCGGACCGAGGAAGTCGAGGCGCTGTTCGAACGGCTCGCCGAGCTCGGTCAGGCGCGCGCTCGTCACAGCGGCGGACCGATCCGCCGTGCGATGGGCAATTTGCGCGCCGTGCTGCAGGAGCGTTTGTCCGCCGACGACGTTGACGGCGACGTTCTGCACGAAGTCGCCGCGATCCTCGACGAGGCGGCGCAGAAGATCGAGAGGCTGAGCAAATGACGATCGCCACCGTGACCGCATCCGCGCGCGTGCCCACCCAGCATGCCAGCCGCTACCTCCAGCAGCTGTGCAAGCACTGGGAGCATAATCTGCAGGTGGAGTTCACGCCCGAGAACGGGACGGTGATCTTCCCCCGGGACGCGCGCGGGGCCGACTGGCCGGGCGACGCGGTGGTGACTTTCAACGCTGTCGAGGACGGGCTCGACGTCCGCGTCGACGCGAGCTCGGACGCGCAGCTCGAGGCGCTGAAGGGCGCCGTCGAGCGGCATCTCGACCGGTTCGCGTTCCGGGAAGGGGAATTGCGGTACGGGTGGGAATAGGCGGCTTCGGATTGCTGCTCGCGCCAATCCTTCCTCGTCACGCCGGCCTTGTGCCGGGGTCCACTCTGCCGCGCCGGATACCCTAGGTCGATTTGACATTCAGCCAGCGCGGATCTGAGTAGTTCCAAAATCCTCCCCCGGAGGGGGAGGGGGACCAGCCGCAGGCTGGTGGAGGGGTATTCTCCACTTGCGACGTCGCCTGCTGAAACTACCCCTCCACCACCGAGCTTCGCTCGGCGGTCCCCCTCCCCCTCCGGGGGGAGGATCTGTTGGATGTCAAACAGATCCCAGAGCCTCTTGTCCGCAACTCGCTTCCCGGTGGACCCCGGCACAAGGCCGGGGTGACGGAGGGGGCGCGGGGGCGCGGAAGGAGAGGGGCAAGTGACTCGATCGGCGGCATGCCGGTAGCGGATCGCACCTAGCCCTCTCCCCGGCCCTCTCCTGCAAGCGGGAGAGGGAGTCAGCGCCCCTCCAGCACTTCGAGATAGCAGTCGAGCACCTTCTGGTTGATCGACTTCCAGTCATAGGCGGCGGCGATGCGGTGGCCTGCCGCGCCGGCGGCCCTCCGAGCCTCGTGATTCTCGCAATAATATTGGATCGCGTCGGCATAGCGCGAAGCCGCGCCCTTGCCGGGCTCGACCAGGATGCCGCTGACATTCTCCTGGACCAGCCCCACCGGCCCGGTGGCGCGCGCCGCGACCACCGTCACGCCCGCCGCCATCGCCTCCAGCGTCACGTTGCCGAAGCTCTCGGTGATCGAGGGGTTGAAGAAGACGTCCATCGAGGCGACCGCGCGGCCGAGATCGTCGCCCGCCTGGAAGCCCGCGAACACCGCTTCGGGTACCCGCTCGGCGAACCAGTCGCGCGCGGGGCCCTTGCCGATCACCAGCACACGATGCCTGACGCCGCGATCGCGCAGCTGCGCGATCACCTCTGCGAAGATGTCGAGGCCCTTCTCCAGCACCAGCCGCCCGAGGAAGCTCACGGCGACCTCGTCGTCCTGGATGCCGAGCGAGCGGCGCCATTCGTCGCTGCGCCGGCCGGGGTTGAAGCGCTCGTGAGAGACGCCGCGCGACCAGACCCGCATCGGCCGCTCGACTCCCCATCCGGCAAGCATCTCGGTGAGCATCGGGCCGGTGGTGAGCACGGCGTCGAACCGATTGTAGAAGCGCGTGAGCAGCCGGATCATGGGCCCTTCGAGAAAGCCGATGCCGTAATAGCGGGGATAGGTCTCGAACCGGGTGTGCAGCGAGGCGACCGAGGCCACGCCGCTCCGCCGCGCCCAGGTGACCGCGCGATGGCCGAGGATCTCGGGCGCCGAGACATGGACCATGTTGGGCGCGAAGGCCTCGAGATCCTCGCGGATCGACTTGGGCAGGCCGATCGCGAACCGATATTCGTCGCGTCCGCCGGGGACGGGAAGCGAGGGCACGCTGACCAGGTCGCCGGTGGGCGGGAAGGCGGGGGTGTCGG
>CBIFVW010000107.1:0-11909 GCA_966186155.1 uncultured Sphingomonas sp.
ATCAGACGCCGATCCGCGCACCGCGCCGCCGCTGGTGCGCATTGCCGAGGCCGGAGCGGCCGAGGGATCCGCGCAGGCGTTCACGGGCATCGTCGGCTCGCGCGTGCAGAGCGATCTCGGCTTTCGGGTCGGCGGCAAGATCGTCACGCGGCTGGTCGATGCCGGGCAGGCCGTTCGCCGCGGGCAGCCGCTGATGCGCATCGATCCCACCGACTACACGCTCGCCGCGCAGGCGGCGGCCAGCACGGTCGCGGCCGCCCGCGCTCGCGAGGCGCAGGCCAGCGCCGATGAGCGCCGCTATCGGGAGCTCGTCTCGGCCGGCGCGGTCTCTGCCTCCGCCTATGACCAGGCAAAGGCCGCGGCCCTTTCCGCACGCGCGCAGCTCTCGGCGGCGGAGGCGCAGGCGCGCGTCAGCCGGAACGATGCGGGCTATACGGTGCTGGTCGCCGATGCGGACGGCACCGTGGCCGAGACCCTGGCCGAGCCGGGACAGGTGGTCGCGGCCGGCCAGACCGTGGTCCGGCTCGCCCGTTCGGGCCCGCGCGAAGCAATCATCGCCCTGCCCGAGACGGTTCGCCCCGCATTGGGCACGCAGGCCGAGGCGCGGACCTATAGCGGCCTCGGCGGAACCGCGCGGCTGCGCCAGCTCAGCGATGCGGCCGATCCGGCGACGCGGACCTTCGAAGCGCGCTTCGTCCTCGCCGGAGCCCCCGCGGCCGCACCCCTGGGCTCGACGATTACCGTCCGCCTCGGCGCTCCCGGCCAGCAGGCGACGATCGCGGTTCCGCTCGGCGCGATCTACGACCGCGGACAGGGGCCGGGGGTCTGGGTCGTCGACGGCGGGAACAATCCCAAGGTCAGCTGGCGCCCGGTACGGCTTGCCGCGATCGGCGAGGAAAAGGCAACGGTAACGGCAGGATTGCGGCCCGGCGAGCGCTTCGTCGCGTTGGGCGCGCACATGCTCCACCAGGGCCAGCCGGTCCGCATCGCGGCGGGAGCGGTCCGTTGAGCGAGACGCAAGAGCCCAGGGGCAAGTTCAACCTGTCCGCCCTCGCCGTGCGCGAACGGGCAGTCACGCTGTTCTTCATCATCGCCATTTCCGCCGCCGGAATCATCGCCTTCCTCAATCTCGGTCGCGCCGAGGATCCGGGCTTCACGATCAAGCAGATGACCGTGGTGACGGCGTGGCCCGGCGCCACGGCGCGGGAAATGCAGGACCAGGTCGCCGAGCCGCTCGAGAAGCGGCTGCAGGAGCTGCGCTGGTACGACCGCGCGGAGACCTTCACGCGCCCCGGCCTTGCCTTCACCACGCTGATCCTGCGCGACCAGACGCCCCCTTCCGAAGTGCAGGAGCAATTCTACCAAGCGCGCAAGAAGCTGCAGGACGAGGCGCCGAAGCTGCCCCGCGGCGTCTCCGGTCCGTTCGTCAACGACGAATATGGCGACGTGACCTTCGCGCTTTATGCGCTGAAGGCGAAGGGCGAGCCGCAGCGCGATCTTGCCCGTCAGGCGGAGGCGCTGCGCCAGCGGCTGCTGCACGTGCCCGGCGTCAAGAAGATCAACATCGTCGGCGAACGGCCGGAACGCATCTTCGTCGAGTTCGCGCAGGACCGGCTGGCGACGCTGGGGATCGCGCCGCGCGCGATATTCTCGGCGCTGGCGCAGCAGAACCTGGTCACCCCGGCGGGCGCGATCGAGGCGAACGGTCCCCAGGTGCTGGTCCGGCTCGACGGCGCGTTCGACGATCTCGAGAAGATCCGCGACCTGCCGATCGCCGCCAATGGCAAGACCCTGCGCCTGGCGGACATCGCCGAGGTCCGGCGCGGCTATGAGGATCCGGCCACCTTCCTGATCCGCAACCAGGGCGAACCCGCCCTGTTGCTGGGCGTGGTGATGCGCGAGGGCTGGAACGGGCTCGATCTCGGCAAGTCCTTGAAGGCCGAGGTCCAGGCGATCGCTTCCGAGCTGCCGCTCGGGATGGTCCTTGATCCGGTGACCGACCAGTCGGTGAACATCACGGCCGCCGTCGACCAGTTCATGCGGACGTTCTTCGAAGCGCTGGCGATCGTGATGGTCGTCAGCTTCATCGCGCTCGGCTGGCGGGTCGGCATCGTCGTGGCGGGCGCGGTGCCGCTTACGCTCGCGATCGTCCTGGTCATCATGTGGGCGACCGGACGGGTGCTCGATCGCATCACCTTGGGCTCGCTGATCCTCGCGCTCGGGCTGCTCGTCGACGACGCGATCATCGCGATCGAGATGATGGTCGTGAAGATGGAGGAGGGCTACGACCGCATCAAGGCGTCGGCCTATGCCTGGAGCCACACCGCGGCGCCGATGCTGGCCGGCACGCTGGTGACGGTGATCGGCTTGATGCCGGTCGGCTTCGCCCTTTCGACCGCCGGAGAATATGCCGGAAACATCTTCTGGGTCGTCGGCTTCGCCCTGCTCGCCTCCTGGGTCGTCGCGGTGGTCTTCACCCCGTACATGGGCGTCAAGCTGCTGCCTGCGATCAAGCCGGTTCCTGGCGGCCACGACGCCATCTATGAAACGCCGCGCTACCAGAAGCTTCGGGGGCTGATCCGCTGGGCGGTGAAGCGCAACCGGACGGTGACGATCGCGACGCTGGCGGCGTTCCTCGTCGCCGGCGCCGGGATGGCGCTGGTGAAGAAGCAGTTCTTCCCCACCTCCGACCGGCCCGAGGTCCTGGTCGAGGTTCAGATGCCCAAGGGCAGTTCGATCGAGCAGACCAGCGCCGCGACGGAGACGGTCGAAGCCTGGCTGCGCAAGCAGCCCGAAGCGAAGGTCGTCACTGCCTATGTCGGGCAAGGCGCGCCGCGCTTCTTCATGGCGCTCTCGCCCGAATTGCCCGACCCGTCCTTCGCCAAGATCGTCGTGCGCACGCCGGACGAGGAGGCGCGCGAGGCGTTGAAGGAGCGCTTGCGGCAAGCCGTGGCCAACGGCCTCGCACCCGCCGCACGAGTGCGGGTGACGCAGCTCGTCTTCGGCCCCCCTTCCCCCTACCCCGTCGCGTTCCGCGTCAGCGGTCCCGATGTCGGCAAGGTCCGCGCCATCGCCGAGCAGGTGCGCGCGACCATGGTCGATGATCCGATGATGCGGACGGTCAACACCGATTGGGGCGAGCGCGTGCCGACGCTGCACTTCGTGCTCGATCAGGACCGGCTGCGCGCGATGGGCCTGACCTCGGGCGATGTCGGCGAGCAGCTGCAGTTCCTGCTCTCTGGCGTGACGGTCTCACAGGCGCGCGAGGATATCCGCACTGTCGAGGTGGTCGTGCGCTCCGCCGGCGAGACGCGGCTCGATCCGGCGCGGATCGGCGATTTCACGCTGACCGCGACGAACGGCCAGCGCGTCCCGATCAGCCAGATCGGCAAGCTCGAGCTGCGCATGGAGGATCCGATCCTGCTTCGTCGCGATCGTGTGCCCACGATCACGGTGCGCGGGGACATCGCCAACGGCCTGCAGCCACCCGACGTCTCGACCGCGATGTTCAAGAAGCTCCAGCCGATCATCGACGCGTTGCCCTCCGGGTACCACATCGCCATGGGCGGCTCGATCGAAGAGGCGGGCAAGGCAAATGCGGCGCTCGCCCCGATCTTCCCGATCATGATCCTGCTGATGATGATCGTCATCATCCTGCAGGTCCGCCAATTCTCGGCGATGACGATCGTGCTGCTGACCGCGCCGCTAGGATTGATCGGCGTGGTGCCGACGCTGCTGGTGACCGGCCAGCCCTTCGGCTTCAATGCCATTCTGGGGCTGATCGCGCTGGCGGGCATCCTGATGCGCAACACGCTGATCCTGATCGGCCAGATCCACGAGAATGAGCAACATGGCCGGACGCCGTACGAGGCCGTGGTCGAGGCGACGGTGCAGCGCTCGCGGCCCGTGATCCTCACTGCGCTGGCTGCGGTCCTCGCCTTCGTTCCTCTCACCCATTCCGTGTTCTGGGGAGCGATGGCCTTCACCCTGATCGGCGGCACGCTGGTCGGAACGATCCTGACCCTCGTGTTCCTGCCCGCACTCTATGCACTCTGGTATCGGATCAAGCCCGGCGAACAGGGCCCGCCGGCGCCGGTGGCGGCGGCATGAGCATGGCCGCGCCCGTGCCCCCTGGCGCGTCCCGCTCCCCTGGCGAGGATCCAGTGGAGAAGATCGAGGGGCGCTGGACGTTGCAGATATTGCTATGCCTCAACACAGGCGATTACCGGTTCTCCGACCTGAGGATGGCAATTCCGCGTGTCAGCGCGAATATATTGACCGACCGGCTCCGCGCACTTGAATGCGCGGGGCTCGTCGAGCGGACCTACCTGCCTCCGCCATCTGCCAGCCATGTCTACATGCTGGCCGAACCCGCAGGCGGCCTCAGGCCGGCCCTGAACGCGCTCGCGCGCTGGCGAGCGGCGCATCGTACCGGTTGATCATATCCCCTGGAGATGGAGAGATTTTGGGTGCGAATTGCTCGAGTATGTGAACGACCCGAACGGTCAACGACCGTGAAATCTTCATAACATATGTGAATATAAGGATTTTTCTGGAAACCCGCCGCTCCGCCTCTCGTTGAGCCACACATCCGACACTGCGCCGCGACCGGTGACGCCGATCGTCGTGCCGGAACAGGAGGGTTGAAATGAAGGCGATCCTGATGACGGCGGCGTTGGCCGCACTTGCCGCCTGTAGCGAGCGCACAGCGGAAAACGCGGCCGCGGCGACGGGCAACATGGCCGGCGACGCGAGCGCCGCCGCGGAAGATGGCGCTGCCGCCGGCGTGGGCATGGCGAGCGCCACGGTCGCCGACACCGCCGATGCCTATGCCACCAATGCGGCGCTCGGCGACATGTACGAAATCGAATCGAGCAAGCTGGCCGCCGAAAAGGCGCAGTCCGCCGATGTGAAGCGCTTCGCTTCGCAGATGATCGCCGATCACACGGCGACCACCGTGAAGCTCAAGGCGGCGATCGCCGATGCGAAGCTCAACCTGCAGCCGCCCGCCGCCCTCGACGCGCGCCGCCAGGGCATGATCGACAATCTGCGAGGAGCCACCGGTGCGGATTTCGACCGCATGTATCTCGACCAGCAGACCGCGGCGCACCAGGAAGCTGTGACGCTGCACGGCGGCTACGCCAAGGAGGGCGACAATGCGGCGCTCAAGAAGCTCGCGGCGGAAACCACCCCCGTCATCCAGCACCACCTCGACATGGTGAAGCAGCTGGACAAAGCGGGCGCCGACGGGACCAAGTAACCGTCGCGCCGATTTTCGCATGCAGATTCCGCGAGGTGCGCGATGGACCACATGCTGGACAAGGGGGTCGCGGACGATGCGCCGCCAACCGCGTCGAAGCGATCCCATGCGGCCGTCGACACAGCCACCGACGCGTTGGTCGAGCCTCGAGGAGGCACGCTCGTCGGCCGAGCGGTGACGATCAACCGCCCCCGCGCCGAGCTGTTCGCCTTCTGGCGCGATTTCGCCAACCTCCCACCCATATTCGAGAATATCGAGAGCATCACGATGCTCGACGACCGGCGGTCCCACTGGGTGGTCAAGGCTCCCGGTGGACAGACGGTCGAATGGGTTTCCGCCATCACCGAGGAGATCGATGGCGCGCTGATCGCCTGGGCATCCGAAGAGGGCGCCGACATTCCCAATAGCGGCCGCATCGAGTTCCGCGACGCCGGCGCGCGGGGAACGGTGGTCACCGCGACGATCCTCTACGATCCCCCCGCAGGCGGGCTCGGCGCCTTCTTCGCCAAGCTGTTCCAGCGCGAGCCCAAGATACAGGCGCAGCGCGAGCTTCGGCGGTTCAAGCAGCTCATGGAGACCGGGGAGATCGCCACCGGGGCTCGCAAGAAGCGGCTCCAGGACGAGGGGAAGAACTGATGCGCGCGCTGACCTGGCACGGCAAGCACGACGTCCGCATCGAGACGGTCGACGATCCCGAGATCCTCAATCCGCGCGACGCGATCATCAAGGTCACCTCCACTGCGATCTGCGGATCGGACCTGCACCTCTATGACGGCTTCATCCCGACGATGATGAAGGGCGACATCCTCGGCCATGAATTCATGGGTGAGGTCGTCGAGACGGGCCCCGGGTCGACACTGCGAAGGGGCCAGCGCGTCGTGGTGCCTTTCACCATCGCGTGCGGCGCCTGCTATCATTGCGGCAAGCACCAATATTCCGCGTGCGAGAACGGGTTGCCGGCAGACAATCAGGACATCGCGCAGGAGCTGTACGGCCAGCCGATGTCCGGCCTGTTCGGCTACAGCCACATGACCGGCGGCTATTCGGGCGGACAGGCCGAATATGTCCGCGTGCCGTTCAGCGACCTGGGCCCGATCGTCGTCCCCGACGGCGTCGACGACGACAAGGTGCTGTTCCTCTCCGATATCCTGCCGACCGGCTGGATGGCGGCCGAGAACGCCGCGATCGAGCCGGGCGACATCGTCGCCATATGGGGCTGCGGCCCGGTCGGACTGTTCGCCGTCCAATCAGCCTTCCTGATGGGCGCCGAACGCGTGATCGCGATCGACCATTTCCCCCACCGGCTCGAGCTCGCCAGGCGCTTCGGAGCGGAGACGATCAACTTCGAGGAGAGCGACACCGCCGCCGCCCTGTTCGAGATGACCGGCGGGATCGGGCCCGACGCAGTGATCGACGCGGTCGGGCTCGAGGCGCACGGCTTCTTCGTCGACAATGTCGTCGATCAGATCAAGGCATCCACCTTCCTCGGCACCGACCGCATCCATGCGATCCGCCAGGCGATCCTCGCCTGCCGCAAGGGCGGACGCGTGTCGATGCCGGCGGTCTATGGCGGGTTCGTCGACAAGTTCCCGCTCGGCGCCTTCATGGAGAAAGGGCTGACGCTCAGGACCGGCCAGACGCACGTCCAGCACTATATGCCGGGCCTGCTCAACGCGATCCTCGAGGACAAGATCGACACCACTTTCCTGATCAGCCACCGGCTGCCGCTCGAGGACGGGCCCGAGGGCTACAGGATGTTCCACGACAAGCAGAACGAAGTGACCAAGGTGGTGCTCAAGCCCGGCCTGGCACTCGCGGCGGAGTGAAGCGCATGGCCGGCAAGCTCGCGATCGTCACCGGTGCCTCCACGGGAATAGGCTTCGCGCTCGCCACCTGCGCGGCGCGCGACGGATATGATCTGCTCGTCGTCGCCGACGAGCCGCTGATCGACGCCGCTGCAAGGGATTTCGAGCAGTTCGGGACGAACGTCCAGCCGGTCGAGGTCGATCTCGCGACCTTCGAGGGTGTCGACATGCTGCTCGCGGCGGCGGGTGGCCGGCCGATCGACGTGCTCTGCGCCAATGCCGGCACCGGTTGCGGCGGCCCTTTCCTCGCGCAGGAGCCGGCGATCTGGCGCCACGTGATCGACACCAACGTCACCGGCACGCTCTACCTGCTGCAGAAGGTGCTGAGAGGGATGGTCGCCCGGGGCCAGGGGAAGATACTCGTCACCGGCTCGATCGCCGGGTTCATCCCAGGCTCGTTCAATGCGGTGTACGACGGCACCAAGGCATTCATCGACAACATCGTCCCGGCGCTCCAGAACGAGCTCAAGGACATTGCGGGCGTGACGATCACCAACCTGATGCCGGGGCCGACCGACACCGAGTTCTTCGCGCGCGCCGACATGCTCGACACGCAGATCGGCCGGCAGGAGAAGGCCGATCCGGCCAAGGTGGCAAAGGACGGTTGGGAGGCGATGCAGGCCGGGAGGGCGTCGATCATCTCGGGCATCGCCAACAAGCTCCAGGTCGCGGCCGCCGGGGTGGTGCCGCAGCGCGTGCTCGCCGAAATGCACCGCAGGCAGGCCGAGCCCGGCGGCGGCGAGGACTGATCCGAAGCTAGTCGCGGGTAGTCGCGTTGGGATTGTCCGGGCCGTGATAGGCCCTTTCGCTCTGGCCGCCGTCGAAATCCTCCTCGTCACGCCCGCGCTCGCGGGGGTAGGCCCCGCCAGCGCTTTCGCCTTCGCGCCTGCCATGCGTCCGCGGCGTTGACACGCCGTCGTCGGAGGAGCTCGCCTTGCCCTTGCCGTCCGCCTGCACCGGCTGCTTGTCGACCATGTCCAATTCCTCGGAACCGTTCCTCTTCAACGCGCCGACCCGCGCAGGCGATCCGCGGCCACGGCGTTCGAGCGCTCCGATCGCGCGGCCCAGCGGCCCGCGTAGCCAGGTGACGGCTTGATATAGATGCAGCGCGACGCGTGCCCAGCCGAGATAGAGACCGTGCCGGCCCGATCGCCGCGCGATCCGGAACACCGGGTGGCTCGATCGGGCGATCATCCGCCGCATGCGATAGACCATCCGCCGGCGCAGCGGCAGCCGGGTGCCGGCCCCTGATACGCGCTTGCGCAGGGGAAGCGGCGGCGGAGCGACACGCAGGCGCCACGCCAGGCCTTCGCGGCGATGGCGGAGCCCGGCGGCCTGGGTCGCGGCAATGAAGTCCGCGTCCACGGGTTCCAGGCACAGCCGCCCCTCCTCGATCGCGCGGCGCACCATCCGGTGGAGAAGCGGCGCGCGGGCGATCACGACATTGGTCCCTCGCCCGTCCGACGTGTAAGGCTCGATCCAGGCGTCGCCGAACGCGATGTCGGCGGTCTCGGCGACGACGTCGTCGCACCAGTCGCACGCCGGGTTCTGGAAGAAGCCCGCGCCCCAGTCACCGTCGGCGAGATGCCACCAGTCGCGCGCGCGCCTGCTGCCGTCGACGAGAGTCAGCTCGGCGACGTACCAGTTGGCCGGACGGCCAGAGTCCTTGCGGCGATACTCGACCGCGCGGACCTCGTCCTCCGCCACGCCGAGCTGCCACGCGAAACTCTCGACGAGGCGAGCGCTCTTCGAATGGCCGCAGAACAGCCCGAGCGTGAAGGCGATGCGCTCGGCGAGCACCGGGTCCTCGGCGCGGAGCAGCTGAACGGCCTTGATGAAGCACGGCACGCCGACGACGGCGTAGCGGCCCGGCACCGCTCGCATCTCGCGCAGCACGCCCGACATCTCGACCGGATAGTAACGCGAGCGCGCGCCTTCGCGCAGTTCGGTCTCGCTGCGCGCGATCCGATAGGCGAAGAAGCGCCCGTCGCGCTGCGGATCGGCGGGCGCGACATGGGCGACGCCATCCACCAGGCCTTCGCGCAGCAGCTCGGCCGCCATCCAGCTGACCATGCCGCCCGAACTGCCCCGGGCGCGGAAATCGCCTTCGGCGGCATGGCCGACAAAGCATTGCTCGAAGCTGCCGATCCGCGCGTCGCGGTCTGGCGCGGCCGGAAAGCGATCCGCGGCGATCGCATCTTCGTTACGCGCGCCCGGGGAAAAGGGACAAAGCCGGCCGAACGCCGCGTCGGGCCGCTCCGCCCATTGCCCCGAGGGCTTGAGCTGGCCGTGCCGGTCCCATGCCATCCAGCCGCCGGCCGAAGCGCAAGCGCCGCAGCCGATGCAGAGGCCAGCGCCCGCGACATCGCGGGGAGCGAGCGCCGCGTCAGCCAAGCGCCGCCTCCAGATAGGCGCTCGATCGCGCCCGCAGCGCCGCGATCCGCGCATCGATCGCGGGATCGAGCGGCCGATCCAGCAATGCGGCATAGACCTCTGGCGGCATCCCCTCTTCCACCAGGTGCCGGCCGGCGCCGAGCCGGGTAGTGAGATCGCGGACCTTGTTGAAGCGATAGGCGGAGGGAGCGCAGACGAACGGCCGCCGGTGATGCAGCGCAAACACGCAGCCGTGGAAGAAGTTGGTCGCGACGCCTGCCGAAGCCGCGATCCAGGCGGAGAATTCCTCCGGCCCCGCTTCGATGCGCTGGTCGTCGGCCCAATCATTGCGATAGCCGATGCTCACGACCCTGAGCCCTCGCGCCTCGGCGTGGTTCCGCACGGCGCGGGCGAACCAGTCCGGGAAGCTGTGCCCGTAGAGCGCCAGGAAGGGAGATTCGCCACGCCGCGAAACGCCCGGCGGAGGGAATTGCAGACAGGGATCGAGGACGAGCTCGGGATCGCGCCCGAGGCCGGAGCGTATCAGGTCCGCGCTATTGTCGTCGCGGACCGAGAGCGCAGCGAAGCCGGCGAGCCGCGCGGCCCAGTCGGGATGGATGCCGTCCGCCGCATCGTGATTGCCGAAGCTCGCGGCATAGGAGGCCAGCCGCGGCGTCCTGATGCCCTCGCCGAAGAAGATCGGCCTGCTGCCGTACCAGGGGTGACGGAAGTTCCACACCTCGTCGCTGCCGACGAGCACCGCGTCATAGTCTCCCGCCGCTCCAGGCCGATCGAGCGGAAAGCGCGGCGATTGCGGGAGCAGGTCGAACGCGGCCAGGAAGCGGCGCACCTTTCCCGCATAGCGGCGATAGTCGGTGCGCGGCGTGCGGCAGGGCAGCAGCGGCTGGAAGGCGCAGCGCCACTCGGCGCGGCGGGCATCGGACGCGTCATGGTCGAGCAGCTCGGCATCGTAGCCCAGCGCGCGCAGGCCCTCGACCAGGCAGCGCGCCTGCCAATAGGAGCCGTAATTGATGCAGCGGTGGAAGGTGAGCACGCCGACCTTCACGGCACGCGTCCGTAGATCCGGTCGAGTATCTCGGCCGAGCGGACGAACTGCTCTGCGGCCGGATCGAATGCCGGGGAATCCGCCAGCTGCGCGGCCCAGGCGGCGGCCGCCCGGCCGCCCCAGGCGTCGGGCGGGCCGGCGAGCGGCTCGCTGCGCGTGCCGGTGAAGTGCTCCGCAATGAAATCGTAGAAGGAGCCGCCGACATTGCGCAGCGCCGCGCCACCGCGGGTTCCATGGAACACCGCCTCGATCACGGCGTCGCGACCGGCATGGGCGCGCCACGAGCAGGCGAGCCGCACCAGCGCGCCGCCCGCCATGAACTGCGCCGTTGCAAAGTCCTCGACCCGCCCGGGCTCGAGCGGCAGGCCGCCAGCCAGCAGCCGCGACCCCACCATCCCGGTCGGCGGAAAATCGAGCGCCCACAGCGCCAGATCGACGAGGTGCACGCCGAGATCGACGACGCAGCCGCCGCCCGACAGCTCTGGATCGTAGAACCACGGCTTATCCGGGCCATAGGCGTTGTGAAAGGTCAGATCGATCGCGAAGATCGCGCCCAACGCGCCCGTTCGAACCAGCTCGGCGATGCGCTGCATGCCCTGGGTGTGGCGATAGCTGAGGTCGACGCCGAGCAGCCTGTCCGCCGCGCGCGCCGCCTCGACCACTGCCGCTGCCTCGGCCGCACTGCGACCGAGCGGTTTCTGGCAGAATACCGCCGTCCCGGCCCGCAGCGCACGGATCGACTGATCGGCATGGAATGCGCTCGGCGTGGCGATCACCACGCCGTCGAGGCCGTGGCCCAGCATCGCGTCGAGCGAAGGCAGCAGCGCCGCGTCGGGCGCCAGTTTCGCCGCCTCTGCGGCGCATTCGCGCGAAGGATCGCAGATCGCCGCCGCTTCGACCAGGCCGGTCGCCAGCATCGCCTCCATGCGGTGACGCCCGATCCAGCCGGTTCCGAGAAAGCCGATCCGCGGTTTCATGGCAGCGTCACGAGCGCCTTGACGAAGGCGCCGGGCTTGTCGCGGGTGGCATCGAGCGCCTCGCCGAGCCGCTCGAGCGGATAATGGTGGGTGTAGAGCGGCAAGGGATCGATCCGCCTGCTCGCCACTGCCTCGATCGCTTCGCGCAGCCCCTGCATCTGGACCGCCGGATCGCGCTCGTGCGCGTTGATCACGTCGATGCCCTTCCAGTTCCAGTTCTGCATGTTGACCTGGCGCGGCCCGTCCTGGTGATAGCCCGCCACGATAAGCTTGCCGCCGAAGCCCACCAGCTCGCCGGCGAGATCGAGCGGCCATTGCTTGCCGACCGCTTCGATCACGCGCGCGCACATCTTCCCGCCGGTGATCTG
>CBIFVW010000108.1:0-11849 GCA_966186155.1 uncultured Sphingomonas sp.
AACATGAGCCCCCCTTCTCGTTCGGCGCCTCGGCCGAAGTCACCCGAAACCTATCAACAAGCTCAGCAGGCTTGCAATGGGAAGCCGACCGAATTTCCTTGCTTCGATCCTTTCCCATCGGCGCAATAATCTTGCGAGATCGAAGCGAAACCCGGAAACTGAGTCAAATTATCGAGGCCTCAATGCCCCCGGCAGGCCAGCGCCTCGAGGATCTCCTCGATTCGCGCCGGATCGCCCGCGGCGACGACTTCGCCCGCGCTGCCGGCATGGAGCGGGTCGCCCTGCCAGTCGCACATCCGCCCGCCCGCACCCTCGACCACCGGCACCAGCGCGGCGAAGTCGTGGAGCTTGAGCCCGGCCTCGACGACGATGTCGAGCCAGCCGCTCGCGACGCAGCCATAATTATAGCAATCGCCGCCCAGCACCGTGCTCATCACCGCGGCGTCGAGATGCTCGAAGGCGTGAAGCTGGTCGTCGCCGAACAGCGCCGGCGACGTGGTGCCGAGGATCGCCTGTTTGAGATCGCGGCAGGCGCGCGTTCTGGCCGGCTTGCCGTTGAACAGGGTCGGACGGCCCATCACGCCCAGCCAGCGCTCCTGGATCACCGGCTGGTCGATCACGCCGAGCAGCGGCCAGCCATCCTCGATCAGCGCGATCAGCGTCCCGAAGATCGGTCGGCCGGCGATGAAGGCGCGCGTGCCGTCGATCGGATCGAGCACCCAGGTCCGGCCGCTCGTGCCCTCGCGCGCGCCGAGCTCCTCGCCCTGGATCGCGTCCATCGGCCGCTCGGCGACGATCAGCCGGCGCATCGCCTCCTCGGCGGCGCGGTCGGCGAGTGTCACCGGGGAAAGGTCGTCCTTGGCCTCGATCCCGTGCTCGCCCCGGAAATAGGGACGGATCGCCATGCCCGCCGCATCGGCGAGGCGTCCGGCGAGGACGATGTCTGTCTCGGTTACGGCCATGCGCCTCGCCCTAGCCCTCCGTTTTTGACTCGCCAAGGTCACAAAGCCCTGCCACTTCGGCTCGCGATGCGCCGCCTGCTGATTCCGATCGCGCTCGCCGCCGCCGTGCCCGCCGCGGCGCAGGAGCTGCGCGTGGTGCCGTCGCAGCCCGCTTCCGAGGCCGAAGCGCTTCGCGGCGTCGAAGTGTTCCTGATCAACGAAAGCGACGCCCCGGTCTCCGATGCTGGCCCCCGCGAGATCGAAGTGACCGCGGTCGACGGCACCCGCCTGGTGCTCGAGCGGACGCCGGGTCCTTTGCGCAGCGTCGCGCCCGGCGGCTTCGCCAAGATCCGCTACGTGCCGGTGGGCATCGCGGGCAAGGCGGTGCCGCCGGCCGAGCAGCACGCCGCCGCCGACATTCCGGAGGGCGAGACGACGGTGCAGAGCTCGACCGGCTCGTCCTCGGCGTTCCTCGACCGGTTCGAACCGCACGAGCCGGTCTATGGCGTCTTCGGCCTGGGCGATTCGGGCGGCAAGCTGCAGGTGAGCTTCGCCTTCCGGCCGTTCGCCGAGGATGCCCCGCTCAAGCTCGGCAATCTCCGCTTCGGCTATACCCAGACGATGTTCTGGGCGCTCGACCGACCGTCGGGCCCGTTCCGCTCGACCAACTACAGCCCCGAAGTCTATGCCGACATCCCGTTCGACGAGACGACGAAGGTCGCGCTCGGCTGGCGGCATGATTCGAACGGACGCGGCGACCTGGATTCGGTCGATCTCAACCGCATCTTCCTGCGCGCCGAGAAATCGTTCGACCTGGGCGGCGACTGGCGCCTCGACGTCGCGCCCCAGGCCTGGTTCTATGTCGGGCGGCTGGGCGTCGCGCCCGACGTGAAGGACTATTTCGGCTACACCTCGCTCACCGCCGCGATCGGGCAGCAGGACGGGCTCAAGCTCGCCGTCACCGGCCGCGGCAATTTCGAGACGGGCAAGGGCGCGGCCGAGCTGTTCGTCTCCTATCCGATCGCGCGCGTCGCCAAGGGGGTGGGCTTCTACCTCTTCGGCCAGGCCTTCACCGGCCATGGCGAGGCGCTCGACGATTATCGCGTCAACGACACCCATGCCCGTATCGGCATCGCGCTCACCCGTTAGGGTCCTAGACGCGCGGCGGGACAAAGGTCTAGGCAAGCGCAGACATCAGGAGGCTGCCCATGCGTAAGCTGCTATTCGCCGCACTCGCCCTCTCGCTCGCGGTGCCCGCCGGGGCCGCGCTCAAGGCCGGGCAGCAGGCGCCCGACTTCACTGCCAAGGGCGCGGTCGCGGGCAAGCCGATCACGGTGAACCTCAAGGCGGCGCTCAAGAAGGGGCCGGTCGTCCTCTACTTCTTCCCTGCCGCCTTCACCGCGGGCTGCAATGCCGAGGCGCATGCCTTCGCCGAGGCGCTGCCCGATTTCCAGAAGGCCGGTGCCACCGTGATCGGGATGACCGCGGGCAATGTCGACCAGCTCGAGAAATTCTCAAGCGAATATTGCGCGGGCAAGTTCGCGGTCGCCGCGGCGAGCCCGGCGGTGGTCAAGGGCTATGACGTGCAGCTTACCAAGCCCGACGGCACCAGGACCACGATCACCAGCCGCACCAGCTTCGTGATCGCGCCCAACGGCAAGATCCTGTTCGTGCACGGCGATCCGAGCCCCGCCGACCATATCCGCCTCACCCTCGAAGCGGTGCGCGATTATCGCGCGAAGCATCGCGGCTGAGCAATTTTTTGCGCGGCGCGCGCTTTGCTCACCGGATGTTAGCAGTTCGAGTCTAGCGTCCTCGCCATTGAAGCGGCGATTTGCGCCGCGCCCGATATTTGGTGAGGTTTGGGGCAAATGGCCGGGGCAAGGGCCGCACGGGTGGCGGGCGGAAGCGATTCCGCCGACCGCCTGTACGACCGAATCGGAAATTTTCTGGCGGATCAGCGGCTCGATCCCGATCCCGTCAATTATGCCTTCGCATATCAGCTCCTCGCCAATCCCGAGGGCCCGCTCGCGCGTGCGGTGGATGCGCTGACCGATGGCGGCGTCCGGCTGACCCGGCGCGACATCGAGGCGCTCGGTTGCGATCTCCAGCCGGCACAGGGCGCCGCGGCCACCCCGGAAAAGGCGCAGGGCCTGGTCGCGCAGACCCAGATGCAGGTCGAGGGCTTCCAGGACATGGTCACCGCGATGCGCGTCGAGACCGAGGGCTTCGGCCGCGACCTCGCCGCCAGCGCCGCCGCGATGACTCGATCGAACGACGCCGGCAAGATCGACGAGGTGGCGCGGATCACCGCCGCGATGCTCACGCGGGTCCGCACCGCCGAGGCCCGGCTCGAGACAGTGACCCAAGAGGCGAGCGAGCTGCGCACCAAGCTCGAGGAAGCGCGCGACAATGCGCGCAAGGACCCGCTCACCGGCCTGCCCAACCGTCGCGCTTTCGAGGAGGCCTATGCTGCCCAGGCGGCCGCCGGCAAGCCGCTGTGCGTGGCGGTGTGCGACGTCGATCACTTCAAGTCGGTCAACGACCGGTTCGGCCATGTCGTCGGCGATCGCGTGCTCAAGGCGCTCGCCGAGGCGCTGAGCGAGGCTTGTCGCGGCCATGTCGTCGCGCGTTACGGCGGCGAGGAGTTCGTCATATTGTTCGCCGGCGTCACGCTCGAGGCGGCGCGGGCCACGCTCGACACCGCTCGCGCCGCCGTCGCCTCCAAGCGCTACCGCCTGCGCGAGAACGACGCGCCGCTGGGCGAGATCACTTTCTCCGCCGGCCTCACCCGTGCCGAGCGCGACGACGGGTTCGGCACCGTGTTCCACCGGGCCGACCAGCTTTGCTACGCGGCCAAGAACGCCGGCCGTAACCGCCTGCGCACCGACTGACCGGAATCGGACAGCAACTGTCCGCTTTTAGTTGGTGAAATACGCCACTCTATGGCGCAAAACTCACCAACTCCGCGCAACTTTCTAACGCGCCCTACGCAAATTCAATGACTTAGCAAATTGGCACGCTCCCTGCAGAACATCTGGCATCGGCCGCCGGATGGTCCGGCCGCCTCGACAGGGAGTAAATATCATGACCGCTCGTCTCGACTCGTTCCAGCATAGCGTTGCCGTGTTCGGTGCCGTGTTGTTCACCTATGCGATCGTCCTCTACTCGACCGTGGTTCCCGCGGCGTGAGCCGCAGCCGTCACGACGGAAGGGAGAGGATGAGCATGGTTCACAGCCTGATGCTCGGCGCGGCGTCGTTCGCGC
This sequence comes from uncultured Sphingomonas sp., assembly GCA_966186155.1. Taxonomy (GTDB): domain Bacteria; phylum Pseudomonadota; class Alphaproteobacteria; order Sphingomonadales; family Sphingomonadaceae; genus Sphingomonas. The sequence continues at coordinate 4,209 of CBIFVW010000108.1, forward strand.
TTACCGCGACGATGATCGCCGCCGGCGGCGTGCAGGGTTCCGGCCTCCTCGGCTGAACCCTGCCCCTGCCGCCCTGCGGCGCAGCGAGCGGAACCTCCGGCGTTCCGCACTGGTTTCCACGGCGAGCCTCCCCGAGGAGAGACGCCGATGAACGACACCGTCGAAATGATCCACGAGGACGCGCTGCCCGGACATGAGAGCGCGCTCGAGCCCAAGCCCGACTGGGAGCCGCGCTATCCCGGCTCCGGCCGCCTCCAGGACAAGGTCGCCGTAATCAGCGGCGCCGATAGCGGGATCGGCCGCGCCGTGGCGGCGCTCTATGCGCGCGAGGGCGCGGACATCGCGATCCTGTACCTCTGCGAGCATGACGACGCGGCAAAGACCGCCGAGATCGTCCGTGCCGAAGGCCGCGAAGCGATCGCCATCGCCGGCGACGTCGGCGACAAGGCATTCTGCGAGAAAGCGATCCGCCAGGTGATCGACAAGTTCGGCCGGATCGACGTGCTGGTGAACAATGCCGGCGAGCAGCATCCGGACAAGGGCATCACCGACATCACCGAGCAGCAGCTCCGCCGCACCTTCCAGACCAACATCTTCGGGATGTTCTTTCTGACCCAGGCGGCGATGCCGCACCTCAAGCAGGGCGCCGCGATCGTCAACTGCACTTCGGTCACCATGTACCAGGGATCGAAGGAGCTGCTCGACTATTCGAGCACCAAGGGCGCGATCACGGCCTTCACGCGCAGCCTCTCCGAGAATCTGGTCGAAAAGGGCATCCGCGTGAACGCCGTCGCGCCGGGGCCGATCTGGACGCCGCTCAACCCGTTCGGCGGCGCGAGCCCGGAAAAGGTCGAGCATTTCGGCGAGAACACCCCGATGGGCCGGCCCGGCCAGCCCAACGAAGTCGCCCCGAGCTTCCTCTTCCTCGCCTGCGAGGACGCGAGCTACATGTCGGGCCAGGTGCTCCACCCGAACGGCGGGACGGTGGTCAACGGCTAGGCGGCCGCGCCGGCGCCGATCGGCCCCGACGGCGCCTCCTCGCCGCGCGAATAGGTGCCGGTGAGCAGGCCGGCGGCGAGCACACGGCCCTCCATCGCGCGCAGCACCGCGCCGCGGCCGGGGTTGTCGCCCGGATCCGAGCCCGGACCGAGCGCGAAGAGCTGGAAAGCATAGTTGTGCTCGCCGTGCCCGTTCGGCGGATCGGGCGGGAGCCAGCCTTCGCCCATATAGGAGTTGCGGCCCACGTCGCTCCCGTCGGTGCCGCCGTCGTCGTCGGCGCGGATCGCGCCTTCCTTGAGGTCGCTGTCGATCGGCAGGCCCCAGACCAGGGCATGGACGAGCGGCTGCGGCGTCGGGGCGTCGGGATCCTCGACGATGAGCACCAGCCGCTCGGTGCCCTCGGGCACGCCCGACCAGAAAAGCGGCGGCGAGACGCCCTCGCCATCGGCAGTGAAACGCTCGGGCAGCCGCGCGCCATTGGCAAAGGCGGGGCTGGCGAGATGGAGCACTTCGAAGCTGCCGAGCCCGGGCTGGACGATCGCCAGCTTGTCCGCGCCGGCGCGCAGGACACTCAGCGCCTTGCCGAGCCAATGGGGGACATGTTCGAGCATCGTCTCTCTCCTGTCCCGCTCCAACCGGTATCCCGGCCTAAAGGTCCAGCTTCTCGTAGTCGGGCGGCGGCGGAATCCCTTCCATCCGTTCGGTGAGCAGCGGCCGGAAGCTCGGGCGGCTCTTCATGCGCAGATACCAGCCCTTGGCCTCCTCGTGCCCCTTCCAGTCGATGCCGCCGAGATAGTCGGCGATCGAGATCTGGGCGGCAGCGGCGAGATCGGCGAGGCTCATCGTCGCGCCGGCGAGCCAGGTGCGGTGATCGAGCAGATAATCGATATAGTCGAGATGGTTGACGGCCGCCTTCATCGCCGCGCGCAGCGCCTGCCCGTCGGGCGACTGCTTGGTGACGATGCGCTTGAGCATGCGCTCGTGGAGCAGCGGCGCGGTGATCTCGGCATAGAAGTTGGTGTCGAACCAGATCGCCAGCCTGCGGATCTCGGCACGGTCGGTGGCGGTCCCGTTGAGCATCGGGCTCTTGTTGACCGTCTCCTCGAAGAACTCGCAGATCACCGCCGAGTCGATCAGCGTCACGCCGCGCTCGCTGTCGACCATCACCGGCACCTGGCCGGTGGGGTTCAAGTCGATGAACTCGTCGCGCCGCAGCCACGGCGATTCGCGCACCGGCTCATAGCCCACGCCTTTCTCGCCGAGCAGGAGCCGGACCTTGCGCGAGAAGGGGCACAACGGAAACTGGTAGAGCTGCCACATGCGGCCGCTTTAGGCCCGGCGCGGCGGCGGCGTAAAGCGCTTGCGGGCGGCGTGCGCATTTGAGATCTCTGGCCTGTGGAGGATGACCCCTTCGAGACCGTGGCGATCGCCTACAGCCAACCTCAGGCATTGGTGATCCTGTCGCTGTTCGGCTGGTGCGATATACTCGCTTATGCCGCCAATCTGGAGATGGCGCGGATCAATTGCCCGATCACGCTCGCGCTGGGCGGCATCCCGATCCGCGTCGTACGTGAAGACGCGGCCGAAGCCCGCGCGCTGCTCGCCGAAGCTGCCGATCAATCCGATGAGTCGCTGCGCGAAGAACTGGGCGAACGCATCGCCAAGGTGCTGTTCTGCGGAATCACCGGAATGACCCCTCCCCCAAAGGTGAGCGCCTCGATCATCGGCTGAACTGCGGATCAGTCGCCGTCGTGACCATTGCTGCCTTGCTCTGCTTCGAGGGCCTTGCGCAGCGGCGCCAGCGCGGCGCGGAGGCGGTCTGCGGTCTGTTGCAGCGACGCGCTCATCGCCAGCGCATCGTCGGCGGCGACGCCCGCGGTGGCGACGGCGCGACGCGTGTCGTCGTGCAGGCGCTTCTCGAAGCCCGGATCGCGGCGGCGCTGGAGATCGCGCAGCGTGTCGTCGGGCCGGGCATCCGGATCGGCATAGCGGGCGAGCGGTCCGACGCGGGTGTCGAGCACGATCCCGGCGAGCTGGCCCACCATCGCGGCGACGCCTTCCTGGACCATCGGATTCTTGAGCGCGCGCGCGACTGCTTCGGCGCGGTCGTCGGACTGCGCCATTGCGGGCGCGGCGACGGCCGAGAGCATGGCGGCGGCAAGGACGAGACGCATGATACACTCCTGAGTCGGCAGGAACCGGACGGGCTTATATCACAAGGGGTTGGCTAGTTGGAACGGTGCCGATTGCGCCGCCGATCCTCCCCCGGAGGGGGAGGATCAAACTACTCCGCCGCCACTGCCTCGGTCGTGTCGTCGAGCGGATGCGCGAGCCGCGTCAGCATCTCCTTCGGCACGACTTGCCAGAAGCTCCCGACCACACGGTCCCAATCCTCGAGCAGGCCTTGGGCATATTTGCTGTCGGTCGCCTGCACATGCGCCTCGACCATCGACCGGAGCTTCGCTTCCCAATGCGCCGAGGCGAGGCGCTGCCAGACGATGCTCTCGGGATTGGCGCGCCGCTCGAACGCGCCCTCGGGATCGTAGACGAAGGCCATGCCGCCGGTCATGCCCGCGCCGAAGTTCATGCCGACCGTGCCGAGCACCACCGCGGTGCCGCCGGTCATGTACTCGCAGCCGTTCGCGCCGCAGCCCTCGACCACGACTTCGGCGCCCGAGTTGCGCACCGCGAAACGCTCGCCGGCTTGACCGGCGGCGTAGAGCCGACCAGAGGTCGCGCCATAGAGCACGGTGTTGCCGATGATCGTGTTCTTCCACGATTCGATCGGCGAGCTCACCATCGGCCGCACCACGATGACGCCGCCCGACAGACCCTTGCCGACATAGTCGTTCGAATCGCCGAACACCTCGAGCGTGATGCCCTTGCACAGGAAGGCGCCGAGCGACTGGCCCGCCGAGCCGCGCAGGCGGACATGGACGTGACCGTCGGCGAGGCTCGACATGCCGAACTTGCGCGTCACTTCGGACGAGAGCCGCGTGCCGACCGCGCGGTGCGTGTTGCGCACCGTATAGGTGAGCTGCATCTTCTCGCCGCGCGCGAAGACCGGCGCGGCGTCCTTGATCATCTGCGCGTCGAGGCTGTCGGGCACCTCGTTGCGGAAGGTCGACAGGCTGAAGCGCCGCTCGGCATCGTCGGCATCGACCTTGGCGAGCACCGGGTTCAAGTCGAGATCGTCGAGATGCTCGGCGCCGCGGCTGACCTGGCGGAGCAGCTCGGTGCGGCCGATCACGTCGTCGAGGCTCTTGAAGCCGAGCTTGGCCAGGATCTCGCGGACTTCCTCGGCGATGAAGGTCATCAGGTTGATGACCTTCTCGGGCGTGCCGACGAACTTCTGCCGGAGCTTCGGGTCCTGGGTGCAGACGCCGACCGGGCAGGTGTTCGAATGGCACTGGCGGACCATGATGCAGCCCATCGCCACCAGGCTCAGCGTGCCGATGCCGAACTCCTCGGCGCCGAGGATCGCGGCGATGACGATGTCGCGCCCGGTCTTGAGCCCGCCATCGGTGCGCAGCTTGACCCGGCCCCGAAGGCCGTTGAGCGTGAGCGTCTGGTTGACCTCGGTGAGGCCCATTTCCCAGGGCGTCCCGGCGTATTTGACCGAGGTCTGGGGCGAGGCGCCGGTGCCGCCGACATGGCCGGCGACGAGGATGACGTCGGCATGCGCCTTGGCGACGCCCGCGGCGACCGTGCCGATCCCAGCGGAGCTCACCAGCTTGACGCAGACCCGCGCGCGCGGGTTGATCATCTTCAGATCGTAGATGAGCTGCGCCAAGTCCTCGATCGAATAGATGTCGTGGTGCGGCGGCGGCGAGATCAAGGTCACCCCGGGCGTCGCGTGGCGAAGCCTGGCGATGAATTCGGTGACCTTGAAGCCGGGCAGCTGGCCGCCCTCGCCGGGCTTGGCGCCCTGGGCGACCTTGATCTCGATCTCGTCGCAGGCGTTGAGATATTCGGCGGTGACGCCGAAGCGGCCCGAGGCGATCTGCTTGATGACGGAGTTGGCGTTGTCGCCATTCTCGTACGGACGGTAGCGTGCGGCGTCCTCGCCGCCCTCGCCGGACACCGCCTTGGCGCCGATCCGGTTCATCGCGATGGCCAGCGTCTCGTGCGCTTCTGGCGAGAGCGCGCCGAGCGACATGCCGGGCGTCACGAAGCGCTTGCGGATCTCGGTGATCGCCTCGACCTGGTCGATCGCGATGCCCTCGGCCGGGAAGTTGAACTCGAGCAGGTCGCGCAGATAGACCGGCGGCATGTCGCGCACGCCGCGCGAGAAGGCGAGGTAGGACGAATAGCTGTCGGTCGCGACCGCGGTCTGCAGCAAGTGCATCAGCTGCGCCGAATAGGCATGGGTCTCGCCGCCGTGGCGCTGGCGGTAGAAGCCACCGATCGGCAGCGTCGCCACTTCGCGATCGAACCCCGCCTGATGGCGCATCATCGCCGAGAGATGGAGCGAGGCATAGCCTTCACCCGAGATCTTGGCGGGCATGCCGGGGAACAGATCGTTGACCAGCGCGCGGCTGAGACCGACCGCTTCGAAATTATAGCCGCCGCGGTACGACGAGATCACCGCGATCCCCATTTTGGAGAGGATCTTGAGCAGCCCCTCGTCGATCGCCTTGCGGTGACGGTACAGGCATTCGTCGAGCGTGAGATCGCCGAACAACCCCCGCGCCTGACGATCGGCGATCGCCGCCTCGGCGAGATAGGCGTTCACCGTGGTCGCGCCCACGCCGATCAGTACGGCGTAATAATGGGTGTCGAGGCACTCGGCGGTGCGGATGTTGACCGAGGCGTAGGAGCGGAGGCCCCGGCGGACGAGATGCGTGTGCACCGCCGCCGCGGCGAGCACGCCGGCGATGGCGACACGGGCTTCCGAGATATGCTCGTCGGTGAGGAACAGCTCGGTGCAGCCGGCGCGAACCGCCTGCTCGGCCTGGAAGCGGATGTCGGCGATCGCCTTGCGCAGCGCGTCGGGCCCGCCCTCCGCCGGGAAGGTGCAGTCGATCTCGGCGCACTGGCTGCCGAAATGCGCGCGCAGCCGGTCCCAGTCGGCATTGGTGAGCACCGGGCTGTCGAGCACCAGCACTCGGCTGCCGCCGCCCTCGACGTCGAGGATGTTGGCGAGGTTGCCGAAACGCGTCTTGAGCGACATGACGTGGCGCTCGCGCAGGCTGTCGATCGGCGGATTGGTGACCTGCGAGAAATTCTGCCGGAAGAACTGGCTGATCAGCCGCGGCTTGTCCGAGATCACCGCGAGCGGCGTGTCGTCGCCCATCGAGCCGACCGCCTCCTTGCCGGTCTCGACCATCGGGCTGAGGATCAGCTCCATGTCCTCGAGGGTCTGGCCCGCGGCGACCTGGCGGCGGGTGAGCTCGGCGCGCTCGAAGCGCAGCGGCTCGGCGGCGGGCGCGGGCAGGTCGTCCAGGGTGACGAACTCGCCGATCATCGCGGCATAGTCGGCCTCGCCGGCGATCCGGTCCTTGATCGCGCGGTCGTCGAGCAGCACGCCCTGATCGAGATCGACCGCGATCATCTGGCCGGGACCGAGCCTGCCCTTGGCGACCACGCTCGCCTCGGGGACCTGGACCATGCCGGTTTCCGACCCGACGATGAGCAGCCCGTCGGAGGTCTCGGTATAGCGCAGCGGACGGAGCGCGTTGCGGTCCATGCCCGCCACGGCCCAGCGGCCGTCGGTCATCGCCAGCGCCGCGGGGCCATCCCAGGGCTCCATCACCGAGGCGAGATACTGGTACATGGCGAGATGGTTCTCGGGCACGCCCTCGACCATCGCCTCGGGCACCAGCATCAGCTTGGCGGTGGGGGCGTCACGGCCCGAGCGGCAGATCGCCTCGAAGACCGCGTCGAGCGCCGCCGTGTCCGACGCGCCGGCCGGGATCACCGGCTTGATGTCCTCGCTCTGCTCGCCGAACGCCAGGCTCGCCATCTTGATCTCGTGGCTGAGCATCCAGTTCTTGTTGCCGCGGATCGTGTTGATCTCGCCATTGTGCGCGAGGCAGCGAAAGGGCTGCGCCAGCCACCATTGCGGGAAGGTGTTGGTCGAATAGCGCTGGTGGAAGATCGCGACGCGGCTGGTGAAGCGCTCGTCCTTGAGATCGGGGTAGAACTCGCCGAGGCTCTCCGCGAGGAACAGCCCCTTGTAGATGATCGAGCGCGTCGAGAGCGAACAGATGTAGAAGCCGCTGATCTGGGCGGCGATCACGCGCTTCTCGATCCGGCGGCGGATCAGATAGAGATTCTTCTCGAACTCGGCGGCGTCGACATCGCCCGGCAGCGGGCCGGCGATCATGATCTGCTCGATCTCGGGACGCGTCGCCTGCGCCTTCATCCCGATCACCGAGACATCGACGGGGACCTGGCGCCAGCCATAGATGGTGTAGCCCGATTCGATGATCTCGCTCTCGACGATCGTGCGGCAGGTCTCCTGCGCGGCGAGGTCGGTGCGCGGCAGGAACACCATGCCGACCGCGAGCCGGTTGGGGAGCACGCGGTGCCCGCCTGCGGCGATCGCGTCGTCGAAGAAGCGCACGGGCAGGTCGACATGGATGCCGGCGCCGTCGCCGGTCTTGCCGTCGGCATCGACCGCGCCGCGGTGCCACACCG
>CBIFVW010000109.1:0-11829 GCA_966186155.1 uncultured Sphingomonas sp.
TCCGCCAGCGCCGCCGCGACGACGAGGAACAATTCCGAACCCCCGCTCAGCATTTCGTTAAGCCTCTTTGGCTAGTTTGCCGCCACAATTGGAGAAAGAGCGCCCCTGATGCGAGCTGCGGTCCGACTGATCAACCGTCTCCTGCGTGACCGCCGCGCGGCCACGGCGGTCGAATATGGCTTCATCCTCGCGCTGATCGTGCTCGCGATGATGGCGAGCCTGATGTCGGTGGCCAACGTCACGATCGGCATGTGGGGCGACGTCAGCACCAAGGTCGAAAGCGCGCATTGACGCGTCGTTCGTAACGGCTTCGTAACGCTCCGCCTTAGGCGTTTCTTTACTTCCGAAGCGTAGCTTCCGGGGTGCCGTACCGGGGGCACCCGGCTCGGCCGGGTGAATGAAGCTCTCAATTGAACGATGGAGACCGGTATGCAGAAGATTCGCAACTTCCTGAAGAATTCCAAGGGCGCGACCGCGATCGAATATGGTCTGATCGCCGCGCTCATCGCCGTCGCCGCGATCGCCGCGATGCAGGGCCTGGGCAACTCGCTCAAGTCGACCTTCACCAACGTTTCGTCGAACATGAAGACCTCGTAAGTCTTCACGACACGAACGAGATGGGGCGGCGGGACCAAGGTTCCGCCGCCCTTTTCGTGTCCGGCTGCTAGATCCGCCCCATCGCGAGGAACTTGGCGCGCCGCGCCTGCCTGAGGCTCTCGGGCGAGAGGCCCTCGAAGCCCTTGAGCGCCGCCTCCACCGCGTCGCCCAGCGCCTGGATCGCCGCGCCGGGATCGCGGTGCGCGCCGCCCAGCGGCTCGGAGACGATCCGGTCGATCACCCCCAGCTCCTTCAGGTGCTGCGCCGTCACCTTCATCGCCTCGGCGGCGTCGGCTGCCTTGTCGGCGGTGCGCCACAGGATCGAAGCGCAGCCCTCGGGCGAGATCACCGAATAGACGGCGTGCTCCATCATCAGCACGGTGTTGCCGGCGGCGAGCGCCACCGCGCCGCCCGAGCCGCCCTCGCCCAGGATCGCCGCGACCAAGGGCACGCCGAGGTTGAGGCACATCTCGGTCGAGCGTGCGATCGCCTCGGCCTGGCCGCGCTCCTCGGCCTGCACGCCGGGGAACGCGCCCGAAGTGTCGACCAGGGTCACCACCGGCAGGCGGAACTTGTCGGCGAGCCGCATCAGGCGGATCGCCTTGCGATAGCCCTCGGGCTTGCCCATGCCGAAATTGTGCTTGAGCCGGCTCGCGGTGTCGTCGCCCTTCTCGTGGCCGATCACCATCACCCGGCGCCCGCGGAAGCGGCCGAGCCCGCCGATAATGGCATTGTCGTCGGCAAAGGCACGGTCGCCGCCCAGCGGCATGAAGTCCTCGATCAGCCCGGCGACATAATGCTTGAAGTGCGGCCGCTCGGGATGGCGCGCGACCTGGGTCTTCTGCCAGGGCGTGAGCTTGGCATAGGTGTCGCGGAGCAGCTTCTCGGCCTTGGCCTGGAGCGGCGCGATCTCGGCGTCGATGTCGACGGCGCCGCCCTCGGCGGTCTGGCGAAGCTCGTCGATCCGGGTCTGGAGCTCGGCGATCGGCTTCTCGAAGTCGAGGAATGTGGTCATCGGCGGCGGCGGTTACGCTGGGCGGGGCTTCGCGTCAACGAGCGCCTCTCCCAAAGGATGCCTCGAATTGACCAGGTCCACGAGGCGGCGGCTGTCGACATGGGTGTAGATCTCCGTGGTCGCGATGTCGGCATGGCCGAGCATCGCCTGCAGCGCGCGCAGGTCCGCGCCCCCCTCGAGCAGGTGCGTGGCGAAGGCGTGGCGGAGCACGTGCGGGCTCACGCGATCGGGCGGAATCCCCGCCTCCGCCGCCAGCGCACGGATCAGCTGGTAGAGCCGGACGCGCGAGAGATGCCCCTTGCCCGAGGGGAAGAGCCACGCCCGGTCGGCTGCGACATGCGCGCGCCACGCCGCCACCGCCGCCCGCGCCCGGTCCGAGATCGGCACCAGCCGCTCGCGCCCGCCCTTGCCCCTGAGGATCAGATAGGGCCGGTCGGGCGCCACTGCGTTCCTCGGCAGCGACACCAGCTCGGTCGCGCGCAGCCCGGAGCCGTAGAGCAGCTCGACCAGCGCCTGGAGCCGCAGGTCGCTGGGGTCCGCCGGCACCCGCGCGATCCGCGCGGCGATCGCGGCGAACATCCTGTCGACATCCTCGATGCTCAGCACCTTGGGCAGCGCCCGCGCCGAGCCCGGCCGGGGGAGCGCCGCGGAAGGGTCGTCGCCGCGCAACCCCTCGTCGGCGAGGAAGGCGTAGAAGCGCCTGAGCGCCGCGCTCTTGCGCGCCACGGTCGCGCGCGACAGCGCCTGCCATTCTCCCGCCAGCTGCTCGATCTCGGCGCGCCCGGCTTCGCCCAGCCCGCCGCCCAGCGCCTCGGACGCGAGCCGGAGGTCGGTGCCATAGGCCGCGATCGTGTTGGCCGCGGCCCCCGCCTCGGCGCGCATCATCTCGAGGAACCGCTCGATCAGCCCGCGATCGTCGCCCGCGCTCAAGCGCGCGTGACCGCCTCGACGGCGATCATCCGGGCATAGCCGGTCATGCCGGCCGCGCGCATCGCCGCGACGATGTGGAACAGCGCCTCGGGCGTCACATAGTCCCAGCTCGTCGACTGCATCCCCACCGCGGCGAGCAGCGCGACCATCGCGGTGTCGCCGCGCTGGCCCGCCTGGTCGATCGCGCGCGTCCAGCTGTTGCCCGCGCCGATCTCGACGCCGAGCGCCGCCGCCCCGCGCCGTGCATCACTCGCCTCGAACCGGCCCAGGCCCGCGAGCCCGGCAAAGGCGAGCTGCGCCTTGCGCCGGCCGGCGGCATCCGAGAAGGCGTCGAAATCGCCATAGGCGACACTCCGCGGCGCGCCCGGATCGGCGAGCGCGAGCAGTGCCCAGGCCTCGCTCCCGCGCTTGACCGCCGCGCGCCATTCCATCGCCGGCCCCTCGAGCCCGGCCGAGAGCATCGACGCGATCAGCTTCTCCGGCTCCGCCACCTGCGCATCGGCCGGGACCCAGGAGGCGGCGCGCGCGGTGAGGATCAGCCGGGCATATTGGGTGCGCGGCGTCTTGGCCTCGTCCCACAGGGTGCGGATCGCCTTGACCCGGTCGGCGACGTCGCCGTCGGTATAGGCGGTGCGCAGGTCGCGCGCGACCGAGGCCTCGGTGCCGCCCGCGTCGTCGCTCTCCGCGATCTCGCTGTAGAGATCGACCAGCCCGGCGCTCGAGAAGACCCCCGCCGTCGCCGCCAGCTCGGCCGCAGCGGCGCGCGCCGCCGGCGGCAGGGTAGGCGCCAGCGCCTGCCAGTAGCGGACCTGCGGCCCCGCGGTCGCGTAAAGGTCGGCCGGCACTTCGACTCCCGTCGCGGTGGCGAGACCCCAGCGCCATGCCGTCAGTCGCGTGATCCCCGCCCATTCGACCGTCACTGCGCGGCGCCCCTGCGCGCCGGTGCCGAGCACCTTCTCGGCGAGCAGGCTGTCGATGTCGCTCGCCGGCGTGCCCCAGCGCGCGCGCTCGAGCAGCTGGCCCGCCTCGTTGGGCTTGCCCGCGAGGCCCGCGCACATCGCCTGGGCGAGCGCCCAGCCGCGCTGCTGGATATTCTCGGCGCCGCGCTCGGCGAGCGGGCAGAGCCCGGCCGGATCGGCGGCGGCGAGCGAGACCTGCATCGCCACCTGGAGCAGCCGGGTGGTGTAATTGTCGGTATCGACGTCGTTGACCACGGCGCGCGCGGCGTTCGCCTCGCCCATGCGCAGCAGCAGCCAGGCGCGCTCGGCGGCGAAATCCGCGCCGTTGACGTTGCGCGGCGTGTCGAGCGGCGACATCAGCGCGCGCCGGAGCGCGATCGACACCCAGCGTGATGCGACCGGCGCGTCGAGCCGCCGCATCAGCGCGGCGAGCACCCGCCCGTCGGCATTGCCGAAACCGTTCGCCGGGAAGGCGGCGTTCCCCGCCGCGAGCACGCCGACGCGGTGCAGCGAGTGCCTCGCGAAATCGGGCAGCTCGTATTTCGACAGGTCGACCGTGACTTCGTCGCCCGGCGCCGCTTCGGCGATGTTGCCCAGCGGGGCATCGCTGCCCGAAGGCGCGCCGGCATTGCCGATCTCGACCGGCTGGACCGTCGGCGCCGGAGCCGCGCGCGTGGGCGCCGGCGCCGGAGCGGGCGCCGGCTGCGCGGGCTCGTCGAAGCCCGGCGGCAGCAGCGATTCGGGCGCGTCCTGGCGCTGCTGGCCGCCGAGCGCGGGCACGGCCGCGCCCGCGAGCAGCAGCGCCGCGAGGGCCGCCCGCCGCACTCTAGTTCGCGAGGTTGTCAAGCGGGACCACCTTCTCCATGCGAACGGGCTCCTTGCTGGTCTCGCGGCCCGCGAGGAAGAAGAGGCCGCCCACCAGGAGCACGAGAACGACGATCAACGCGATGAGCGAACGCGACATGGAACGGTCCGTGAAAAGTGACTGCGCGGGCCTTTTGCCCGAGGCCCTGCCCCGCTGTATAGCCCTTCCGACGATGTTACAAACGCATGCCGCCAAAGCCGCCTGGACCGGCAAGCCGATCGTGCTGATCGGCCTGATGGGCGCGGGCAAGACCACGGTCGGCCGGCGCCTCGCGCAACGCATGCGCCTGCCCTTCGTCGATGCCGACCACGAGATCGAGGCCGCGGCGGGGATGACCGTCTCGGACATTTTCGAGCGGTTCGGCGAAGCCTATTTCCGCGACGGCGAGCGCCGGGTGATCGCGCGCCTGGTCGACGGCGCGCCCAAGGTGATCGCCACCGGCGGCGGCGCCTTCATGAACCAGGGCACGCGCGAGCTGATCCTCGGCCAGGCGATCGCGGTGTGGCTCGACGCCGAGCCCGCGGTGCTCGCCGACCGGGTCCGCCGCCGCGACACCCGCCCGCTGCTGCGTGGCCGCGATCCCGAGGAAGTGCTCGCCGAGCTGGCGGCGATAAGAAATCCTTTCTATGCGCTCGCCCCGATCCGCGTGCAGAGCATCGCCGCTCCGCACGACGCCACCGTCGACGCGATTCTCGAGGCTATCGGCCAATGACCCTGCTGGCATGACCATCGTTCCCGTCGCGCTCGGCGAGCGCAGCTACGACATCCGCATCGAGGCGGGGCTGCTCGCCCGCGCCGGCGAGGCGCTCGCGCCGCTCGACAAGGGCCGCCGCTGGGTGATCGTCACCGACGAGAATGTCCGCCCGCACCTCGCCACGCTCCAGGCGGGGCTCGGTCCCAGCGAGGCGATCGTGCTCCCACCCGGCGAAGGCACCAAGAGCTGGGCCCGGCTCGAATCACTGGTCGACCGGCTGCTCGAGCTCGGCATCGAGCGCGGCGACCATGTCATTGCCCTTGGCGGCGGCGTGATCGGCGACCTGGTCGGCTTCGCGACCAGCATCGTCAAGCGCGGCTGCGGCTTCGTCCAGGTCCCCACCACCTTGCTCGCCCAGGTCGATTCGTCGGTCGGCGGCAAGACCGCGATCAACACGCGCGCCGGCAAGAATCTGGTCGGCGCCTTCCACCAGCCCGCGCTCGTCCTGATCGACCCGCAAGTGCTCGACACCCTCCCCGCCCGCGAACTCGGCGCCGGTTATGCCGAAGTGGTGAAATACGGGCTGATCGACGATTTCGCCTTCTTCGAATGGTGCGAGGCCAACGGCCCCGCGCTGCTCGCCGGCGATCCTGCGGCGCGCGCATATGCCATCGCCCATTCGGTCGCCGCCAAGGCGCGCATCGTCGCCGCCGACGAGCGCGAGACCACCGGCACGCGGGCGCTGCTCAATCTCGGCCACACCTTCGGCCATGCGCTCGAGGCCGAGACCGGCTTCTCGGACAGGCTGCTCCACGGCGAAGGCGTCGCGGCAGGCATGGCGCTGGCCTTCGCCTTCTCCGCTGCGAAGGGCCTCTGCCCCGGCCAGGATGTCGAGCGCGTGGCCGCGCACCTGCGCGCCGTCGGCCTGCCCGACGGCCTCAAGGCAGCCGGCGTCTCTGCCAGCGGCGCCCGGCTGGTCGAGCACATGCTCCACGACAAGAAGATGGCGGGCGGCACCCTGCCCTTCCTGCTCGCGCGCGGGATCGGCAGGACCTATCTCGACAAGACGGTCGACCTCGCCGAGATCGCCGCCTTCCTCGACGCGCAGGATTAGGAGCCACGGCGGAAAGGACGCACAGCATGGCCGGCAAGACCTCCGACGAGCCCGTCCTCCTCTCGGGCGGCAACCCGCAGATCCCCAAGGGCTATGGCGACGCTCCGGTACAGGCCTATATCGCCGCGATGCCGGGCTGGAAGCACGACATCGGGCGCCGCCTCGACGCGATCGTCGTCCGCACGGTTCCCGGCGTCCGCAAGGCCGTGAAGTGGAACTCGCCCTTCTACGGCACCGAGGACGATTGCTGGTTCCTGAGCTTCCACTGCTTCGCGAAATACGTGAAGGTCACCTTCTTCCGCGGCACCGCGCTGAAGCCCGTCCCGCCCGGCAAGTCCAAGCATCCGGAAGTGCGCTATTACGACATTCGCGAGGACGAGCTCGACGAGGAGCAGTTCGCCGACTGGGTGAAGCAGGCCAGCGCGCTGCCCGGCGAACGCATGTAACCAGGCCAGGAGGGAGGCGAGATATGCCGAGAAGCGGAACGAACGAAACGGTGGGAGCCACGCCCTCGGAGCTGATCGACGAGCGCATCCGGGAGCTCGGCGACTGGCGCGGCGCGATGCTCGCCCGGCTGCGCGCCCTGATCCTCGAGGCCGATCCCGAGGCGGTCGAGGAGTGGAAGTGGCGCGGCGTCCCGGTCTGGTCGCACGCGGGCATCCTCTGCACCGGCGAGACCTACAAGGCGGTCGTGAAACTGACCTTCGCCAAGGGCGCCTCGCTCGACGATCCCGCCCGCCTGTTCAACTCCAGCCTCGAGGGCAACACCCGCCGCGCGATCGATTTCCGCGAGGGCGACACGGTCGACGAGGCCGCGTTCAAGGCCCTGATCCGCGAGGCCGTGGCGCTCAACGTGCAGAAGAAGCCGAAAGGGGGCTGAAGGCGCTTCGGGGGAGACAGGGATTCTCTACCGTCCCCAGAATTTCACCGTCACCCCGGCGAAAGCCGGGACCCAGGGCCGCGAGCGACGCCTTACTTGGCCCTGGTCCCGGCTTTCGCCGGGATGACGACCAGAGGATGCGCGTCCTCAACCTAGCCATGGCCATCCAGTTGCCGTTCAGCCCCGATCCGCATAGCAAGCCGCCATGCGTCTCCTTCTCCCCGCTCTCGCCGCGCTCATGATCGCGATTCCCGCCGCCGCCCAGCAGACCGCCAGGGTCGCCCCGATCCTCACCGCACCCGAGGCGAAGGACGCCTGGACTCATGCCCGGCCCGAGATCGCCCGCGTCACGCATGTCGACCTGAACCTCGACGTCAGTTTCACCAGCGAAACGCTGTCGGGCACCGCCACGCTCGACGTGCTCGCCGCCAAGGGCGCCAGGGAGATCGTGCTCGACGTCGACGATATCGAGATCGAGTCGGTCACCTGCCCCAAGGGCAAGCCACTCGCCTATACGGTCGGCCCGCGCGACAAGGAGCTCGGCTCGGCCCTGACGGTCCAGCTCGACGGCAACGACCGCATCCTCATCCGCTACCGGACCAGGCCCGGCGCCTCGGCGCTGCAATGGCTCTCGCCCGAGCTGACCGCCGGCAAGAAGCTGCCCTATCTCTTCAGCCAGGGGCAGCCGATCAACAACCGCAGCTGGATCCCCACGCAGGACAGCCCCGGCATCCGCCAGACCTGGTCGGCGACGCTCACCGTGCCCGACGGCTTCGTCGCGGTGATGAGCGGCGAACGGCTCGACGGCGCCAAGGGCGAGCTCGTGCCGCACCAGAAGCGCAGGTTCCGCTTCCGCATGGACAAGCCCGTCCCGCCCTATCTGATCGCCTTCGCGGTGGGCGACCTCGCCTTCAAGGCCACCGGCCCCCGCTCGGGCGTGTGGAGCGAGCCGTCGATGGTCGACGCCGCCGCCTATGAGGTCGGCGACGTCGAGAAGATGATCGATGCCGCCCAGGCGCTCTACGGCCCTTATCGCTGGGGCCGCTACGACATGCTCGTGCTGCCGCCGAGCTTCCCCTTTGGCGGGATGGAGAACCCCACGCTCACCTTCCTCACCCCGACGATCCTCACCGGCGACCGCTCGAACACCGACGTCGTCGCGCACGAGCTCGCGCACAGCTGGTCGGGCAATCTCGTCACCAATGCGACCTGGTCGGATTCGTGGCTCAACGAGGGTTTCACCACCTATTTCGAGAACCGGATCATGGAGGCGGTCTATGGCAAGGAGCGCGCCGCCATGTACGCCGATCTCGACTGGGACGGCCTCAAGAAGGACCTCAGGGATGCCGGCGGACTCGACGCGCCGCGCACCCGTCTTCACGGCGAACCCGGCCAGACCTGGGGCCAGCTCGACTATTTCAAGGGCTCGACCTTCCTGCGCATGATCGAGACGACGGTCGGCCGCGCCCGCTGGGACGCATATCTGCGCTCCTATTTCGATCGCCACGCCTTCCAGCCGCAGACCACCGCGGGCTTCCTGGCGGACCTCCGCGCGAATCTGATCAAGGGCGACGAGGCACTCAAGGACAAGCTCCAGCTCGATCGCTGGGCGTACGAGCCCGGGCTTCCCGAAAATGCCACCCATGTGCGGTCCGCTACGCTCGCCGCGGTCGACGCCAAGCTCGCCGCATTCAATGCCGGCGGCCATGCGAGCGCGATCCAGCCCAGCGGCTGGGCGACCCAGCAATGGCTGCGCTTCCTGAACGGCCTGCCCCGCCAGCAGACGCCGGCGCGTCTCAAGGAGCTCGACGACGCGCTCAACCTGTCGGGCTCGACCAATGCCTATGTCCGCTCGGCCTGGGCCGAGCTGGCGATCGCCAACCGCTACGAGCCCGCCCTGCCGTCGATCCGGGCGTTCGTGAGCAGCGTCGGCCGCGGCCTGCTGATCCGTCCGGTCTATGAAGGGCTGATGCGGCAGGGCGACTGGGGCGAGCCGATCGCGCGCAGGTTCTTCGCCGAGGCCAGGGCGGGATACCATCCGGCCACGGCGGCGAGCATCGAGCGGATCCTCGAACCGGGCAAGGCTTCCGGCGAATGATCCCGTGCGCGAGCAGTTGAATCGGCCCGCCTTCCCGGCCTAGCATCCTCCGGGGGACAGCAGAGGGGGAGCAAGATGTTCAGGACGGCGATCGCAGCCGCCGCGCTCGGCGTGCCCGCGCTTTTCGGCGCGCTGCCGGCGGCGGCCCAGAAGAGCGCGTGCGAGCAGGGGCTCGATCGCCTTTTCGAGAATATCGACCTGATCGCGTCGGGCTCGGACAAGCGCATCGATTATCATCCCGATATCGATATTTTTTACGACGCCTTCATGGCTCCGGACTTCGACTCCAGCCTGCCCGAGATGACGCCCGAGCGCGCCCGCGTCTGGCTGGCCGCCAACCCGGTCAACATATGCAGGGCCGAAGCCATGTCGCGGATCTTCGCGCTCGATCGCGCCAAGGCGGCGGAGGATCGCGCCAAGGGGCGCGAGATCGTCGCGGCGAAGGACGCAAGGATGCGGCTCGCCGGCTGGCGCGCGGCGCCGACCGAAGGTGCGCAGCCGGCGAGCTTCCCCAGGACTCCAGGGGTCACCGCGGATGATTATCCCCCCGCCGCGCTCCGGGCGGAGGAGCAGGGCAGCGCGACCTACGAGATCGTGGTCGAGGCCGACGGGAGGATCACCGATTGCGAGATCGTCGAATCCAGCGGCTCGGCGGCGCTCGACGCGGCGACCTGCGTCGTGATGCGGCGCGAGGAATGGATATTCCCGGCCCGCAACGACGAAGGCATGCCCGTGAAGTCGCGCGCCAAGGGCAGGCTCACCTGGAAGATCCCCGAATAGACCCCCAGGGTCGGCCGGCCCCTCGCCTATCGGCCGAAGCTCAGGGCGTCGCGAGCAGCCGGTCGCAGCCCTGCGAGAAGGCGAAGAGCTGCTCGGGCGTCACCTGGCGCGCGCCCACTGCCTTGTTGCGCTCCTGCGCGTCGGCGCGAAGCCGTTCGCGTACGACGTCGCGCCAAACGCTGTCCTGCGCCATGCCCGGGTCGAAGCGCGCCATCATCGCGGCGATGCGCGCCATTGCCTGCTTCTGGGCGGCCGGATCCTTCATCCCCAATCCGATCGTCATGTAGTTGACTGCGCAGGAATAGGGCTCGACCGGCGGCGCGGGCGAGGCGGCGAGGCGCTCGAGCAGCATCGGCTTGAAGCCGTTGTCCCGGTCGCAGCGGCGGGCGGTGGTGACCGCGAGCGTCACCGCCCCGCTCGCAGCATCGGGTACCGGCTTGCCGTCGGCTTCCGCATAGCCGGCAAGGTCGAAAGCCTCTTCCAGGGCCTGCTGGTGAAAGGTGATCGCGAAGCCGTCCTTCGGATGCTTCGCCTGCACTGCCCTTTGCCGCTCCGCGAAATCGATCGAGAAGAAGCCCGCCGTGGCGAAGAGCTGCTTCGGCGCCGTCGCGCGCCGCGTCCGCGCCTTGGCGAGCGCGCCATAGGCGCTCGCGCAATAGGCGGAATCCGAGATTTCGGGTCCCTCCTGCGCCAGTGCCGGAGCCACGGGCGCCGCCAGCGCGGCCGCCAAGATCCATGATGCCGATTTCCGCATATCGCCTTCCCCCAAAGCGCGACCCGGTCCCATGCTGGAGCGGTCCGGGGCGCGATGCAAGCTCAGGCCTTGCCCGCCGCTCCCACCGCCAGGCACACCCACCCGGCGATCAGCGCCGCCCCGCCCAGCGGCGTCACCGCGCCCAGCCAGCGCGGCAGCCCCAGCGCCATCAGGTAGAGCGTCCCCGCGAAGATTGCCCCGCCGGCCACGAACAGCCAGGCCGGCACGCGCGCTGCCATCCGTCCGGCGACCAGCGCCGCCACGGCATGGACGAGCTGATACTGCCCGCCGGTCCGCAGCCACTCCGCCGCCTGGCCGCTCGCGCCATGCGCGCCGAACGCGCCGGCGGCCACCGCGATCGCGCCCGAAAGCGCGGCGAGCATCGTCACCAGCCTCACAGCCCGATCTCCCCCAGGAAGCGCGGCCCGGCGTCCGCCACCATCGCCAGCGCCACGGCGAGCGCCGCCAAGCTCGTCACCAGCACCGCGCCCGCCAGCATGTCCTTGGCGATCTTGATCGACGGGTGGATGCCGGGGTGGAGCAGGTCGATCACCGCCTCCATCGCCGAGTTGAGCAGCTCGAGCGCGAGCACCAGCCCGCAGGCGAGCGCGACCAGCCCCCACCATATCGGCGCGGGTCGCAGCACGAGGAGCGCGAGCAGCGCCAGCGCCGCCAGCCGCGCCTGCGACCGCAGGCTCGCCTCGCGCGCCCAGCCGGTACGGATCCCTTCGAGCGCGAAGCCGATCCGCGCGCGGAACGGCCGCCCCTTCATCCCGAGGACTCGAGGTCGATCTCGAGCGCCGCCGCCTGGCCCACTTGCGTGAAGATGCCCTCGCGGCCCGCGCGCACGTCGCCGGTCTCGTTCTGGATCTGCAGGCGCTGCACGTCGCGGCGCCGATATTCGGCCTCGGTCTTCTCGATCTCCGCCTCGTCGACTCCGACCGCCTGCATGGCGAGCCGCGCCATCTCGATCGCGCTCTCGAGCAGCTCGCGCACGATCCCCGCCACCGGCGCGCCCTTCATCTTCATCACCGATCGCCGGTCATAGGCGCGCACGAAGATGCTCGCGCGCGGGAAGGCATGGTGCACCGCCTCGAGGAACTCGGTGTCGACCTTGTCGCCGTCGTGGCAGAACAGGATCAG
>CBIFVW010000110.1:0-11816 GCA_966186155.1 uncultured Sphingomonas sp.
GTCACGCCCGACGAGGTCCGCCTCCACTATATCGGCTCGATCCTCAACGGCGGCGGCGCCTGGCCGGGAATGAAGAAGGACGCACCGCTCGGCGCCTGGACCGCGCTCTCCGACACCTATTACCACGCCTCGATGTCGACCGACATGAAGGTGCAGGTTCCGGTGATCTGGGGCACCGACGCGGTGCATGGCCATGGCAATGTCGCGGGCGCGACGCTCTTCCCGCACAATATCGGCCTCGGCGCCGCACACGATCCCGATCTGGTCGAGCGGATCGGCCGCGCCACTGCGAAGCAGGTCCGCGCGACCGGCATCAGCTGGGTGTTCGCGCCGACGCTGGCGGTGGGCGAGAACCGCCGCTGGGGCCGCACCTATGAGAGCTACTCGAGCGATCCCGCGATCGTCGCGTCCTATGCCCGCGCGATGGTGAAGGGCCTGCAGGGCGGCCTTGCCGGCGACGGCGACGTGGTGGCGACCGCCAAGCATTATATGGGCGACGGCGGCACCTTCGAGGGCGTCGACCAGGGCGAGAACCGCGCGACCCGCCGCCACATGATCCAGGTGCAGGGCGCCGGCTATTATCCGGCGCTCGATGCCGGAGTGCAGACGGTGATGGTGTCGTACAACAGCTGGAACGACGTCGCCGCCGGCAAGGATTACGGCAAGATGCACGGCAGCCGCGAGATGCTCACCGACGTGCTCAAGGGCAGGCTCGGCTTCGACGGCTTCATCGTCTCCGACTGGAACGGTATCCAGCAGGTGCCTGGCTGCGCCAAGGACCACTGCCCCCAGGCGATCAACGCCGGGATCGACATGATCATGGTGCCCGAGGATTGGAAGGCGTTCATCGCCAACACCGCTGCCGACGTCCGGGAGGGCCGCATCCCGATGGCGCGGATCGACGATGCGGTGACCCGCATCCTCCGCGTCAAGCTGCGCTCGGGCCTGTTCGACCGTCCGCCCACCGCGAGCCGCTACAGCGCCAGCGCCGCCGCGCTCGACGACCGGGCGCTGGCGCGCGAGGCGGTGCGCAAGTCGGCGGTGCTGCTCAAGAACGAGGGCGCGCTCCCGCTCAGGCAGGGCAGCCATGTGCTGGTGGTGGGCGCCAGCGCCGACAGCCTCTCGAACCAGACCGGCGGCTGGTCGCTCACCTGGCAGGGCACCGAGAACCGCAATTCGGACTTCAAGGGCGGCACCACCCTGCTCGCCGCGCTGCGCGACGCGCTGGGCGCGTCCAACGTGACCTATGCGCCAGACGCGAAGAATGTCGATCCGAGCCGTTTCGACGCCGTGGTCGCGGTGCTCGGCGAGACGCCCTATGCCGAATATAATGGCGACGTCCGCGCGCCCAAGCCGATCATGCACAGCGCGCTCCACCCTGCCGACCTAGCCGTGCTGAAGGCCGTGTCGGGCAAGGGCGTGCCGGTGGTGTCGGTGCTCTATTCGGGTCGGCCGGCCTATGCGAACGACCTGATCAACCTCTCCGACGCCTTCGTCGCGGCGTTCCTGCCGGGCACCGAGGGCGAGGGGCTCGCCGACCTGCTCGTCGGCGGCCGTCACGACTTCAGCGGAAGGCTTTCCTTCGCCTGGCCGGGCTCGGCCTGCGCGACCGGCGAGGGGCGGGGCGATGCGGTCCAGTTCGCCCGGGGCTATGGCCTCAGCTATGCCAAGCCCGGCCGGCTCGGCCTGCTTCCCTTGCCAAATGTGCCCGCCACCTGCGAGACCGTGACGCGATAAGCGAAGGCGGAGGGGCATGCAGCAGATCAAGCGGATCCTGATCGTCGGGGGCGGCACGGCGGGGTGGATG
The DNA here is from genome assembly GCA_966186155.1 of uncultured Sphingomonas sp. Taxonomy (GTDB): domain Bacteria; phylum Pseudomonadota; class Alphaproteobacteria; order Sphingomonadales; family Sphingomonadaceae; genus Sphingomonas. The sequence continues at coordinate 1,808 of CBIFVW010000110.1, forward strand.
ACCGCCGCGCTGCTCGGCAAGCTGTTCCAGGGCCTGTACGAGATCGTCCTGATCGAGAGCGAGGAGATCGGCACCGTCGGCGTCGGCGAGTCGACCATCCCGGCGATCAAGAAGTACAACGAGCTGCTCGAACTCGACGAGAACGATTTCGTCCGCCGTACCCAGGGCAGCTTCAAGCTCGGCATCGAGTTCGTCGACTGGCTACGCAAGGGCGACGCCTATTTCCACGCTTTCGGCGTGATCGGCCAGGACCTGGGCTGGCTGCGCTGCCACCAATATTGGCTCAAAATGCGCGCCCAGGGCCGCGCCGCCGATTTCTCGGCCTATTCGATCAACAGCATGGCGGCGCGAGCGAACAAGTTCATGCGCGCCGATCCCAAGATGAGCGAGTCGCCGATCGGGCACATCGCGCACGCCTTCCAGTTCGACGCGGGCCTCTATGCCCGTTTCCTGCGCGGCTATGCCGAGGCGCGCGGGGTCCGGCGGCGCGAGGGCAAGGTGGCCGACGTCACGTTGCGCGGCGAGGACGGATTCGTCGAATCGGTCACTATGGCGGATGGCGAGACGATCGCCGCCGACCTGTTCGTCGACTGTTCGGGCTTTCGCGGCCTCATCATCGAGCAGGCGATGCGGACGGGCTACGAGACGTGGAACCATTGGCTCCCGTGCGACCGTGCGATCGCGGTGCCCTGCACGAGCGCCGAGCCCTTCACGCCCTATACCCGGGCCACCGCGCGCGCCGCGGGTTGGCAATGGCGTATCCCGCTCCAGCACCGCACCGGTAACGGCCATGTCTATTCGAGCCAATATGTCGACGACGCCGAGGCCGAGCGGCAGCTGCTCGGCAATCTCGACGGCGAGCAGCTGGCGGAGCCGAACCGGCTGCGGTTCGTCGCGGGCAAGCGGCGCAGGATCTGGAACAAGAACTGCGTCGCGATCGGTCTCGCCTCGGGCTTTCTCGAACCGCTCGAATCGACCAGCATCCACTTGATCCAGTCGTCGGTGATCCGGCTCGTGCAGCTGCTTCCCGATTGCGGCTTCGACCCCGCGACGATCGCCGAGTTCAATCGCCAGACCGATTTCGAATATGAGCGCGTCCGCGACTTCATCATCCTGCACTACAAGGCCACCGAGCGCGACGACACGCCGTTCTGGCGCTATTGCCGCGACATGGAGGTGCCCGACACGCTCCGGCGCAAGATCGATCTGTTCGCCGCCAATGGCCGGGTCTTCCGTGAGGACGACGAGCTGTTCACCGAGGAGAGCTGGATCCAGGTGTTCCTCGGCCAGGGCGTGATCCCGCGCGGCTACGATCCGCTGGTCGACATCCGGAGCGACGCGCAGATCGCGCAATTCCTCGGCAATATCGAGACCGTGATCGGCAAGTGCGTGAACGTCATGCCCAGCCACGCCGATTTCGTGACGAAGACGTGCGCCGCCTAGCCCTTTTGGAGCCGCGCGAGCAGGAGGCGACGCATCTGCGCGATGGCCTGGGGCGAAGTGGCGCCGAGCACGCCGCGCGCCTCCGCCGGCAGGTGCGCGCCGGGGTCGCCGTTCGCCAGGAACACATAATGGTCGAACATCGCCCGCCAGGCGCGGCGCTGGTCCGCCGGCAGGTTCCGCAGGGCGACGAAGCCGTGCATCAGCGCGTCCCAGGGCGAGGAGCCGGGCGCCGGGTCCCACCAATAATTGACCAGCAGGTTGAAGGCGTCGAGCGCCTCGACATGATGGTACCATTGATAGGGGATGTAGATCGCGTCGCCGGGATCGAGTTCGGCCAGCAGCGCGGCCTCGAGCGCGGCGGCGAAGCGCGGATGGCGCTCGAGATCGGGGGCGGTCAGATGGACCATGCTCACCTGCACGCCCGCCGGAGTGGGATCGAACGGGCCCATGTAGAGATTGCCGACCTGCTCGGGCGCGAACAGCGTGAAGCGGCGGCGCCCGGCCGCGACGACCGCGACATTCTCGGTCGGATCATGATGGATCGCGACCTTGGCGGCATTGCCGATCCAGAGCCGCGGCGAAACGCCCGGCAGCAGCGGCATCGGATTCGCGTCGGCGAAATCCGGTATCAACTGCGCGGCCGGCAGCCCCTGCAGCGCCAGCGCATCGGGCCTCGCCTCGTTCGCCTGCCCGGCGAGCAGATCGAGGAACGCCGCGAAGGACGTCTCCTCGCGCACGAAATTGCGCGTGCCGATCGCCGGCCCATAATGCATGCGCCCTTCGACCTCGGGCGGCGCGCGCATATAGTGGATGGTGCCGGGCATTGCCGCGCCGCGCAGATAGGCGAGGGCGTCCGCCGCGCGGACCACCGGCCAGTCCGAGGCGAGGCCCCTGAGGACCGCCGGCTCGCCGGAGGCGCGTATTTCCTCGAACCGGGCGGGAGTGACGCCGTGCCAGACGCGAATGGGGTTCATGACCACGCGATCGTACCAGCCGGATCGGTCCGGGTCGATTAGGCCGATCGCTTTAGGGCGGCCGCTTGAGGAGGAGAGAGATGCGTATTCTGTTCGGCCTCTGCCTTCTGGCAGCCTCGGCTTGCACACCCGCCGGACGACCCGCGATCCCGGCATCCGGCGGCGAGGTCGAGCTGTGGCTGACGCTGCCCGACCGGTCTGCGCTGCTCGCGCGGCAGCCTTCGCTGCGCTTCGGGGCAGGGCAGGGGACCGGAGCGGCGATCACCGTCGACCCGGAGCAGCGCTTCCAGCGGATGGTCGGCTTCGGCGCGGCGATCACCGACGCGTCCGCTTATCTGATCCAGCACCGGATGGGCGCCGCGCAGCGCGACGCGCTGCTGCGCGAGTTGTTCGGCCCGGCGCCGGGGATCCGCCTCGCCTTCACGCGCGTGACCGTGGGCGCCTCGGACTTCTCGCGCAGCCACTACAGCTATGACGACCGCCCGAAGGGCGAGACCGATCCGACCCTCGCCCATTTCTCGATCGCGCCGGCGAGGCAGGACGTCCTGCCCACGGTTCGCGCGGCGCGCGCGATCAATTCGAAGCTCGCGCTGATGATCTCGCCCTGGAGCGCGCCGGGCTGGATGAAGACCAGCGATTCCCTGATCAAGGGCACGATGCGCGAGGACGCCTATGCGCCCTTCGCCGCCTATCTCCGCCGCACCGTGCAGGACTTCGCCGCCGAGGTGGGGCCGGTCGACTATCTCAGCATCCAGAACGAGCCCGATTTCGAGCCGGAGGATTATCCGGGCATGCGACTGAGCCCCGCCCAGCGGGCGCGGATCATCGGCGACCATGTCGGCCCCGAATTCGCCCGCGCGGGGCTCGAGACGAAGATCCTCGACTGGGACCATAATTGGGACAAGCCCGAGCAGCCGCTCGACGTCCTCGCCGATCCACGAGCGGCGCGACACGTCTCGGGGGTGGCCTGGCACTGCTATGGCGGCGACGTCTCCGCCCAGAGCAAGGTGCGCGACCAGTATCCCGACAAGGACGTGTTCTTCACCGAATGCTCGGGCGGCGAATGGTCCAAGGCCTGGCCCGACAGCTGGGCCTGGACGGTGCGCACGCTGGTGATCGGGGCGCCGCGCAACTGGGCGCGGGGCGTGCTGCTCTGGAACCTCGCGCTCGACGAGAAATTCGGGCCGCACCTGGGCGGATGCGGAAACTGCCGCGGGGTGGTGACGATCGACGGCGCCACCGGCGCGGTGACCCGCAATCCCGAATATTACGCGCTGGGCCATGCCTCGCGCTTCGTCGCCCCCGGCGCCTGGCGGATCGCGTCGACCAGCGAGCCGGGCGGGATCGAGACGGTGGCCTATCGCAACCCGGACGGATCGCGCGTGCTGCTCGCGTTCAACGGGGGCGCCGCGACGAAGGAGATGACGGTCGAGACCGAGGGCCGGCGCTTCGCCTACACGCTCGCGCCCAATGCGGCGGCGACCTTCCGGTGGCGCGGGTCGCGTTGAGGGCTCCGGGCGAACCGTCGCGCTTCGCCTTCGCGAGCGTGACGGCCTTGTTCTTCGGCTGGGGCTTCATCTGCGCGAACAACGACCCGCTGATCGCGGCGGTGCAGCGCGTGTTCGGCCTGTCCTATACCGAGGCGCTGCTCACCCAGATCGCTTCGTTCCTCGCCTTCGCGATCGTCTCGCTCCCCGCGGCGAGTCTGTTCGCCAGGCTGGGGGCGATACGGACGATCTGGGCGGCGCTGGCGACGATGGCGGCGGGGTGCCTCGTCATCCAGCTCTGCCGCTGGCTGCCCGATTTCCTGATGGTGCTAGCGGCGATCTTCGTGCTGGCGAGCGGCGTCACCATGCTACAGGTCGCCGCCAATCCGCTCGCCGCGGCGCTGGGCCCGCCCGAGCGCAGCCATTTCCGGCTGACCCTGGCGCATTCGTTCAATGCGCTCGGCATGGTGTGCGGCGTCCATTTCGGCGCGCGCTTCGTGCTGGCGGGGGAGGCGTTCCGGCCCGGCGCGATGCCGGCGCAGGCCGAGGGAATCGCTGCGATCACCCAGGCCTATCTCGTGCTGGCGGCGCTGCTCACCGGGCTCGCGGCGCTCATCCTGCTCGCCCGCCGAACGATAGCGTCCGCCGCGATCGCCGAGGGGCCGCCTTCGCCGGGAGGCGCGCTCGCGGCCCTTCGCTCGCGCTGGGCGCTGGTCGGAGCCGTCGCGATCGCGCTCTATGTCGGTGCCGAGATCTCGATCGGCAGCACGCTGATCCTGTTCCTCTCGCAGTCCGACACGCTGGCGCTGCCGATGAGCGATGCCGGTGCGCTCGTCGCCAATATCTATTGGGGCGGAGCGCTCGCCGGGCGCTTCCTCGGAAGCTGGGCGCTGCGCCGGGTATCCGCACCGCGGCTGCTCGCTCTGGCCGGCGCGGGTGCGGCGGCGCTGTGCGGCGCATCGCTGCTGCTTCCAGGGCCGGCGGGTGCCTGGTGCCTGCTCGCGGTCGGCTTCTGCAACTCGATCATGTTCCCGACCATCTTCGGCTTGACCCTCCAACGATCGGACGCCCCACCGTCCGCTACCTCGGGTCTGCTTTGCATGGCGATCGGCGGGGGAGCGGTGCTGCCGCTGCTCACCGGCCGCATCGCCGATGCGGCGGGGCTGGGGCTGGCGTTCGGCGTGCCGATGCTCGCCTATCTCTGCATCGCCGGGTTCGCGCTCGCCTGCGCGCGGATCAGTCCGGGTCCGCCTCGCTAGCGATCCGCGCGGGACCGCTCGGAACCTGCCCATCGAGCGCCCGGGCCAGCGCATCGCGGTCGAGCATGCCCTCCCAGCGCGCCACCACCACGGTCGCGACTGCGTTGCCGATGAAGTTGGTGAGGCTGCGGCATTCGCTCATGAAGCGATCGACGCCCAGGATCAGCGCCATGCCCGCGACGGGAATCGACGGCACCACCATCAGCGTCGCCGCGAGCGTCGCGAAACCCGCGCCGGTGACGCCCGCCGCGCCCTTGGAGGTCAGCATCGCGGTGCCTAGCAGCACGAGTTGCTCGCCGAGCGAGAGATGCACGCCGGTCGCCTGCGCGATGAACAGCGCGGCGAGGGTCATGTAGATGTTGGTGCCGTCGAGATTGAACGAGTAGCCGGCGGGCACGACGAGGCCGACGACTTCCTTGCCGCAGCCTGCGCGCTCCATCTTGTCGACCAGCGCGGGGAGCGCCGCTTCGGACGAGGAGGCGCCCAGCACCAGCAGCAGCTCGGCCTTCAGATAGCGGATCAGCTTGAGGATCGAGAAGCCCGCGAGCCGCGCCACGATGCCCAGCACCAGGAGGACGAAGATCAGCGAGGTGGCGTAGAAGGTCCCGACGAGCATGCCGAGGTTCCACAACGATCCGAGGCCGTATTTGCCGATCGTCGCCGCCATCGCCCCGAACGCGCCTAGCGGCGCGGCGCGCATCACGATCGCGACGAGGCGGAACACCACCGTGCCGAGCCGCTCGAGCAGGTCGACCACCGGCCGCGCGGGCTCGCCCACCGTGGCGAGCGCGATGCCGAACAGGATCGCGACGAACAGCACCTGGAGGATCGATCCCTCGGTCAGCGCCGAGGCGAGCGTCGTCGGAATGATCGCGAGCAGGAAGCCCTGCACGCTCGTCTCGTGCGCCTGCTCCTCATAGCCATGCACCGCAGCCGCGTTGAGCGCGCGCGGATCGATGTGCATGCCGGCGCCGGGCTGGACGACATACGCCACCACCAGCCCGACGATCAGCGCGAGCGTCGAGAAGAACAGGAAATAGGCGAGCGCCTTGACCACCACTCGCCCGAGCGAGCCCAACTCGCGCGCGCCGGCGATGCCGGTGACGAGCGTCAGGAAGATCACCGGGGCGATGATCATCTTGACCAGCTTGATGAAGGCATTGCCGATCCATTCGAGCGAGGCGCCCGCCGCCGGCCAGATCGCGCCTACCGCGACGCCGAGCGCGATCGCGACGAGGACCTGGACATAGAGATGCTGCCACCAGGCCCGGGCGGGCGGCGGCGCATCGGCATAGTCGGTCGCGAGTGCCCCCAAGGATCGTCTCCCGTCTCGCCGCGAGCATAGGGAAAGGCGCGGCGCCCACCAACGGAAAAGGGCGCTCCCTTGCGGGAGCGCCCTTCCTATCTCTCAGCCCCGGCGGTTCGCGCCGGAAACCGACAAGAGATCAATGCGCGTTCGCCTCGGCGGCGTCGGCGGCATTCTCTTCCACGTCGGCGGCGTTCTCGAGGACGTTCTCGGCAACGGCGTTGGTGGTGTTGTCGGCGGCTTCCTCGTAGATCGCGGCATTCGCCTCGTGCGAGTCGGCGGCATTTTCGGCGGCGGTGTTGCTGGTACCGCCGTTGCACGCCGCAAGCGACATCAGGCCGGCGGCAGCAGCAACAATGAGGACCTTCTTCATCTCGGTTGCTCCCAATGGAACTCAAACGTTTCGCTTCCGGCCCGATCGCCGTCGCGAACCGTTGGAATAGCGGTCGTTGCGTTTGCGTCAATCGCAAATTCACCGCAGCGCAAAATTCGAGACATTTTTTCGCCCAAATGTTGCCCGGCGGCGGCCATCAATGGCCGAGGTCCCCGTTGGTTCCCTTATTCGCCGCCGCGCGGCTGGACCGGACCGATATCCTCGGGCGCGTTCGCGGTCACGGCGAGCATCGCGGTCCAGGCCGCGACATTCTGGCGAAGCTGCTCGGGATCGATCTTGTCGAGCGTGTCGTCGGGCGTGTGGTGATAGTCGAAATAGCGCAGCCCCGACTGCGACAGGGCGATCGTGCCCACCCCGGTGCGGATCACCGGCGCGACGTCGGTGCCGCCGCCGGCGACCTGACGCCCGCGCGAGATGCCGAGCGGCGCGAGCGCGGCGGCGAGCCGGTCGGCGATCGGCTTGGCCCCGTCGGGCAGGTTGACCTCGAACTTCCAGACCCGGTCCGCACCGAAGTCCGATTCCTGGGCGAGCACGTGGCGCTCGTTCGCGTGCGCCTTGGCATAGGCGTCGCCGCCGAAGCCGCCGACTTCCTCGGCGCCGAACCAGACGACCCGGATCGTGCGGCGCGGCCGGCCGGCGTCCATGATCCGCTTGGCCGCGGCCGTGGTGATCGCCACGCCCGCGCCGTCGTCGATCGCGCCGGTGCCGAGGTCCCAGCTGTCGAGATGGCCGCCGATCAGGACGATGCCGGCGCTAGGGTCGCTTCCCGGCACGTCGGCGATGACGTTGCCCGATTCGGCCTCGCCCTTGAATTCGGGGGTGACCAGCAGCCTGAGCCGCACCGGCCCGCGCTTCAGCAGCCGCTCGAGCTGCTCGGCGTCGGGTACCGAGAGCGCCGCGGCGGCGATCGGCTTGACGCCCTCGGCCCAGTTGGTGACGCCGGTGTGCGGATTGCGGTGATGATCGGTGCCGACCGAGCGGATCAGGATCGCCGCCGCGCCCTTGGTCGCGGCGAGGTTCGGCCCCGCGCGGCGCACGCCGCCGAAATAGCCATATTGCGAGCCGTCCTGCGTCGCCGTCATCGTGTGGCTGACAAAGGCGATCTTGCCCTTGAGGCTGCCCGCCGGCGCGGCCTCGAGATCGGCGAGCGTCGGGAAATAGGCGACCTCCGCCTCGACGCCCTTGGGCCCGGTCGAGCCCGAATTGCCAAGCGCCGCGATCGCGAGCTTCTGCGCCGAGGCGCCGACGACCTCGGCCTTCTCCTCGCCGCGCACCCAGACGGGCATGCGGAAGGTCTCGACATGGACGTTCTGGAAGCCCAGCGCCGTGAGCTTCTTCACCGCCCAGGCCCGCGCGCGCGCCTCCGCCTCGGTCGCGGCGAGGCGCTGGCCGATCTCGGTGGTGAGCCCTTCGACCACGTCCCATGCCACGTCGTCCTGGAGCGCGGCGTCGCGCAGCGCGGCTGCGTCGTGCGTCGCCTGGGCGAGGGCGGGAAGGGGAAGGGCGAGCGCGGCGGCGGCCGCGAGCAGGAGGCGCTTGGTCATGGGCGGATTGCTAGCCACCGCCGAAACATTTGCCAATGCGCACGTGCGTTTCCACTTTGTTTCCGCGACGCGCGCGTTGCCAATCGCCCGGCCCGTCGCTACATCGCCGCCGAGCCTTCCAGCACCAGAATTTCGAAACGGAGACCCCGCACGTGGCCGCCCAATACGCCTTCGTCATGAAGGACATGACCAAAAGCTTCCCCGGCGCGCAGAAGCCGGTGCTGAGCAACATCAACCTGCAATTCTATCAGGGCGCCAAGATCGGCATCGTCGGCCCCAACGGCGCCGGCAAGTCGACGCTGATGAAGATCATGGCCGGCGTCGACAAGGATTTCTCGGGCGAGGCCTGGCCGGGCGAGAACATCACCGTGGGCTATCTCGAGCAGGAGCCGCAGCTCGATCCGGGCAAGAACGTGCTCGAGAACGTCAAGGACGGCGCGCGCGAGGTGGCCGACATGGTCGATCGCTTCAATGCGATCTCGGCCGAGATGGGCGACCCCAAGGACGACACCGACTTCGACGCGCTGATGGAGGAGATGGGCGAGCTCCAGGGCAAGATCGACGCAGTCGACGGCTGGACGCTCGACAACCAGCTCGAGATCGCGATGGAAGCGCTGCGCTGCCCGCCGAGCGACTGGCCGGTCGAGAATCTCTCGGGCGGCGAGAAGCGCCGCGTGGCGCTCACCCGCCTGCTCATCCAGAAGCCCGACATCCTGCTGCTCGACGAGCCGACCAACCATCTCGACGCCGAGAGCGTCGAGTGGCTCGAGAACCACCTCAAGGAATATGCGGGCGCGGTGCTGATGATCACCCACGACCGCTATTTCCTCGACAATGTCGTCGGCTGGATCCTCGAGATCGATCGCGGCAAGTACTTCCCGTACGAGGGCAATTATTCGACCTATCTCGAGAAGAAGGCCAAGCGCCTCGAGCAGGAGGAGCGCGAGGAGTCCGGGCGCCAGAAGGCGATCCGGGACGAGCTCGAATGGATCCGCCAGGGCCCCAAGGGCCGCCAGACCAAGTCGAAGGCGCGTATCGCCAAGTTCGACCAGCTCGTCGCCGCGCAGGAGAACCGCACGCCCGGCAAGGCACAGATCGTCATCCAGGTCCCCGAGCGGCTCGGCGGCAAGGTGATCGAGGTCGAGAACATCTCCAAGGCCTATGGCGACAAGCTGCTGTTCGAGAATCTCTCCTTCACGCTGCCCGCCGGCGGCATCGTCGGCGTGATCGGGCCGAACGGCGCCGGCAAGTCGACGCTGTTCAAGATCATCACCGGCCAGGAGCAGCCCGACAGCGGCAAGATCGAGATCGGCTCGACCGTCCGCCTCGGCTATGTCGACCAGAGCCGCGACCATCTCGATCCTTCGAAGAATGTCTGGGAAGAGATCTCGGACGGGCTCGATTACATGAAGGTCAACGGCCACGACCAGTCGACCCGCGCCTATGTCGGCGCGTTCAACTTCAAGGGCCAGGACCAGCAGAAGAACGTCGGCAAGCTCTCGGGCGGCGAGCGCAACCGCGTCAACATCGCCAAGATGCTCAAGCGCGGCGGCAACGTGCTGCTGCTCGACGAGCCGACCAACGACCTCGACGTCGAGACGC
>CBIFVW010000111.1:0-11786 GCA_966186155.1 uncultured Sphingomonas sp.
GGCTCAGGCCGCGATCGCCTCCAGCGCCTCGCTCGCCTCGAGCCAGGCCGCCTCGGCCGCGTCGATCGCTGCCGAAAGCTCGGCGCGGCGCTTCATCAGCTCGGTCATGGTGAGCTTGGCGAGCGCCGGTTCGGCCGAGCCGGGATCGAACATCGCCCGGTCGACTGCGCTGCGCTGCTCGCCGAGCTTGGCCAGCTCGGCCTCGGCCGCCTTCGCCGCCTTGCGCAGTGCATTGCCCTTCTCGCGCGCCTCGGCGGCGGCGCGCCGGGCATCTTTGCGGCTGGCCTTGGCCTCGCCCCCGCCCGCATCGGCGGCGTCCTTGGCGAGCACGAAGGCGATATAGTCGTCGAGGCTGCCGTCGAACTCCCTGGCGGTGCCCTGGTCGACCAGCACCAGCCGGTCGGCGGTCATCTCGAGCATGTGCCGGTCGTGGCTCACCACCACGACCGCGCCCGAATAGGCGTTGAGCGCCTGGATCAGCGCCTCGCGCGCATCGACGTCGAGATGGTTGGTCGGCTCGTCGAGGATCAGCATGTGCGGCGCGTCGCGCGTGATCAGCGCCAGCGCAAGCCGCGCCCGCTCGCCGCCCGAAAGCTTGCCGACGAGCGTGGTCGCCTTGTCGCCCGAGAAGCCGAACCGCCCGAGCTGCGCGCGCACCGCCGACTGGCTCGCGCCCTTCATCAGCAGCGTCATGTGCTGGAGCGGCGTCTCGGTCCGGTCGAGCTCCTCGACCTGATATTGAGTGAAGTAGCCGACGCGCATCTTGCCGCTCGCGTTCATCGCCCCCTCCATCGGGGCGAGCTGCGCCGCGAGCAGCCGCGCCAGCGTCGTCTTGCCGTTGCCGTTGCGGCCGAGCAGCGCGATACGATCGTCGGGGTCGAGCCGCAGGTTGAGCCGCTTGAGGATCGGCGTCTCGCCATAGCCCACCGTCGCCATGTCGAGCGTGATCAGCGGCGGGCGCAGCTCGTCGGGATCGGGGAAGTCGAAATGCAGCGTCGGATCGTCGAGCAGCTCGGCGATCGGCTGCATCCTGGCCAGTGCCTTGGCGCGGCTCTGCGCCTGCTTCGCGGTCGAGGCGCGCGCCGAGTTGCGGCGGATATAGTCCTGCAGCTTCTCGCGCTCGGCCTGCTGCTTGGCCCGCGCCGAGGCGAGCTGGGCCTGGCGTTCGGCGCGCTGCCGCTCGAACGCGTCATAGCCGCCCGGATAGAGCGCCAGCTTGCCGCGATCCAAGTGGAGGATGTGATCGACGACATTGTTGAGGAAGTCGCGTTCGTGGCTGACCAGCAGGATCGTCGCCGGATAGCTCTTCAGGAAATCCTCGAGCCACAGCACCGCCTCGAGGTCGAGATGGTTCGAAGGCTCGTCGAGCAACAGCAGGTCGGGCTGCGAGAAGAGCAGGCTCGCCAGCGCGACGCGCATCCGCCACCCGCCCGAGAAGCTCTCGAGCGGCCGGTGCTGCGCCTCCTCGTCGAAGCCGAGGCCCACCAGGATGCGCGCCGCACGGGCGGGCGCGGCATGCGCGTCGATCGCGTTCAGCCGCTCGTGGATCTCGCCCAATCGGTCGGGATCGTGGCTGGTCTCGCTCTCGTGGAGCAGCGCCGCGCGCTCGGTATCGGCCGCCAGCACCGTCTCGAACGGCGTCGCGCTGCCGCCGGGCGCCTCCTGCGCGATATAGCCGATGCGGGCGCCGCGCGGCATCTCGGCGGCGCCGGTATCGGGCTCGAGCTGCCCCGCGACCACCTTGACCAGCGTCGTCTTGCCCGCGCCGTTGCGGCCGATCAGGCCGATCCGCCCGCGCGGCGGCAGCTTGGCGGTCGCGCCGTCGAGGATCGTGCGTCCGCCGAGGCGCACCGTGATGTCGGTCAGGTTGAGCATGGTGGCCGCCTAGCACCGACCGGCGCGGCTCCCAAGCCCGGAGGCGTCACTGCCAGACGAGCATCGCCACTGCCGCCGCGCCCATCACGAACGTGCCCGCCCAGCCGAGGAGGAGCAGCGGCCGGGAGGCACGGAACCGGCCCATCGTCCCACGCCGCGAGACGAGGAGCATCATCACCACCATGATCGGCACCGCGACGAAGCCGTTGATCACCGCGCTCCAGAACAGCGCCTGGATCGGCGGGATGCCCGACCAGCTGATCGCGATGCCGAGCAGGGTCGCCGCGGCGATGACGCCGTAAAAGCCCTTCGCCTCCTTGACCTTGTGCTCGAGCCCGCATTTCCAGCCGCAGCTGTCGCCCACCCCGAACGCCGCCGATCCCGCGAGCACGGGAACCGCGAGCAGCCCCGTCCCGACGATCCCCATCGCGAAGAGCAGGAAGGCGAAGTCGCCCGCCACCGGGCGCAGCGCCTCGGCCGCCTCGGCGGCGGTGCCGATCTCGGTCTTGCCGTTCGCGTGCAGCGTCGCGGCGGTGGCGACCATGATCGTCAGCGCGATCAGGTTCGAGAAGCCCATGCCCACCAGCGTGTCGACGCGCATCCGCCGCATCTCGCGCGGCGCCTGCTCGGGCGCCTTGCGGAGCGGCTCGGCCTTGGGATCCTCCTCGATCTCCTCGACTTCCTGCGCGGTCTGCCAGAAGAAGAGATACGGGCTGATCGTCGTCCCGAACAAGGCGACGATCGTGGTGATCGCCGCGCCGCCCTCGATCCGCGGCATCGCCACCGCATGCGCCGCGGCACGCCAGTCGATGCGGACGGCGAAGGCCACCGCGGCATAGGTGAGCAGCGACAGCGTCAGCCATTTGAGCACGCGCGAATAGCGGCTGTAGGGGATGAAGACCTGGAGCACGAGGCTGAGCAGCGCGAAGCCGATGGTGAAGGCATGCCGGTCGCCGCCCACCATCATCTGGGCCGCGTCGCCCATCGCGGAGAGGTCGGCGCCGATGTTGATCGTGTTGGCGACGAACAACATGCCGACGAGCAGCAGCACGAGCCAGCGCGGCAGCAGCTGCACCATGTTCGCGGCGAGCCCCCGCCCGGTCACCCGGCCGATATGCGCGCTGATCAGCTGCACCGCCGACATCAGCGGATAGGTGAGCAGCATCACCCACGTCAGCCCGTAGCCGAACTGCGCGCCTGCCTGCGAATAGGTGGCGATGCCGCTGGGATCGTCGTCCGCCGCGCCCGTTATCAGGCCCGGGCCGAGCTGCTTGGCGACCGAGGGGAACTGCGCCTGCTCTTCCTTCTCTTTCTCGGGATCGGCCATGCGCGCTCCGCAGTCGTGACGCCGTCAGAACGTTCCGGTGCGCGCAACGATCCGAGAAAACTAATCGAGATTAGGCCGAAGCCAGCGCGTCGCCTGCTCGACGCTCACGCCGCGCCGCGCCGCATAGTCCTCGAGCTGGTCCTGCCCGATCCGCGCCACGCCGAAATATTCGGCTTGGGGATGCCCGAAATAGAAGCCCGAGACCGCCGCGGTCGGCAGCATCGCGAAGCTTTCGGTCAGCGAGATGCCGGTCTTGTGATGCGCGTCGAGCATCTTGAACAGGATCGGCTTCAGGCTGTGCTCGGGACAGGCAGGATAGCCGGGCGCCGGGCGGATGCCGCGATATTGCTCCCGGATCAGCGCCTCGTTGTCGAGCTGCTCGCCCTCGGCATAGCCCCAGAGCGCAGTGCGGGTGTACTGGTGCAGCCGCTCGGCGAACGCCTCGGCGAGGCGGTCGGCCAGCGCCTTCAGGAGGATGTCCGAATAATCGTCGATCGCCGCCTTGAAGCGCGCGAGATGCGGCTCGATGCCATGGATCGACACTGCGAAGCCGCCGATCCAGTCGCCGTTGCGGTCGATGAAGTCGGCCAGGCACATGTTCGCCCGGCCCTCGCGCTTGGCGATCTGCTGGCGGAGCATCGGCAGGCGGACATGCTCCTCGTCCTCGACATGGACGACGATGTCGTCGCCCTCCCGCCGGCACGGCCACAGCCCGACCACGCCGCGCGCGGTCAGCCATTTCTCCTCGATGATCCGGTCGAGCATCTTCTGCGCGTCGTTGAACAGCGAGCGCGCGCTCTCGCCCACCACCTTGTCCTCGAGGATCGATGGATAGACCCCAGCCAGCTCCCAGGCGCGGAAGAAGGGCGTCCAGTCGATATAGCTCCTGAGATCCTTGAGGTCCCAGTCGTCGAAACCGTGCACGCCCGGCATGCGCGGCTTGCCCGGCTTGAGGCTCATGTCCGCGTCGAAGCCATTGTCGCGCGCCTTGTCGAGCGGCAGCAGCTCGCTCTGCCCGCGTCCCTCGCGTGCGGCGCGGATGCCGGCATATTCCCCTGCGACCTTGGCGACATAGTCGTCGCGCTGCGTGTCGGAGACGAGCGCGGTCGCCACGCCCACCGCGCGGCTCGCGTCGAGCACGTGCACCACCGGCCCCTTGTACGCCGGCTCGATCCGGAGCGCGGTATGGACGCGGCTGGTGGTCGCCCCGCCGATCAGCAGCGGCATCGTCATCTCGGCGCGCTGCATCTCCTCCGCGACGGTCACCATCTCGTCGAGGCTCGGCGTGATCAGTCCCGACAGGCCGATCATGTCGGCGTCGTTCTCGTTGGCGGCCTTGAGGATGTCGGCCCAGGGCACCATCACCCCCAGGTCGACCACCTCGAAGCCGTTGCACTGGAGCACCACGCCGACGATGTTCTTGCCGATGTCGTGGACGTCGCCCTTGACCGTCGCCATCACCACCCGGCCCTTGGCCTTGGCGCCGGCTTCCTTCTCGGCCTCGATGAAGGGGAGGAGATGCGCCACCGCCTTCTTCATCACGCGCGCGGACTTCACCACCTGCGGCAGGAACATCTTGCCCGATCCGAACAGGTCGCCGACCACGTTCATCCCGTCCATCAGCGGCCCTTCGATCACTTCGATCGGCCGCGGGAACTTCAGCCGGCACTCCTCGGTGTCCTCGACGACATGCGCGTCGATGCCCTTGACCAGCGCATGCTCGAGCCGCTTCTCGACGCTCCAGCCGCGCCACTCGGCCGCCTGCTTCTCGGCGACCGCGTCGGTGCCCTTGAACTTCTCGGCGAGCGCGACGAGCCGGTCGCCCGCCTCGGGATCGCGGTTGAGGATCACGTCCTCGCAGGCCTGGCGGAGCTCGGGCTCGATCGTGTCGTAGACGTCGAGCTGGCCGGCATTGACGATCGCCATGTCCATGCCCGCGGGAATCGCATGATAGAGGAACACAGAATGCATCGCCCGCCGCACCGGCTCGTTGCCCCGGAACGAGAAGCTGAGGTTCGATAGCCCGCCCGAGATATGGACGTGCGGGCAGCGCGCCTTGATCTCGCGTACCGCCTCGATGAAGTCGACGGCGTAGTTGTTGTGCTCCTCGATCCCCGTCGCGACCGCGAAGACATTGGGGTCGAAGATGATGTCCTCGGGCGGGAAGCCGATGCCGGTCAGCAGCTTGTAGGCGCGCTCGCAGATCTCGACCTTGCGGTCGCGGGTGTCGGCCTGGCCGGTCTCGTCGAACGCCATCACCACCACCGCGGCGCCGTACGCCATGCACAGCCTCGCATGCTCGAGGAACTGCGCCTCGCCTTCCTTCATGCTGATCGAATTGACGATCGGCTTGCCCGAGACGCACTTCAGCCCCGCCTCGATCACGTCCCATTTGGACGAATCGATCATCACCGGGACGCGCGCGATGTCGGGCTCGGCGGCGATGAGCTTCAGGAAGGTCGTCATCGCCGCGTGCGCGTCGAGCAGGCCTTCGTCCATGTTGACGTCGATCACCTGCGCGCCGTTCTCGACCTGCTGGCGCGCGACCTCCACGGCCTTGGCATAGTCGCCGGCCATGATCAGCTTCTTGAACGCCGCCGATCCGGTGACGTTGGTGCGCTCGCCGACATTGACGAAATTGGTGGAGGAGGGAGTGGTGGTCATTTCCAGTTCCTAATTCCTCCCCCGGAGGGAAGGGGGACCAGCCGCAGGCTGGTGGAGGGGTGGTTATCCGCGGGCCGGACGCTGGTGGAGAGCTACCCCTCCACCGGCTTCGCCGGTCCCCCTCCCCTTCCAGGGGAGGATCTGATGGTCATGCCGCCATCGTGAACGGCTCCAGCCCCGCCAGCCGTGTCCGCACCTCGGGGGTCGGGATCGCACGCGCCGGCAGCCCCTGCACCGCCTTCGCGATCGCCGCGATGTGCGCGGGCGTCGATCCGCAGCAGCCGCCGAGGATGTTGACCTGCCCGGCATCGGCCCATTCCTTGACCAGCGAAGCGGTCGTCTCGGGCAGCTCGTCATAGGCGCCGAGCTCGTTCGGCAGGCCCGCGTTCGGATAGACCATGATCAGCGTGTCGGCGATGCCCGCCAGCGTCTTGACGTGCGGCCTCAGCTGCTCGGCGCCGAACGAGCAGTTGAGCCCGATCGTCACCGGCTTCGCGTGCCGCACCGCGTGCCAGAAGGCCTCGACGGTGTGGCCCGAGAGGTTGCGCCCGGAAAGGTCGGTCAGCGTCATCGACAGCATGATCGGCAAGTCGCGCCCCAGCGCTTCGCCCGCCTCGATCGCCGCCATCACGCCCGCCTTGGCGTTCAAGGTGTCGAACACCGTCTCGATCAGCACGAAGTCGATCCCACCCTCGACGAGCGCGTCGATCTGCTCGCGATACACGTCCTTCAGATAATCGAAGTCGATCTCGCGATATCCGGGATCGTTGACGTCGGGGCTGAGCGACAGCGTCTTGTTGGTCGGCCCGAGCGCCCCCGCGACGAAGCGCGGACGGCCGTCCCGGCCCTCGAACTCGTCCGCGATCCGCCGCGCGAGCTTCGCGCTTTCCAAGTTGATCTCGCGCACCAGATGCTCGGCGCCATAGTCCGCCTGGCTGATCCGGTTGGCCGAGAAGGTGTTGGTCTCGGCGATGTCCGCCCCCGCCTCGAAATAGGCGCGATGGATGCTTTCGGGAACGTCGGGCCGCGTCAGCGCCAGGATGTCGTTGTTGCCCTTCTGATCGTAGGACAGGCCGAGCGAGCCGGCATAGGCGGCCTCGTCGAGCTTCCAGTTCTGGATCTCGGTCCCGAACGCGCCGTCGGTGATCAGGATGCGCTTGCGCGCCTCGGCCAGCAGTTTCTCGCGTGCGTTCACGTCTCTTACTCCGTCACCCCGGCCTTGTGCCGGGGTCCACTGTGCAGCAGGCGGTGGCTTCACCGCTCCTGCAAGAACCTCACCACCGGCGCCGTGCGGCCCGGTGGATCCCGGCACAAGGCCGGGATGACGATCAAAACCTAAGCGGCGGCCACTGCCGCGCCCATCTTCGGCCTGACCCCCAGCAAATGGCAGATCGCGTAGCTGAGCTCCGCCCGGTTGAGCGTGTAGAAATGGAACTGCCGGACGCCGCCCGCATAGAGCTTGCGGCACAGCTCCGCCGCCAGCGTCGCGGCGACCAGCTGGCGCGCGGCCGGATGCTCGTCGAGCCCTTCGAACAGCCGCTCCATCCATCCCGGCACCGCGGTGCCGCACATCGCCGACATGCGCACCACGCTCGCATAGTTCATCACCGGCATGATGCCAGGCACGATCTCGGCCGCGATCCCCGCCTTGGCCGCGTCGTCGCGGAAGCGCAGGAAGGTCTCGGGCTCGAAGAAGAACTGGGTGATCGCCCGCGTCGCGCCCGCGTCGATCTTGCGCTTCAGATTGTCGATGTCCGCCGCCGGGCTCGGCGAGTCCGGATGGCATTCGGGATAGGCCGCGACCGAGATCTCGAAGGGATGGAGCCTGCGCAGGCCTTCGACCAGCGCCGCGGCATTCTCATAGCCGCCGGGATGCGTCGCATATTTCTCCCCGGCGCGCGGCGGATCGCCGCGCAGCGCGACGATGTGCCGCACCCCTGCCGCCCAATATTCCTCGGCCACCGCATCGATCTCCTCGCGCGTCGCCTCGACGCAGGTGAGATGCGCCGCGGCGGCGAGCGGCGTCTCGCGCGCGATCCGGGCGACGGTGTTGTGCGTGCGCTCGCGCGTCGACCCGCCCGCGCCATAGGTCACGCTCACGAAGCGCGGCCCGAGCGGGGAGAGCGTCTCGATCGACTCCCAGAGCGTCTCTTCCATCTTCTCGGTCTTGGGCGGGAAGAATTCGAACGACACGTCGATGTCGCCCGCCACGTCGGCGAACAGCGGCGCCGCCAGCGGGTCCACGATACTCATGCGGCCTTCACCTTTTCCTTGGATTGCCCGGTCTTGCGGCCGAGCCAGAGTTTCACCGTCAGCTCGCCGCCCTCGAGCGTCTCGATCTGGATCGGCGCGAGTCCATGCGCCTCGAACCAGCCGAGCACCTGCTCGTCCGAGAAGCCGAGCCGCGAATGCGCGTCGCGCTGGCGCAGCTCCTCGCGGTCGTGCGGCGCGAAGTCCGCGATCAGCAGCCTCCCGCCCGATCCCAGCACGCGCGCGGCTTCGGCGATCGCCGCCCCGGGCTGCTGCGCGAAATGGAGAACGTGGTGCAGGATCGCGAGATCCGCGCCGCCGTCCTGCAGCGGCAGCGCATAGAGATCGGCCTGGCGGAGCTCGGCATTGCCGAGCCCTCGCTCCGAAAGCTTGGCACGCGCGAGCCGCAGCATCTCCGACGAGCGATCGATCCCCAGGGCGCGCTCTGCCCGCGGCGCGAACAGCTCGAGCATGCGGCCGGTGCCCGTGCCGATATCGACCAGATAGCCGACCGGCGCGTCTCCCAGCGCCTTCGCCATCGCGGCCTCGACTTCGCTCTCGGCGACGTGGAGCGAACGGATCGCGTCCCATTGCGCGGCATTGGCCTCGAACCAGTCGGCCGCCGCCGCGGCGCGGTCGGCACGCACCGCCGCGAGCCGCGCCTCGTCGGCCACCGCCCAATGATCGGCCTCGTCCCAGCGGTCGAGCGCATCGAGCACGGGCCGCACCTTGCCGTCGGCGCCCAGGCCGACGAACACCCAGCTTCCTTCCTTGCGCCGCTCGAGCAGCCCGGCGTCGCACAGGATCTTGACGTGCCGGCTCACGCGCGGCTGGCTCTGGCCGAGCACTTGCGCCAGCTCGCCGACGCTCAGCTCCATCGAGCGAACCAGCGCGAGGATGCGCAGCCGCGTCGAGTCCGCCAATGCGCGGAAGATGGCGAGGGCCTGGTTCATTCGGATTATAGATATAAAGATATCTTTATATCAGGTCAACGCGGCTGTGGCGGGTTGCGCGGGAGTCCCGCTGTCGGTTAGCCCCTTGGCACGATCCAATCGAAAGGGGAATCCGCATGCGCAAGGCGTTCATCCTCCCGCTCGCCGCGGCCGCGGTGCTCGGGCTCTCGGCCTGCAACACGGCGAAGAACGAAGCCGCCGAGGCCAATGAGCAGGTCGCCGGCGACAGCAACACGATGGGCGAGGCAGTGAGCGACGTGAACGCCGCCGAAAATTCCGCCTTCGATGCCGCCGAGTCCAATTATGACCAGGCCGCGCCGGTGCCCGCCGGCAACGCCGCGGACGCGGGCGGCTCGGGCGACGAGATCACCGACTGAGCATGCGCCTCGCACCATTGCTCCTGTTCCTCGCGCTCGCCGGCTGCGGCGGCGGATCCGGCGACGACAATGGCGGGTTGAGCCGCAGCGAGGCGCGCCAGCTGGACGAGGCCGCCGCCGCGATCGACATCAACGCCAGCCAGGGCAACGGAGCAGCGGAATGACCATGCGCGAACTCGGCACGAGCGGCATCCTCACGCCGCCGCTGGTGCTCGGCGGCAACGTCTTCGGCTGGACCGCCGACAAGGCCACGAGCTTCGCGGTGCTCGATCGCTTCGCCGAGGCCGGCGGCACGCTGATCGACACCGCCGACGTCTATTCGGCCTGGGTCGCCGGCCACAAGGGCGGCGAGTCCGAGACGATCATCGGCGAGTGGCTGCGGACCTCGGGCAAGCGCGGCAAGGTCCAGGTCGCGACCAAGGTCGGCATGCTCGCCGGCGCGGGCGGCGAGAAGCTCGCTCCTGCGCGCATCCTGGCGGCCTGCGACGAATCGCTGGCTCGGCTCGGCGTCGAGACGATCGACCTCTATTTCGCGCATCAGGACGACGAGTCGGTACCACAGGAAGAGGTGCTCGCTGCGTTCGACACGCTGATCCGGGCCGGCAAGGTGAAGGCGATCGGCGCCTCCAACTTCCACGCCGCGCGCCTGAAGTCCGCGCTCGACATCGCCGCGCGCGACGGCCTGCCGCACTATCGCGCGCTCCAGAACGAGTACAAC
This sequence comes from uncultured Sphingomonas sp., assembly GCA_966186155.1. Lineage (GTDB taxonomy): Bacteria > Pseudomonadota > Alphaproteobacteria > Sphingomonadales > Sphingomonadaceae > Sphingomonas. The sequence goes on from CBIFVW010000111.1 coordinate 10,165, forward strand.
CTCGTCAGCCGCCACCGCTTCGAAGGGGAGCTGCAGGATTTGTGCGTCCAGCACAATATCGGCTGCGTGCCCTATTACGGCCTCGCCTCGGGCTTCCTCACCGGCAAGTACCGGAGCAAGGACGATCTCGGCCAGTCGGTCCGCGGCAATCGCATGACCCCGCTGCTCGAGGGCAAGGGCCCCGCGATGCTCGCCGCGATGGACGACGTGGCGGCGGAGACCGGCGCCACGCTCGCCCAGCTCGCGCTCGCCTGGCTCGCCGCCCAGCCCGGCGTCACCGCCCCGATCGCCAGCGCCACTTCGGTCGCGCAGCTCGACGAGCTGCTCGGTGCCTGGGACGTCGCGCTCACCAGGGACCAGCTCGACCGGCTGACCGCGGCCGGCGTCTAGAGGATCCCCTTCTCCGCCGGCTCCTGCCACCAGGCATTGTTGAGCCCGTCGGCATAGTTGACCGGCGCCGCCTCGAGCGCGTCGAGCGGCGCGTCGTCGAGGCACAGCACCTGCACCGAGACGAAGTCGCCGCCGATCTCCGGCACGTGCCCGTGCCCGAACGGAGCGACTCCGCAGCGAGTGCAGAAGCGGTGATGCCCGCTCTTGGTGCCGAACTGATAGTCGCCCAGCACCTCCTCGCCCGCCAGCAGGCGGAACTGGTCGGGCTTGAGCAGCGCGCCCCAGTTGCGCCGCTTGCGGCAATAGGAGCAGTTGCACTTGCCCGTCCCCGCCGCGAGGTCGATGTCCGCCTCGAACTGGACCGCGCCGCAATGGCAGCTGCCGTGATAGGTCCTCATCATCTCGAATCTCCCTTTTCGGTTCACGGACTCGACCTACTGCCATGCTGCTGCCAGCATGGTGTCAGCAGCATGGCAGTAGGACATTCCGCATGCGCAAGGCCGACCGTCTCTTCCAGATCGTCCAGATCCTCCGCCGTACCACGCGCCCGGTGACCGCCGACGCGATCGCCGAGGAGCTCGAGACCTCGAAGCGCTCGGTCTATCGCGACATCGCCGCGCTGATCGGCCAGCGCGTGCCGATCCGCGGCGAGGCAGGGGTCGGCTATGTCCTCGACGACGGATTCGACCTGCCGCCGCTGATGCTCACCGCCGACGAGATCGACGCGGTCGCGCTCGGGGCGCACTGGGTGGCGGGCCATGCCGATCCCGCGCTCGCCCGCGCCGCACGCGACGTGCTCGCCAAGGTCGAGAGCGTCCTCCCCGAGGAGATGCGCCCCTTCCTCGCCGATCCCACCGCGCGCACCGCGCCTGCCTGGGATCGACCGGTCGACGGCCTCGACGCAGCGCAGCTCCGCGCCTGGATCCGCGCCGCGAAGAAGCTCGACATCGCCTATGCCGACGAACAGGGCCGCCTCACCGAACGCACCGTCTGGCCGCTGCTGATCGGCTATCTCGACGCGCGCCGGATCCTCGTCGCCTGGTGCGAGCTGCGCGCCGACTTCCGCACCTTCCGGCTCGACCGGATCCGGAGCGCCACCTTCCTCGACGCGCCGATCCCCGGCCGCCCAGCGCTGCTCCGCGCGCGCTGGCTGAAAGAGGTTCAGGAGCATGGCGGTCCAAAGCCTCCCCCGATCAAATCTCCCCCGTCAGCGTCAGCGTGAAGGTGCGCGT